>NZ_JBLZWV010000054.1:0-17298 GCF_056098905.1 Pseudomonas sp. TSO6 | reverse complement strand
CCGCATCGCGGCCCCAGGATTTCAGCCACTCAGCTAGCATCGCTGGGGCCGCTCTGCGGCCCTATCGCGACACAAGGCCGCTCCCACAGCCCTACAAGGCTGCCGTTGTCGTTATAATCCCCGCCATTCCGTACACCCCACAGGTTTCATGCGCTTGGACATCATCGACACCGCTGCCGCCGAATCCGCGGCCGAAGGCTACTCCCGAATCGCCCTGGGCGTGGAATACAAGGGCGCCCGCTACCGCGGCTGGCAGCGTCAGGCCAGTGGAGTGCCCAGTGTCCAGCAAGCGCTGGAACAAGCGTTGTCCAAGGTCGCCAACGAACCGATTTCGGTGATCTGCGCCGGGCGTACCGATGCCGGCGTGCATGGCTGCGGGCAGATCGTGCATTTCGATACCCGCGCCGTACGCGACGAGCGCGCCTGGACCCTGGGCACCAACTTCAACCTGCCGCACGACATCAGCGTGGTCTGGTCGCGGCCGATGCCGGCCGACTTCCATGCCCGCTTCAAGGCGTGTGCCCGGCGCTACCGCTACGTCATCTACAACGACCCGATCCGCCCGGCGCACCTGGCCGAGGAAGTGACCTGGAACCACCGCCCGCTGGATGTCGAGCGCATGGCTGAAGCGGCGCAGTTCCTGCTTGGCACCCACGACTTCAGCGCCTTCCGCGCCAGCCAGTGCCAGGCCAAGTCGCCGATCAAGCACATCTATCACCTGCGCGTTACCCGCCATGGCCAGATGATCGTGCTGGACGTGCGCGCCACCGCCTTCCTGCACCACATGGTGCGTAACATTGTCGGTGTGCTGACAGCCATCGGCGCCGGCGAGCGCCCGGTCACCTGGGCGCGTGAAGTGCTGGAAGGGCGCGACCGCCGTGAAGCCGGGGTCACCGCCCATCCGTACGGGCTTTACCTGGTCAAGGTGGAGTACCCCGAGGAATATGTGCTGCCCCAGCGTTACATCGGCCCACACTTTTTGACCGGCTACGAAGCGTTGGCAGACTGACGGACGAAAAGCCATTTGCTAACATCCGGCCTTTCACCGTAACAATCAGGGTTCGCTGTCCATGAGCAATGTTCGCAGCAAGATCTGCGGGATTACCCGTATCGAAGACGCACTGGCCGCTGCCCAAGCGGGTGCCGATGCCATCGGCTTTGTCTTCTACGCCAAGAGCCCGCGGGCCGTGGACGTGCGCCAGGCACGGGCGATCATTGCCGAGTTGCCACCGTTCGTGACCACGGTCGGGCTGTTCGTCAACGCTTCGCGTTGCGAGCTGAACGAGATCCTCGAAGTGGTTCCGCTGGACCTGCTACAGTTCCACGGCGATGAAACCCCGCAAGACTGCGAAGGCTACCACCGCCCCTGGATAAAGGCCCTGCGTGTGCGCCCGGGCGATGACCTGGAGGCGGCCTGCCAGCTTTACGCAGGGGCCCGCGGCATATTGCTGGACACCTACGTGGCAGGCGTGCCCGGGGGAACCGGTGAAGCGTTCGACTGGTCACTGGTGCCGGCACACCTGAGCAAGCCCATCATCCTGGCGGGCGGGCTGTCGGCCGATAACGTCGGCCAGGCCATTGCCCAGGTGCGGCCTTATGCGGTGGATGTCAGTGGTGGCGTCGAACAGGCCAAGGGCATCAAGGACGCGGCGAAAATCGAGGCCTTCATGCAGGCGGTGAAACAGGCGTGATGGCAGATGTGACGGCTGGCTGCGCGCCATCGTCCATAGCTTTCGCAGCCCTGCGGGGCAGCCGCCGGTGGCGGCACAACAACACATTAGCGGTGGAGTGGCACGCTGGAAGCCCCGGCGGCCGGTCCATCATCGTTTCATAAAAGATTTTGAGCTCAAGGGCAGGGCAGGGCCGGTGAAGCCGAACCCCGCTTGCCAATACTGGAGAAAGAAAGCATGAGCAACTGGTTAGTCGACAAACTGATCCCTTCGATCATGCGTTCCGAGGTGAAGAAGAGCTCGGTGCCTGAGGGCCTGTGGCACAAGTGCCCGTCCTGCGAGGCCGTGCTGTATCGTCCGGAGCTGGAAAAAACCCTGGATGTCTGCCCCAAGTGCAACCACCACATGCGCATCGGCGCACGTGCGCGCATCGATATCTTCCTCGACGCGGAAGGCCGTGCCGAACTGGGTGCCGACCTGGAGCCGGTCGACCGCCTGAAGTTCCGTGACGGCAAGAAGTACAAGGACCGCCTGACCGGCGCCCAGAAGCAGACCGGCGAAAAAGACGCGCTGATCTCCATGAGTGGCACCCTGATGGGCATGCCGATCGTGGTCAGCGCCTTCGAATTCTCGTTCATGGGCGGCTCCATGGGGGCCATCGTCGGCGAGCGCTTCGTGCGTGCGGCCAACTACGCCCTGGAACACCGCTGCCCAATGGTCTGCTTCTCCGCTTCGGGCGGTGCGCGCATGCAGGAAGCGCTGATCTCGCTGATGCAGATGGCCAAGACTTCGGCCGTGCTGGCGCGCCTGCGCGAAGAAGGCATCCCGTTCATCTCGGTGCTGACCGACCCGGTGTACGGCGGCGTTTCCGCCAGCCTGGCGATGCTCGGCGACGTCATCGTCGGTGAGCCAAAGGCCCTGATCGGCTTTGCCGGCCCGCGTGTGATCGAGCAGACCGTCCGCGAGAAGCTGCCAGAAGGCTTCCAGCGCAGCGAGTTCCTGCTGGAGCACGGTGCTATCGACCTGATCATCTCCCGTGGCGAACTGCGCCCGCGCCTGGCCCGCCTGCTGGCGCAGATGACCGGCCAGGAAACCCCGGAGCAAGCGCGTGAGGCGGCTGCCGTCGCGTGATGAAACAACGATCCCTGGGCGAATGGCTCGCCTACCTCGAGCAGTTGCACCCCTCGGCCATCGACATGGGCCTGGAGCGGTCGCAGAAGGTGCTTGCCCGGCTGGCGCTGGGCAAGCTGGCGCCACGCGTGGTGACGGTGACCGGCACCAACGGCAAGGGCTCGACCTGCGCCTTCGTGGCCTCGCTGCTGCGCGCCCAGGGGCTCAAGGTCGGCGTGTACAGCTCGCCGCACCTGTTGCGTTACAACGAGCGGGTAGTGATCGATGGCCAAGAGGCCAGTGATGAGCGCCTGTGCGAAGCCTTTGCCGCCGTCGAGGCGGCGCGGGGCGAAATTTCCCTGACCTACTTCGAGATGGGCACGCTGGCCGCGTTCTGGTTGTTCTACCAGTCGCAGCTGGATGCCGTGGTGCTGGAAGTGGGCCTTGGTGGCCGCCTGGACACCGTGAACGTGGTGGATGCCGACCTGGCCCTGGTGACCAGTATCGGCGTCGACCATGTCGATTACCTGGGCGATACTCGCGAGCTTGTGGCCTTCGAGAAGGCCGGCATCTTCCGCGCGGGCAAGCCGGCCCTGTGCGGTGACCTGGACCCGCCGCAGCCGTTGCTGGACAAGGCCGCCGAACTGGCAGCGCCGCTGTTCCTGCGCGGTCGTGACTTCGATCTGGCCAGTGCCGATGGCAACTGGAGCTGGCGCGGTACGGCGGCTGATGGTGCGCAGGTAGAGCTGCGTGACCTGCCTTTGCTTGACCTGCCCATGGAAAACGCCACGCTGGCCCTGCAGGCTTACCTGCTGATGGGGCTGCCGTGGGATGCCGCGCAGGTGCGCCAGGCACTGCTGGATACCCGCATCACCGGCCGCCTCGACCGCCGCCTGCTGAACTGGCAGGGCAAGCCGGTGGAGCTGCTGCTGGATGTGGGGCACAACCCCCATGCAGCGGAGTACCTGGCCCGGCGCCTGGCGGCCCGGCCGCTCAAAGGGCGTCGCCTGGCGGTATTCGGCCTGCTCGGTGACAAGGACCTGGACGGCGTTGTCGCGCCGCTGCAGGGCCTGGTCGGCGACTGGGCCGTGGCGCCCCTGGATACCCCCCGCAGCCGCCCGGCTGCGGAACTGGCTACGGCCTTGACGAACCTCGGTGCTGCGGTGAAGTCTTATGTCAGCGTCGATGCCGCCCTTGAAGGGCAATGCGCGCAGGCGACGGCGGATGATCAGATCTTGCTGTTCGGTTCGTTTTTCTGTGTTGCCCAGGCGCTGGAGTGGCTGGAGCGGCACGCCCAGGAGGGTGGAGTAGATGGCAGTGCTGGATAAAGGGATGAAACAGCGCATGGTGGGTGCGCTGGTGCTGGTGGCGCTGGCGGTTATTTTCCTGCCGATGCTGTTCACCCGCGAGGACGAGATGCGCCAGGTGCACGTCGAAGCCCCGCAGGCACCGGCCATGCCAAGCCTGCCAGAAGTGAAAGTGGACCCGGTCGCCGTGCCGGAGCCGCAGGTCATTCCTGAAGAGCCGCAGCAGCCACCGGTGGTGGTCGACGAGTCCACTGCGCCGGCCGCTACGCCCAGCCAGCCAATCACGCCATCGCCGCAGACCCAGGCGCAGGTTCAGCCGGCCAAACCGCAGGTCCCGGCAGCCAAGGTTGAGCCCAAGCCGGCGGCCACCCCGGCACCTGCCACGGCAGTGGCCAAGCCAGCTGCCCCCTCGAAGATCGACGTCAATGGCTTGCCTGTCAGCTGGTCCATCCAGTTGGCCAGCCTGTCCAACCGTGCCGGTGCCGAGAAGCTGCAGCAAACGCTGCGCAGTCAGGGCTACAACGCCTATATCCGCTCGGCGGGCGGGATGAACCGGGTGTATGTCGGGCCGTTGATCGAGCGGGCCGAAGCCGAGCGCACGCGCGACGCCATCAACCGCCAGAACAGCCTCAAGGGCTTTGTGGTGCGTTTCCAGCCAGAACGCAGCTGATACCCAGTAGCGGCCTTGCTGGCCATTCGCGGGTAAACCCGCTCCCACACGATGTGCGCAGACCATGATGTGGCGCGGTCCCTGTGGGAGCGGGTTTACCCGCGAATCGCCCAACACCAATCCACCCCACATTCCGCTTACTCCCAGCCCGTCGCTCTGGTAAAATGCGCCGCCTCAAACGTATGCAGGCAGCACCGTGGCATTTACCTTGGTTGATTGGGCGATCATCGCGATCATCGCCGTCTCCACACTGATCAGTCTCAAGCGCGGCTTCGTCAAGGAAGCCTTGTCCTTGCTCATCTGGATCATTGCCGGTGCGGTTGCCTGGATGTTCGGTGGTTCGCTCTCGGTGTATCTTGAGAGCTATATCCAGACGCCATCGATGCGCGTCATCGCCGGCTGCGCCATTCTTTTCGTCGCCACCTTGCTGGTGGGGGCCATGGTCAACTTCCTCGTCGGCGAGCTGATCCGTGTGACCGGGCTGTCCGGTACCGATCGTTTCCTGGGCATGGCCTTCGGCGCCGCGCGCGGGGCCTTGCTGGTAGTGGTGGCCATAGGCCTGATCAGCCTGGGGCCGGTTCAACAAGACACCTGGTGGCAGGAATCACGCCTGATACCACAATTTCTCTTGGTCGCCGACTGGTCGAAAAACCTGATCCTTGGTTTTACCGGCCAGTGGTCGCCCAGTGGGTTGATCAGCGCTCCGGCTGATCTTCCGTTCAAGGAACAGTTGCTCGGTCCGTCCCGGCCCTGAGCGCTATTCACTCAAGTTTCGTCAAAGTAGGGGTTGCGTCGCATGTGTGGCATCGTCGGTATCGTCGGTAAGTCGAACGTCAATCAGGCGCTGTATGACGCGCTTACGGTCCTCCAGCACCGCGGCCAGGACGCTGCCGGTATCGTGACCAGCCATGACGGCCGGTTGTTCCTGCGCAAGGATAATGGCTTGGTGCGCGACGTCTTCCAGCAGCGCCACATGCAGCGCCTGGTAGGCAGCATGGGCATTGGCCACGTGCGCTACCCGACTGCGGGCAGCTCGACCTCGGCCGAGGCCCAGCCGTTCTACGTCAACTCGCCGTACGGCATCACCCTGGCCCACAACGGCAACCTGACCAACGTCGAGCAGTTGGCCAAGGAGATCTACGAGTCCGACCTGCGCCACGTCAACACCAACTCCGACTCGGAAGTGCTGCTGAACGTGTTTGCCCATGAGCTGGCAGTGCGCGGCAAGCTGCAGCCGACCGAAGAAGACGTGTTCGCTGCTGTTTCCCACGTGCACAGCCGCTGCGTCGGCGGTTACGCCGTGGTGGCGATGGTCACCGGGTACGGCATCGTCGGTTTCCGCGACCCCCACGGCATCCGCCCGGTGGTGTTCGGCCAGCGCCACACCGACGAAGGCGTGGAATACATGATCGCCTCGGAAAGCGTGGCCCTGGACGTGCTCGGCTTCACCCTGATCCGCGACCTGGCGCCGGGCGAAGCGGTGTACATCACCGAAGAAGGCCAACTGTTCACCAAGCAGTGCGCCGAATCGCCAAAACTGCAGCCGTGCATTTTCGAGCACGTCTACCTGGCGCGCCCGGACTCGATCATCGACGGTATTTCGGTGTACAAGGCCCGTCTGCGCATGGGTGAGAAACTGGCCGACAAGATCATGCGCGAACGCCCGGAGCATGACATCGACGTGGTCATCCCGATCCCGGACACCAGCCGCACTGCCGCGCTGGAGCTGGCCAACCGCCTGGGCGTCAAGTTCCGCGAAGGCTTCGTCAAGAACCGCTACATCGGCCGTACCTTCATCATGCCCGGCCAGGCCGCGCGCAAGAAATCGGTACGCCAGAAGCTCAACGCCATCGAACTGGAATTCCGCGGCAAGAACGTGATGCTGGTGGACGACTCGATCGTGCGCGGCACCACCTGCAAGCAGATCATCCAGATGGCCCGCGAAGCCGGTGCCAAGAATGTCTACTTCTGCTCCGCAGCCCCAGCAGTACGCTACCCCAACGTCTACGGCATCGACATGCCGAGTGTTCACGAACTGATCGCCCACAACCGTACCACCGAACAAGTGGCCGAGTTGATTGGCGCCGACTGGCTGATCTATCAGGACCTGCCAGACCTGATCGACTCGGTCGGTGGCGGCAAGATCAAGATCGACCACTTCGATTGCGCGGTGTTCAACGGTGAGTACGTCACCGGCGATATCGACGATGCCTACCTCGAGCGTATCGAGCAGGCCCGTAATGACCTGGCCAAGGTCAAGAACCAGGCCGTCAGCGCGATCATCGACCTCTACAACAACTGATTCAGGGAGCGACGGCATGACGGATCAATGGGATGCCGGGCGACTGGACAGCGACCTCGAGGGTGTCGGTTTCGACACCCTGGCGGTGCGCGCCGGTCAACACCGTACACCCGAGGGCGAGCACAGCGAAGCGCTGTTCCTGACCTCCAGCTACGTGTTCCGCACGGCCGCCGACGCGGCCGCGCGCTTTGCCGGTGAAACGCCGGGCAACGTCTATTCGCGTTACACCAACCCGTCGGTGCGTGCCTTCGAGGAGCGTCTGGCGGCCATGGAAGGCGCCGAGCAGGCCGTGGGCACCTCCACTGGCATGGCAGCCATCCTGGCCGTGGTGATGTCGCTGTGCAGCGCCGGTGACCACGTGCTGGTGTCGCAGAGCGTGTTCGGCTCGACCATCAGCCTGTTCGAGAAGTACTTCAAGCGTTTTGGCGTGCAGGTGGACTACGTGCCACTGGTCGACCTCGGCGGCTGGGAAAAGGCCATCAAGGCCAATACCAAGCTGCTGATCGTCGAGTCGCCGTCCAACCCGCTGGCCGAGCTGGTCGATATCACCGCGCTCAGTGAAATCGCCCATGCGCGCGGTGCCATGCTGGTGGTGGACAACTGCTTCAGCACCCCGGCGCTGCAGCAGCCACTGAAGCTGGGTGCCGACATCGTGTTCCACTCGGCCACCAAGTTCATCGACGGCCAGGGCCGTTGCATGGGGGGCGTGGTTGCCGGCCGTGCCGATCAGATGAAAGAAGTGGTGGGCTTCCTGCGTACTGCAGGCCCGACGCTCAGCCCGTTCAATGCCTGGATCTTCACCAAGGGCCTGGAAACCTTACGCCTGCGCATGCGTGCCCACTGCGAAAGCGCCCAGGCCCTGGCCGAATGGCTGGAGCAGCAGGACGGCGTGGAGAAGGTGCATTACGCCGGCCTGCCCAGCCACCCGCAGCACGAACTGGCCAAGCGCCAGATGAGTGGCTTTGGTGCGGTGGTGAGCTTCGAGGTCAAGGGCGGTAAAGAGGGCGCCTGGCGCTTCATCGACGCCACCCGGGTGATTTCCATCACCACCAACCTGGGTGACAGCAAGACCACCATCGCCCACCCGGCCACCACCTCCCACGGCCGCCTGTCGGCGCAGGAGCGTGAAGCCGCCGGTATCCGCGACAGCCTGATCCGCGTTGCCGTGGGCCTGGAAGATGTGGCTGACCTGCAGGCTGACCTTGCACGCGGGCTGGCCGCACTGTGATGGAAATCCGCGGCAGTACCCCGGGCCAGAATGGCCGGGTAGCCTTGGTCACCGGTGCCGCGCGCGGCATCGGCCTGGGCATTGCCGCATGGCTGATCTGTGAAGGCTGGCAGGTGGTGCTGAGCGACCTGGACCGTCAGCGTGGCGGCAAAGTGGCCAAGGCCTTGGGCGACAACGCCTGGTTCATCACCATGGACGTCGCCGACGAGGCCCAGGTCATTGCCGGGGTGTCCGAAGTGCTTGGGCAGTTCGGTCGGCTGGACGCGCTGGTGTGCAATGCCGCCATTGCCAACCCGCACAACCAGACGCTGGAAAGCCTGAGCCTGGCACAGTGGAACCGGGTGTTGGCCGTTAACCTCAATGGCCCGATGCTGCTGGCCAAGCATTGTGCGCCGTACCTGCGTGCGCACAACGGGGCCATCGTCAACCTCACTTCTACCCGGGCGCGGCAGTCCGAGCCCGACACCGAGGCCTACGCAGCGAGCAAGGGCGGCCTGGTGGCCTTGACCCATGCCCTGGCCATGAGCCTGGGCCCGGAAATTCGTGTCAATGCAGTGAGCCCGGGCTGGATCGATGCCCGTGACCCGTCGCAGCGCCGTGCCGAGCCGTTGACCGAGGCCGACCATGCCCAGCACCCGACGGGCAGGGTAGGCACCGTGGAAGATGTGGCGGCGATGGTTGCCTGGCTGTTGTCGCGCCAGGCGGCGTTTGTCACCGGTCAGGAGTTTGTGGTCGATGGCGGCATGACCCGCAAGATGATCTACACCTGAGCTCGGCGCTGTAAGGGAAGGGGACCGAAAGGTCCCTTTTCTGTTTTTGCTTTTTTTGAAAAAAATTCAATGGGGCTATTGACTTAGCTTCGCCACCTGCGTAAATTTCGCGGCCTCAGAGAAGCAAACGCAACAAGCAACATCGCGAGGGTGATTAGCTCAGCCGGGAGAGCATCTGCCTTACAAGCAGAGGGTCGGCGGTTCGATCCCGTCATCACCCACCACTTCCTGAGAAGTTCCTGGTGCAAAGGTTTCGCAAGAAGCCGATAGCCAGAGAGGAACGCACTGCGCAGCGGTAGTTCAGTCGGTTAGAATACCGGCCTGTCACGCCGGGGGTCGCGGGTTCGAGTCCCGTCCGCTGCGCCACTTTTCAGTAACAGATGGGTGCCATGCACCGGTCTGAAGCCACAAGGCAAAATGCCTTTGGCTGATCCCAGTTTCAATCAGGCGCAAGCCTGAACGATACGCAGCGGTAGTTCAGTCGGTTAGAATACCGGCCTGTCACGCCGGGGGTCGCGGGTTCGAGTCCCGTCCGCTGCGCCATCTTCGTTTCAAGGTCCCTAGAACACCTTGAAGCAAACACAAGAGAAGCGATCCTGTTGTCGCTTTTTTTGTGCCTGCCCTGAGGCCATTGCGCCGGAAGGGTAGACCCAGGTTTCAATCGGGCGCAAGCCTGAATGATACGCAGCGGTAGTTCAGTCGGTTAGAATACCGGCCTGTCACGCCGGGGGTCGCGGGTTCGAGTCCCGTCCGCTGCGCCATCTTAGCCTCAAGGCCCCTTGAACGCCTTGAAGCACGAAAAAAGCGACCTTCGGGTCGCTTTTTTCGTTTCTACGGCTGGAAACCCCCGGCTTTACCCAGATTTACACCAACCTGACAGACTCTTCACCGACCAATGGTTCCTGTGCCTGCCTGCTGTGTTGCACAATAGGCACCTTCTCGACTTACCCGGAATTCGCAATGACCAGATCTTCCGTCTTTGGTGCGCTCGGGCTGGCCCTGGTGCTGGCGGGGGTGGCCGGTTGTTCCTCGAAAAAAACCGCCGTGTACGAGCACGAGAACTTCGATGACTCGGGTACCTTCTCGCGCAGCTTTCCGGTGAGCGATGCCGGCTCTTGCGAGGCCGCCCGGCGTGCCTTGCTCAGCCAGGGCTACATCATCACCAACAGCGGCGCCAACCAGGTGGTGGGCAACAAGAGCTTCCAGCAGAACAGCGAGAACCATCTGCAGATCAGCTTCAACGTGACCTGCGCGCCGGATGTGAGCGACGAGCAGCGTTCGACCATGTTCGCCAACGCCCTGCAGGACCGTTACGCGCTGAAAAAGTCCAACACCTCCGCCAGCCTTGGCGTGGGCGTACTGGGTTCGGTATCGATGCCGATCGGCTCCAGCGACGACTCGATGGTCAAGGTGGCCAGCGAAACGGTGACGGCGGCGCAGTTCTATGACCGGTATTTCGCCCTCGTAGAGAGCTACCTGCCCAAGCCCAAGCCGAAGAAGGTCGAAGAGGCCAAGGTCGAGGCGCCCAAGGTACAGAAACCCGCGGTGGAACTGGGGCTGCCGGAGCAGGCAGCTGCGAACCCGGTGGCACCTGCCCCGGCGCCGGAAGCCGTACCTGTGGCGCAAGTTGCACCAGCGGCTGCGGCCGTTGCCCCGGCCAGTGAAGCAGCAGCGGCACCGGTGGTGAATGATAGCCAGGGCTCGCAGCCGGTCGCGCCGCCGGCCGAAGCAGCGCCGATTCAGGTGCAGCAGGAAGCCCAGCCTGCCGAGGCCGCGTCGCCTTCCCTTTGACTGTTTGCCTGTACCGGCCTCTTCGCGGGTTTTACCCGCGAAGAGGCCGGTACAGGCTGTAAACATTCCCTGTTACAGACACCCCGCGATAACTTCCTGAACACCTGCTACGTTTACCACTCATAAGCTTGTCATCATCTCTTCATCCCACCTGCCTAGGCTGAAGGTGATACCTACGAAGACAAAACGAGCAAAGAGGACGCAGGGCGATGGATGAATACCAGGAAGAACTACTCGAAACCCAGGCTTACGAACTGGACACCCCGGAACCGGCTGAAGACGCTACCGAGCTTTAGCCCGCCCGCCGCTGGCTGCGGCGGAACTCCCCCGGCGTAAGGCCCGTCCAGCGCTTGAACGCGCGCTGGAAGGCCTCGGCCGAAGCAAACCCCAACAGATAGGCAATCTCGCCAAAGGCCAGCTCCGTGTCACGGATATAGGTCTCGGCCAGGTCGCGCCGCGTTTCATTGAGCAAGTCGCGAAAGCGCGTGCCTTCCTCGGCCAGCTTGCGGCGCAGGGTCCAGGTGGGCAACTGCAGGTGCAGCGCCACTTCTTCCAGGTCCGGTTCACGGCCGCCATTGAGCAGCGGGCCCAGCAGGTGAGTAATGCGCTCACCCAGGCTGCGCACCCGCGTAAGCTGCTGCATTTGCGCCTCACACAGCTGCAGCAGGTGTTGCCAGGTGCTCGGGCAGTGCCTGGGGTTGGCCAGCTGCAGTGTGGCGCGGCTCAGGCGCAGCTGGTTGCCCTCGGCCGCGAACTGCACGGGTGCGCTGCACAGCGCCTGATAGCGCGCCGCATAGGGGGGCGCGGAAAATTCGATGTCCAGGCGCTCGGCCTGCACCGCTGTGCCAGCCAGATCGGCAAGCTGCGCCAGCCAGCCGGCAAGCAGTGAATCGACCACGAAGCGGTTGTAGGCGTTGTAGGGGCTGATGGAGTAGAAGCGCAACCAGGCGCCTTGGGCATCTTCTTCGAAGCTGGAATGGCCACGGTAGTTGGCCGCATACAGTGGCTCGAAGCGCAGCAGGGTGCGCGCCGCATCGCCCAGGGTCGGCGCCTGGGCGGCGGTGACCCCGGCCAGGCCGGCATGCGCCAGTCGGCTCAGGCGCCCCATGTGCAGGCCCAGCGCGGCCTCGCCACTCAGCTCGATGGCGGCGTGGCCCAGGTGCATGTAACGGGGGATCGACAAGCGCGCGCCAGCTTCGGCAAGGCGGGGCGCATCCAGACCATAGCGGCGCAGCAGCGGTTCGGGGTCGTGCCCCAGTTCGCGCAGGGCCTCTGTCAGCGGCTGAACAAAGCCTACCGAAAGCTCGCCCAGGCGTACGCGGGGGCGGGCCATGGGCCTACAGCCACAGGTTCAGCAGGCGAGCGCCATGGCTGGGGGTACCCGCCAGCAACTCACCCGACTGGCGGGCAAAGCCCTGGCCGTCGCTGGCCTGCTCCCAGAACTGCCCGCGCATGAACACGCTCATGCTGCTGACGCTGCCCCCTGCGGCCTCGGTCAGGCGTTGCCAGGCGCTCTGTTCGCTGACTTCGCCACGTTGCAGGGGCAGCCCGGCGCTGGCCTCTTGGTGGCGATTGCCACGCCATGGCGCTTCCCAACTGCCCTTGCCGCTGAGGAATACCGGGTTGGCGATCAGTTGTACCGCTTGTTGTGCCAGTTGCTGATGGTTTTCCGGGTACCAGCTGTCACTGCCCACCAGTACACCCAGGCGCCCGGCAGGGGTTTGCACCACTTGCAGGGGTTGTTGGCGGCCATCGTGGACATAGCGGCGCATTTCACTGTCGGGGAACTGCTGGCGCTGTGGCTGGCCCAGCAGTGAGCCATCACCGGCAAACACCAGGCTGCTATTGAACAGCGGGCCACTGCCGGCGTGCAGCACGCCCTGTTTCACGTAAGGCGCAGGCAGCACGATGGAGCCAGCCACCAGGGTGACGCCAAACTCCTTGGCCAGCCCGCCGAACAGCTGTTGGTAGTCCGCGGCCATCTGCTCGGCCTTCATGCGCAGGTGTGCATCCGCGCGCCAATCGTCGCCGTCGGCACGCAGCATGGCCAGGCCGTAACGCAGCGGGTTGCTCAGCTCCAGCCATTGCAAGGCCTCGCGGCTTTGCGTGACCTGATATAGCTCGTTCTTTTCCCCGCGAGCCCATAGCCAGGTACCGATGTGCTCCGGCAGCACCACCACCGTGCGCGGGCTCACCAGGCCCTGGGCGCGGGCCTGCTCCAGATAGGCTGCCAGCTTGCGGTGAAGGCGTTGCAGGTTCTGGTAGTCGCCTGGGTACAGCAGCGGCTCGACGCCCAGCAGGTTGCCGTGCTCGCCCGGTACGCCATGGTTGAGTGCCAGCTCGATGCGCAGGTCGGAAAGGTAGTGGCCTTCCGGGCGCTGTTGGGTCCACAAACCGTAGCCGCAGAGGGAAGCGATCATCACCAGCGCCAGGGCGCTTGCCAGGAGTTTTCGCATGGAACAGGACGACGCCTTAAGAAACGAGGGTTCCCTAGCGTAGTCCTGCTGTTCGTCAGGATCAATAACTTGTCAGTTTCGATCATTGAGCCAATTCAAACGGCTGTTTAATGTCGCTGGCAGACAAACGACGAGCCCCGCCGACCGGTGAGGTGCCCGCATACCGTGATCACGCCACCAGGGGACCTTCCATGGCCGCCGACCGCTACCCGCACCTGCTCGCTCCGCTCGACCTGGGCTTCACCACTTTGCGCAACCGTACCTTGATGGGCTCGATGCACACCGGCCTCGAAGAGCGCCCCGGCGGCTTCGAGCGCATGGCTGCGTACTTTGCCGAGCGCGCCCGGGGCGGCGTCGGCCTGATGGTCACTGGCGGCATTGCGCCCAACGATGAAGGCGGGGTGTATTCCGGCGCGGCCAAGCTCAGCACCGAGGAAGAAGCCGACAAGCACCGCATCGTCACCGAAGCGGTGCACGCCGCCGGTGGCAAGGTGTGCCTGCAAATCCTGCATGCCGGGCGCTACGCCTACAGCCCACGGCAGGTGGCACCTAGCGCAATCCAGGCGCCGATCAACCCGTTCAAGCCCAAAGAGCTGGACGAGGAGGGCATCGAGAAACAGATCGCTGACTTTGTCAATTGCGCGGCGCTGGCCCAGCGCGCCGGCTACGACGGCGTCGAGATCATGGGTTCGGAAGGCTACTTCATCAATCAGTTCCTGGCTGCCCATACCAACCACCGCACCGACCGCTGGGGCGGCAGCTACGAAAACCGCATGCGCCTGGCGGTGGAAATCGTCAGCCGAGTGCGCGGCGCCGTAGGGCCGAATTTCATCATCATCTTCCGCCTGTCGATGCTCGACCTGGTCGAGGGTGGCAGCACCTGGGACGAGATCGAGCTGCTGGCCAAGGCCATCGAGCAGGCCGGCGCGACCTTGATCAACACCGGCATCGGCTGGCACGAAGCGCGTATCCCGACCATTGCCACCAAGGTGCCGCGTGCGGCATTCAGCAAGGTCACCGCCAAGCTGCGTGGCGTGGTGAGCATTCCGTTGATCACCACCAACCGTATCAATACGCCAGAAGTGGCTGAAGCCGTATTGGCCGAAGGCGATGCCGACATGGTCTCGATGGCCCGGCCGTTCCTGGCCGACCCGGACTTCGTCAACAAGGCAGCGGCTGGCCGCGCCGACGAGATCAATACCTGCATCGGCTGCAACCAGGCCTGCCTGGACCATACTTTTGGCGGCAAGCTGACCAGCTGCCTGGTCAACCCGCGTGCCTGCCACGAAACCGAGCTCAACTACCTGCCAGTACGGGCAGTGAAGCGCATTGCCGTGGTCGGCGCCGGCCCGGCCGGTTTGGCAGCGGCCACCGTGGCAGCCGAGCGTGGCCACGCGGTGACGCTGTTTGACGCCGCCAGCGAAATCGGCGGCCAGTTCAACGTGGCCAAGCGGGTGCCGGGCAAGGAGGAGTTCTTCGAAACCCTGCGCTATTTCCGCCACAAGGTGAAAAGCACGGGCGTGGACCTGCGCCTGAATACCCGTGTCGACGTACAGGCGTTGGTGAGCGGCGGCTACGACGAGATCATCCTGGCCACTGGCATCGCACCGCGTACCCCGGCCATCCCAGGTGTCGAGCATGCCAAGGTGCTCAGCTACCTGGACGTGCTGCTTGAGCGCAAGCCGGTGGGCAAGGCGGTTGCGGTGATTGGTGCGGGTGGCATCGGTTTCGATGTGTCCGAGTACCTGGTGCACGAGGGCGTGGCCACCAGCCAGGACCGTGAGGCGTTCTGGAAGGAGTGGGGCATCGATACCCGTCTTGAGGCGCGTGGTGGTGTGGCCGGGGTCAAGGCCGAGCCGCATGCCCCGGCGCGCCAGGTGTACCTGTTGCAGCGCAAGAAGTCCAAGGTGGGTGATGGCCTGGGCAAGACGACCGGCTGGATTCACCGCACCGGGTTGAAGAACAAGCGGGTGCAGATGCTGAACAGCGTCGAGTACCTGGGTATCGACGATGCCGGTTTGCACATCCGCGTGGCGGACGGCGAGCCGCAGGTGCTGCCGGTGGACAACGTTGTGATCTGCGCCGGGCAGGACCCGCTGCGTGAGCTGCAGGACGGCCTGCTGGCGGCGGGGCAGTCGGTGCACCTGATTGGCGGGGCCGATGTGGCGGCCGAGCTGGATGCCAAACGGGCGATCAACCAAGGTTCAAGGTTGGCGGCGGAACTCTGAGATTGCTGGGGCTGCTTTGCAGCCCTTCGCGGGCTTGCCCGCTCCCACAGGGATAGCGCACGCCTGAAGCCAGCGCCAAACCTGTGGGAGCGGGCAAGCCCGCGAACGGCCGCACAGCGGCCCCAGGATTTCGCTGGTAAACTCGCACGATGCTTTTCGACTTTCCTCAAGCGCCCCTGCAACCCCTGAACCTGCCTTGGCTGGCAACTGCCAAGGTCGAGGCCGCCATCCTGCGGCTGGACCTGATCGACCCACTGGTCAGCGGCAACAAGTGGTTCAAGCTTCGCCATCACCTGCAGCAGGCCAGCTTCAGCAAAGCCCCGGGCCTGATCAGCCTCGGCGGCAACCACTCCAACCACCTGCACGCCCTGGCCGCCGCCGGCAAGCGCTTAGGCTTCGCCACCGCCGGCCTGCTGCGGGGTCACGCTCAGGAAACACCTACGGTGCGTGACCTTCAGGCGCTGGGCATGGAGCTGCACTGGCTGGGCTACGGGGGCTACCGCGCGCGCAACGAACCCGGATTCTGGGGGCCCTGGCAGGCACGCTACCCAGGCTGGCATTGCATTCCTGAAGGCGGCGGCGGGCCGGCCGGTGCGCAGGGCTGTGCCCTGATCATGGAACAGGCACGCGCGCAGATCACGGCACTGGGCTGGCCGGGCTACGATGCCTGGTGGCTGGCTGCTGGAACGGGTACTACCTTGGCTGGCCTGGTGCTGGCCGAGGCGGGTGCACATGCCGTACATGGCGCACTGGCTGTGCCCAGGGATCAGGGTGTGCCGGACGCGGTGGCAGCATTGGCCGGTGCGCACGGCTACCAGCTACACGACGCTTGCCGTGGCGGTTTTGGCAAATTCGACGATGATCTGCTGGCCTTCGTCGCCGAGTGCGAGCTGCACAGCGGTGTACCGCTTGAAGCCCTCTACACCGGCAAGGCCCTGCTGGCCTTGCGTGATCAGGTCGAGGCCGGGCTGTTCGCGCCCGGCACCCGCCTGATCGTGGTACACACCGGTGGCCTGCAGGGCCGGCGAGGTTACTTGTAGGGCAGCATGCGCAGCAGCGTGTTGTCACGCTGCACATAGTGGTGGTACAGCCCGGCCACCGCGTGCAGGCCGATCAGCCAGTAGCCCCAGCTGCCCACGCGTTCATGCCAGCCTTTGATGAACTTGGCCTGGTCCGGGTCCGGACCGATCAGGTGCGGCAGCTCCAGGCCGAAGAACGGCACCGGTTTGTCGGCGGCGCTGAGGATCAGCCAGCCGGCCAGCGGCATGCCGATCATCAGCAGGTACAGCGCCAGGTGCATCAGGTGCGCAAGGCCGTTCTGCCAGGCCGGCGGCTTGGGCACGATGGGCGGGGTAGGGCGGCTCAGGCGCATGGCCAGGCGCAGCCAGACCAGCACGAACACGCTGAGCCCGAGCATGAAGTGCAGGTCCTTCATCAGGTTGCGTTCGGCACTGTCCTTGGGGAACAGGCCGCGCAATTCGATGAGTGCATAGACAGCGGCCAGCAGCACCAGCATCAGCCAATGCAGGGCGATGGACAGGCGCGCGTAATGGGTCGTGGGGGTGGATGAAACCATGATCGGTCCTCGTCATCAGGTCAAAATGGCGCTCTTGCTGGCGCTCAGGTACCACTGTAGTGGTTACCAGAAACAAATCTTTGCGCTAGGTCTGTGAAAATTGTGTTGCCAGCAACGGCCCTATCGCCGGCAAGCCAGCTCCCACAGGTACGACGATGAGCCTGGGGCCTGTGCAGTACCTGTGGGAGCT
>NZ_JBLZWV010000053.1:0-13262 GCF_056098905.1 Pseudomonas sp. TSO6 | reverse complement strand
CAGGTACGACGATGAGCCTGGGGCCTGTGCAGTACCTGTGGGAGCTGGCTTGCCGGCGATAGGGCCGGTACAGGTAACATCAGGCACCGGGTACGTGCGGCCAGTCATCAGCCACCAGAAACACCCGCTCCACCTCCTGCCAGGCACCCTCGGCATCAGGCTCCAACTTCACCAGCAGCTGCGCCGGCGCCTGCCGCTCAAGCATGTGCAACCAGGCCGCAAACTGCTCCACCGTCCAGCCTTCGCCTGGCTCGACCCGCGCAGGTGCCAGCCAGGCATGCCGCTGCAAGGGCTGCCAATGCTCCCCCTCTGCCATGACCCAGTCCCGCCGGCGCACCCAGCGCCCGCGCAAGTGCTGCGGGTTGGCGCCCGCAGGTGGTTCGGCATGCCCAGGCCACGGATAGAACAGGTAGCCACCCAGCCACACGTGTGCCTGCACCTGCTCAACCCCCAACCGCGCCAACAGCTCGCGGCTGTGCGCGCCGTTCGACATGGGCAACTGGTGGCCCGTCAGGTGCGCAAGTTTGGTCCCCAGCCGGTCATGGCACCCCGGCCCCAGCCAGGCATGCGGGTCGTGCCCGGCGTCTTGCGGTCCCAGGTACAACTTGATCGCCAGCTCAAGGTGGTGCACACCGTCGCGGTCGCGCAGCACCACGTCCAGTTCGCCCAGGGTGTGCCCACCGTCACGGATTGCAAGGTTGGCCGCCAGCAGCTCGATGCCGGGTGCCTGGCCCAGGGCAAATTGCCACAGCCGTTCGTAGTAAAGCCCCAGCCGCCGGCTGCCGAGCTTTGCCAGCCACTCGCGCAACGGGCGATCGTCGGCATCCAGCGCCCGTAACCAGCCTTCGAGGCGCTGCGGTTGCTGCGCCCAGAGGCTGCCCGTCAGCGGGTGGCGCTGGGGGCAGGGCGGGGCGCTGAGCAGGGGCGGCGACAGCAGGGCCCAGGCCAGGTCGCGCACGGCGGGGCGGCGTAGCTGCCGGGGCAGGTCGTTGAGCAGGGCGAATGGCATCATCCAGCGAGCATAGCCGGTTTGCCGCTGCCCGGTGGTTTCGCCCATAATCGGTCCATCGTCACCCGTCGCAGAGCCCCGCAGGAGCCCCATGGAGCAATTTCGCAATATCGGTATCATCGGTCGCCTTGGCAGCTCGCAGGTGCTCGACACCATTCGCCGACTGAAAAAATTCCTCCTCGAGCGCCACTTGCATGTGATTCTCGAAGACACCATTGCCGAAGTACTGCCCGGCCATGGCCTGCAAACCTCCACCCGCAAGCTGCTGGGCGAGGTCTGTGACCTGGTCATCGTGGTCGGCGGTGACGGCAGCCTGCTGGGCGCCGCCCGTGCACTGGCCCGGCACAACATTCCGGTGCTGGGCATCAACCGTGGCAATTTGGGCTTCCTCACCGACATCCGCCCTGACGAGCTGGAAGAGAAAGTTGCCGAAGTGCTCGACGGCCACTACCTGGTGGAAAACCGCTTCCTGCTGCAGGCCGAGGTGCGTCGCCACCACGAAGCGATCGGCCAGGGTGATGCGCTGAACGACGTGGTGCTGCACCCAGGCAAGTCCACGCGCATGATCGAGTTCGAGATCTACATCGACGGCCAGTTCGTCTGCAGCCAGAAGGCCGACGGCCTGATCGTCGCCACGCCCACCGGTTCCACCGCCTACGCGCTGTCGGCTGGTGGCCCGATCATGCACCCCAAGCTCGATGCCATCGTTATCGTGCCGATGTACCCGCACACCTTGTCGGGCCGGCCGATCGTGGTCGACGGCAACAGCGAGCTGAAGATCGTGGTGTCCAAGGACCTGCAGATCTACCCGCAGGTGTCCTGTGACGGCCAGAACCACTTTACCTGCGCCCCCGGCGACACCATCACGGTGAGCAAGAAACCGCAGAAGCTGCGCCTTATCCACCCGCTGGACCACAATTACTACGAGGTCTGCCGCACCAAACTGGGTTGGGGCAGCCGTCTGGGGAGCAGGGACGACTGATGCTCGATCCGGCGCGAAGTTTCGACATCATTGGTGACGTGCACGGCTGTGCATTGACCCTTGAACGCCTGCTCGACGCCCTCGGTTACAAGCGTGTGGCCGGCGTGTGGCGCCACCCGCGGCGCCTGGCGCTGTTCCTGGGCGATATCGTTGACCGCGGGCCACGCATTCGCGAGGCGCTGCACATCGTCCATGACATGGTCGAGGCCGGCCAGGCGTTCTGTATCATGGGCAACCACGAATACAACGCCCTGGGCTGGGTCACCCCGGCGCTGCCCGGCAGCGGCAAGGCCTACGTGCGCGAGCACACGCCACGCCACGCCCGGCTGATCGATGAAACCCTCACCCAGTTCGCCCACCACCCCGGCGACTGGCACGACTTCGTCAACTGGTTCTACCAGCTGCCGCTGTTCATCGACGCCGGGCGCTTCCGCCTGGTGCACGCCTGCTGGGACCCGCGGTTGATCGAGCCGCTGCGCCAGCAATACCCTGACGGGCGCATTGATGAACACTTCATCCAGGCCTCGGCGGTGAGTGGCAGTTTCGCCGACACGGTGTGCAACCGCCTGCTGCGCGGCACCGACATGCGCCTGCCGGACGGCCTGACCCTGACCGGCGGCGACGGCCTGACCCGCGCCTTCTTCCGCACCAAGTTCTGGGAAGAAGACCCGCAAACCTACGGCGACATCGTGTTCCAGCCCGATGCCCTGCCCGAAGAAGTGGCCAGTACCCCGCTCAGCCACAGCCAGAAGAACGCCTTGCTGCGTTATGCCGAAGATGAGCCCTTGCTGTTCGTTGGCCACTACTGGCGCAGCGGCCGGCCGGCGCCGATCCGCGCCAACCTGGCCTGCCTGGACTACAGTGCCGTGCTCTACGGCAAGCTGGCCGCCTACCGGCTGGATGATGAAACCCGCATCGACCCGCACAAGTTCGTCTGGGTCGACGTCGACCGCCCACAGGCCAACCAATGAACATTATCGAAGTGATGCGTCTGCCGCTGTCGGTCGACCTCAGCGGCTTCATCCACCTGCTGCAGCGCCTGCAGGTGCCGCACCGGGTGAGCGAGGACGGCGATGCCCAGGTGCTCTGGGCTCCTGACACCCTGGTTGAAGACGTGCTGCAACTCTACCAACGCTACCCCGACGGCAATGCCGACATCCAGGTGGCAGAGGAACCAGGGCAAGCGAGCATGCCCGCGAATAGCCCCACACAGCCCTCCCTGGTAGAACAGGCCAAAGCCTGCAAGGTCACCACCCTAACCCTGCTGTTGTGTTTCATCGTCGCCGGCCTCACCAGCCTGGGCGACAACTTCACCACCATCAGCTGGTTCACCTTCCTCGACTTCCGCGTCCAGGGCGACTACCTGTATTTCAGCTCGCTGGCGCAAGTTCTGGACGAAGGCCAGTGGTGGCGCCTGGTATCGCCCATGCTGCTGCACTTCGGTGTGCTGCACCTGGCCATGAACAGCCTGTGGTACTGGGAGCTGGGCAAGCGAATCGAACTGCGCCAGGGCCCCTGGATGCTGCTGGGCCTGACCCTGCTGTTCAGCCTGGTGTCCAACCTGGCCCAGCACTACACCAGCGGGCCGAGCCTGTTCGGCGGCCTGTCTGGCGTGCTGTACGGTTTGCTCGGGCATATCTGGCTGTATCAGTGGCTGGCGCCCAATCGTTACTTCAACCTGCCAAAGGGCGTGCTGGTGATGATGCTGATCTGGCTGGTGGTATGCCTGACCGGTGTGGTCGGCACGCTGGGCCTCGGCCAGATCGCCAACGCCGCCCATGTTGGCGGGTTGCTCATCGGATGCCTGACCGGGCTCTTGGGTGGGGCGCTGGCCCGGCGTAAACTGTCGGCTTGAATCAGGAGACACTATGTCCACTTTCGCGCAAATGATTGAAAACATCACACCGGAAATCTACGAGAGCCTGAAACTGGCCGTGGAAATCGGCAAATGGTCCGATGGCCGCAAGCTCACCGCCGAGCAAAAAGAGCTGTCGCTGCAAGCCGTGATCGCCTGGGAGATCCAGAACCTGCCCGAAGACCAGCGCACCGGCTACATGGGCCCGCAGGAATGTGCATCGAAGTCTGCGCCGATCGCCAACATTCTGTTCAAATCGGACTCGGTACATTGATCGAACTCGCTCGTGGCTCGTTGAGCAAAATGGCGGTAAGCCTGCAGGCACCCGTGGTGCAATACAGCTTCCGCCTTGATGACACGCAGGTGCCGGTCAACCCGCTGATCGGCCAGCGCCTGCGCCTGGAATACCTCGGCGCCATTCACTGCAACCACTGCGGCAAACGCACCAAGACCAGCTTCAGCCAGGGCTACTGCTACCCGTGCATGACCAAGCTGGCCCAGTGCGATGTGTGCATCATGGCCCCGGAAAAATGCCACTACGACGCTGGCACCTGCCGCGAGCCGTCTTGGGGCGAACAGTTCTGCATGACCGACCACGTGGTCTACCTGGCTAATTCGTCAGGGATCAAGGTCGGCATCACCCGCGCCACTCAGCTGCCCACCCGCTGGCTCGACCAGGGCGCCAGCCAGGCCCTGCCGATCATGCGTGTGGCTACCCGTCAGCAGTCAGGCCTGGTCGAAGACGTGCTGCGCAGCCAGGTGCCGGACCGCACCAACTGGCGCGCGCTGCTCAAAGGCGATGCCGAGGTGCTCGACTTGCCGGCTATCCGCGATCAGATCTTCGACGCCTGCGCCGATGGCCTGCGTGAGTTGCACGGGCGCTTTGGCCTGCAGGCGATCCAGCCGCTGCACGACGCCGAAGTGGTGCAGATGAAGTACCCGGTCGAGGCCTACCCGAAAAAGATCGTCAGCTTCAACCTCGACAAGGACCCGGTGGCCGAAGGCACGCTGCTGGGTATCAAAGGTCAGTACCTGATCTTCGACACCGGTGTGATCAATATTCGCAAGTACACGGCCTACCAGTTGGCCGTGCTCCAGTAAAAAGGACCTGCACATGCGTACCGAACAACCGCAAGTGATCTACCTGAAGGATTACCAGGCGCCCGAGTACCTGATCGACGAGACGCACCTGACCTTCGAGCTGTTCGAGGACCACACCCTGGTTCACGCGCAACTGGTCATGCGCCGCAACCCGGCACGCGGTGCCGGCCTGCCGCCGCTGGTGCTCGACGGCCAGCAGCTGGAACTGCTGCGCGCCGCGCTGGACGACCAGGAACTGCAGGCGGGCGACTACCAGCTCGCAGCCGACAGCCTGACGCTGCAGCCCAAGGCCGAGCAGTTCACCCTCGACACCAGCGTGAAGATCCACCCCGAGAGCAACACTGCACTGGAAGGCCTGTACAAGTCGGGCAAGATGTTCTGCACCCAGTGCGAGGCCGAGGGCTTCCGCAAGATCACCTACTACCTCGACCGCCCGGACGTGATGAGCACCTTCACCACCACGGTGATTGCCGAGCAGCATCGCTACCCGGTGCTGTTGTCGAACGGCAACCCGACCGGCAGCGGGCCGGCTGAAGATGGCCGCCACTGGGCAACCTGGGAAGACCCGTTCAAGAAGCCGGCCTACCTGTTTGCGCTGGTGGCCGGTGACTTGTGGTGCGTCGAGGACAACTTCACACGTCAGTCTGGCCGCGATGTGATGCTGCGCATCTATGTCGAGCCCGAAAACCTCGACAAGTGCGACCACGCCATGGTCAGCCTGAAGAAGTCCATGCGCTGGGACGAAGAAGTCTACGGCCGCGAGTACGATCTGGACATCTTCATGATTGTTGCGGTCAACGACTTCAACATGGGCGCCATGGAAAACAAGGGCCTGAACATCTTCAATTCCAGCTGTGTGCTGGCCCGTGCCGAAACCGCCACCGATGCCGCGCACCAGCGCGTCGAAGGCGTGGTCGCCCACGAGTACTTCCACAACTGGTCGGGTAACCGTGTCACCTGCCGTGACTGGTTCCAGCTGTCGCTGAAAGAAGGCTTCACGGTGTTCCGCGATGCCGAGTTCAGCGCCGACATGAACTCGCCCACGGTCAAGCGCATCGAAGACGTCGCCTACCTGCGCACCCACCAGTTCGCCGAAGACGCCGGCCCCATGGCCCACCCCGTGCGCCCGGACAGCTTCATCGAAATCTCCAACTTCTACACCCTGACCGTGTACGAGAAGGGCGCCGAAGTGGTGCGTATGGTCCGTACCCTGCTGGGTAACGAAGGCTTCCGCAAAGGCAGCGACCTGTACTTCGAACGCCATGATGGCCAGGCGGTGACCACCGACGACTTCATCAAGGCCATGGAAGACGCCAACGGCGTCGACTTCACCCAGTTCAAGCGCTGGTACAGCCAGGCCGGTACCCCGCGCCTGGAAGTCAGCGAAGCCTATGACGCTGCTGCGCAGACCTACAGCCTGAACTTCCGCCAGAGCTGCCCGCAAACCCCGGACAAGGCCGAGAAACTGCCGTTCGTGATCCCGGTCGAGCTGGGCCTGCTGGACGCCGAAGGCAATGACCTGCCGCTGCGCCTGGCCGGTGAAGCCGCTGCTGGCGGCACCAGCCGCGTGCTGCCGGTGACCGAGGCCGAGCAGACCTTCACCTTCGAAGGTGTCCAGGCCAAGCCGCTGCCCTCGCTGCTGCGCGGCTTCAGTGCGCCGGTGAAGCTCAGCTTCCCTTACGACCGCGACCAGCTGATGTTCCTGATGCAGCACGACAGCGACGGCTTCAACCGCTGGGAAGCGGGCCAGCAGCTGTCGGTGCAGGTACTGCAAGAACTGATCGGCCAGCATCAACGCGGCGAAGCCCTGAAACTCGACCAGCGCCTGATCACGGCCCTGGGCACCGTGCTGGGTAACGCGTCGCTGGACCCGGCCATGGTTGCCGAAATGCTCTCGTTGCCGGGTGAGGCGTACCTCACCGAGATCAGCCAGGTGGCCGACGTCGACGCCATCCACGCAGCCCGCGAGTTCGCTCGCCAGCAGATCGCCGAGCAGCTGTTCGACGCCCTGTGGGCGCGTTACCAGGCCAACCGTGAAGTGTCGCGCAGCACTGCCTATGTAGCCGAGGCCAAGCACTTTGCCCGCCGCAGCCTACAGAACATCGCCCTGTCGTACCTGATGCAGAGCGGCAAGGCGCAGGTGCTGGAAGCGACCCTGGAGCAGTTCGATCAGTGCGACAACATGACCGAACGCCTCACCGCCCTGGCGGTGCTGGTGAATTCGCCGTTCGAAGCCGAGCGGGCCAAGGCCCTGGAAGCTTTTGCCGAGCACTTCAAGGACAACCCGCTGGTCATGGACCAGTGGTTCAGCGTGCAGGCGGCCAGCCCGCTGCCGGGCGGGCTGGCGCGAGTCAAGGCGTTGATGCAGCACCCGGCGTTCACCCTGAAGAACCCGAACAAGGTACGTGCACTGGTGGGGGCCTTTGCCGGGCAGAACCTGGTCAACTTCCATGCGGCGGATGGTTCGGGCTACCGCTTCCTGGCGGACTTGGTCATCGAGCTGAATGCGCTTAACCCGCAGATTGCCTCGCGGCAACTGGCGCCGCTGACCCGCTGGCGCAAATATGACGCTGCGCGTCAGGCGCTGATGAAGGGTGAGCTGGAGCGGATTCTGGCTTCGGGTGAGCTGTCCAGTGATGTGTATGAAGTGGTGAGCAAGAGCCTGGCGTAAGCCTGGTAGATCATGGGGCCGCTTCGCGGCCCTTTCGCGACACAAGGCCGCTCCCACAAGAGACCGCATGATTTTCGGGTGTATGCGATCTCCTGTGGGAGCGGCCTTGTGTCGCGAAAGGGCTGCACAGCAGCCCCTGCATTCCCGGATAACAAAACATAACACCCCGCCCGTTGTATCCCCGCCAACATCCCCGCTACGATCCCCTCAAGCTATTGCAGGCCTCTAGATCAGGCTTTTCGCAGTACCTGCAATGCATTGACCCACCAACAAGAACACAACAAGGGGGCAGTCATGAGGGAACCGCTACGGGCGCCAGCCAGGCGTGGTGCCTGGCCATGGGCGGCCAGCGCAGTGCTGGCACTGGCTTTGGGGGTGTGGGCCGACAGTGCCCAGGCCGCCGCCGCCGACGAATACTCCACCGAATCCGCCAAGGCCAGCCAAAGCCTGTTGATCGACGCCACCCATGCCGGCAAGCGCCTGGTGGTGGTGGGTGATCGCGGCCACATTCTGTTCTCCGACGACCAGGGCAGCACCTGGACCCAGGCCCGGGTCCCCACCCGGCAGCTGCTCACCGCCGTGTTCTTCCTCGATGACAAGCGCGGCTGGGCGGTCGGCCACGATGCGCAGATCCTCGCCAGCAACGACGGCGGGGCCACCTGGAGCAAGCAGTTCGAAGACCTCGCCCGCGAAGCGCCCTTGCTCGATGTTGCCTTCCTCGACGCCCAGCACGGCTTTGCCGTGGGTGCCTACGGCGCCTTGCTGGAAACCACGGACGGCGGGCAGCACTGGCAGGACGTGGCCGAGCGCCTGGACAACCCTGACCAGTTGCACCTGAACGGTATCGCCCGGGTGCGTGACGCCGGCCTGTTCATCGTGGGCGAGCAGGGTGGCATGTTCCGCTCCGCCGACAACGGCCAGACCTGGGCCAAAGTCCAGGGCCCTTACGAGGGCTCGCTGTTCGGCGTGATCAGCACCGCCCAGCCGAACGCCCTGCTGGCGTATGGCCTGCGCGGCAACCTGTTCCGTTCCACCGATTTTGGCGACAGCTGGCAGCCGATCGAGCTCAAGGTCGCGCGCGGCAACCTCGAATTCGGCCTGGCAAGCGCTACGCTTCTCGATGATGGCACCCTGGTGCTGGTCGGCAACGGCGGCAGCGTGCTGCGCAGTGCCGATGGCGGCCAGACCTTCAGCGTGTACAACCGCGCCGACCGCATCGCCCTGGCTGGCGTCAGCGGCCTGGCCAATGGCGGCCTGCTGCTGGTAGGGCAGGGCGGTGTACACCTGGCGGATGCCCAAGGTGCCGAGGGGGCGAGCCAATGACCAGCAGGGAGAGCATTACCATGCACCCGCACCACCAGGACAAGGCCACGCTGCTCGAACGCCTGATCTTCAACAACCGCCCCGTGGTCATCGCGCTGTGCGTGCTGGTGAGCATTTTCCTGTTCTGGCAGGCCACGCAGATTCGCCCGTCCACCAGCTTCGAGAAGATGATCCCGCTGCAGCACCCATTCATCGAGCAGATGATGGAGCACCGCAACGACCTGGCCAACCTCGGCAACACCGTACGCATTTCGGTCGAAGCGGTGAACGGCGACATCTTCGACAAGGACTACATGGAGACCCTGCGCCAGGTCCACGACGAGGTGTTCTACATCCCCGGCGTCGACCGTGCCGGGCTGAAGTCGCTGTGGAGCCCCAGCGTGCGCTGGAGCGAGGTGACCGAAGAGGGCTTTTCCGGTGGCGAGGTAATCCCCAACACCTACAACGGGTCGCAGGACAGCCTCGATACCCTGCGCGACAACGTGCTCAAGTCCGGCCAGGTTGGGCGCCTGGTGGGTAACAACTTCAAGTCCAGCATCGTCGACGTACCGCTGCTGGAGAGCTACCCCGATCCGCAGGACCCGGGCAAGCAGGTGAAGCTGGACTACCAGCAATTCTCGCACCTGCTGGAAGAGAAGATCCGCGACAAGTTCCAGGCGCAGAACCCCAATGTGAAAATCCACATTGTCGGCTTTGCCAAGAAGGTCGGTGACCTGATTGATGGCCTGGTGATGGTGGCGATGTTCTTCGGCGTCGCCCTGGCGATTACCTGGGTGTTGTTGTACTGGTTCACCTGGTGCATCCGCAGCACCATTGCCGTGCTCATCACCACCCTGGTGGCGGTGGTCTGGCAGCTTGGGCTGATGCATGCGGTGGGCTTTGGCCTGGACCCTTACTCGATGCTGGTGCCGTTCCTGATCTTCGCCATCGGCATTTCCCACGGGGTGCAGAAGATCAACGGCATCGCCTTGCAGTCGAGTGATGCTGACAACGCCCTCACGGCGGCCCGGCGTACCTTCCGCCAGCTGTTCTTGCCGGGCATGATCGCCATCCTCGCCGACGCAGTGGGCTTCATCACCCTGCTGATCATCGATATCGGGGTAATCCGCGAGCTGGCCATCGGTGCGTCCATCGGCGTGGCGGTAATCGTGTTCACCAACCTGATCCTGCTGCCGGTGGCTATTTCCTACGTTGGCATCAGCAAGAAGGCCATCGAGCGCAGCAAGAAGGACGCCACCCGCGAGCACCCGTTCTGGCGCCTGCTGTCGAACTTCGCCAGTGCCAAGGTGGCGCCGGTGTCTGTCACCCTGGCGCTGGTCGCCTTCGCGGGCGGCCTGTGGTACAGCCAGAACCTGAAGATCGGCGACCTCGACCAGGGCGCGCCTGAGCTGCGCCCCGACTCGCGCTACAACCAGGACAACAGCTTCATCATCAGCAACTACTCGACCAGTTCCGACGTGCTGGTGATCATGGTCAAGACCCCGCCGGAGCAGTGCTCGGTCCACTCGACCATGGCGCCGATCGACGAGCTGATGTGGACCATGCAGAACACCCCGGGTGTGCAGTCGGCGATTTCCCTGGTGACCGTGTCCAAGCAGGTGATCAAGGGCATGAACGAGGGCAGCCTGAAATGGGAAACCCTGTCGCGTAATCCGGACATCCTCAACAACTCCATCGCCCGTGCCGATGGCCTGTACAACGGTGACTGCTCGCTGGCGCCGGTGCTGGTGTTCCTCAACGACCACAAGGCCGAGACCCTGGAGCGGGTCACTGCCGCGGCCAAGGCGTTTGCCGACAGCCACAACAAGGAAGGCCTGCAGTTCCTGCTGGCGGCGGGCAACGCCGGGATCGAGGCGGCGACCAACGAAGTGATCAAGTCGGCCGAGCTGACCATCCTGATCCTGGTGTACATCTGTGTGGCGGTGATGTGCCTGATCACCTTCCGCTCGTTCGCCGCCACCCTGTGCATCGTCCTGCCGCTGGTACTGACCTCGGTGCTGGGCAATGCGCTGATGGCCTACATGGGCATCGGGGTGAAGGTGGCGACCTTGCCGGTGGTGGCGCTGGGCGTGGGGATTGGCGTGGATTACGGCATCTACATCTACAGCCGGCTGGAAAGCTTCCTGCGTGCGGGGCTGCCGTTGCAGGAGGCCTATTACCAGACCCTGCGTTCGACGGGTAAAGCCGTGTTGTTCACTGGCTTGTGCCTGGCCATCGGCGTGTGCACCTGGATCTTCTCGGCAATCAAGTTCCAGGCTGATATGGGGCTGATGCTGACCTTCATGCTGCTGTGGAACATGTTTGGCGCGCTGTGGCTGCTGCCGGCGCTGGCACGGTTCCTGATAAAGCCGGAGAAGATGGTGGGCAAGGAGGGGGGCTCGATTTTCGCCCACTGAATCGCAAGGGGCCGCTTTGCGGCCCATTCGCAGCACAAGGCTGCTCCTACAAGGGTTACGCGATCCCCTGTAGGAGCAGCCTTGTGCTGCGAATGGGCTGCAAAGCAGCCCCAGGGTTATAATGCCGCCACATCTCCCACAGGTACCCCCATGTCCCCCCTCGCCACCGCCCTGCAGTCCTGCGACATGCTCCTGATCGACGGCCTGCACGCCTTCGATTTCACCGCCGACGCATCCGGCCTCACTGTCGAATGCATGGACGGCCGCCAGCTGCGTCGCTGGTCCTTCACCCCCGAACAAGTCGCCGCGGCTATCGCCACAGGTGATGAATGGCAACTCAACGATGCCAACGGCGAGCATCGGCTAGTCTGTATGAGTGCCTTTCGCGCCCCGGATGATGACCAAGATGAACCGGATCTGGACGAGCCTGCTGACCGCTAGCCTGATGAGCCTCACAATCAATACCCACGCCGCTACCTTGCTGGTGGGCAGCTATACCGATGGTGCCAGCCAGGGCATCTACCGGTATCAGTTCGACGACAAGGCCGGCCGTATCGACCCCACGCCCCTTCAGGTGGTGAAGAGCGTCAGCCCTTCGTGGCTGGTGCTGTCGGCCGACCAGCGTCAGCTGTTTGCAGTGAATGAGACCCCGCAGGGCCATGCCAGCAGTTTCAGCATCAGCAGCAAAGGCGAAATCAAGCCGCTCAATCAGGTGGCCACCCAGGGCGACGAGCCGACCCACGCCAGCCTCAGCCGTGACCAGCGCTACCTGTTCGTGGCCAACTACGCGGTCAACCCCGACCCCGGTGGCAGCCTGGTGGTGATCCCGGTGACCAAGGACGGCACGCTCAAGCCCGTGGTGCAACAGGCCCGGCATAAGGCGAGCGGGGTCAACCCTGAGCGCCAGGCCGGTGCCCACGTGCATTCGCTGGTGCTGTCGCCGGATGGCCAGCACCTGTATGCCAGCGACCTGGGGGCCGACAAGGTGTTCATCTACCGCTACGACGGTGCCAGTGCCGACCACCCGCTGACAGCGGCGATACCTGCGTCCGTGGCCTTGCCGCCGGGCAGCGGCCCGCGTCACTTGCTGTTCGACGCCAAGGGCCGGCACGCCTACCTCACCCTGGAAATGAACGCCGAGGTGGTGATGTTCGATGTGCAGGACGGCAACCTGGTTGAACGCCAGCGCTTACCCCTGACCGAGCGCCAGGAGGCCGCAGCGAAGGCAGCAGGTGGCTTGCACCTGTCGGCGGACGGGCGCTTCCTGTACGTGAGCAACCGTGGCACGGCCAATGAAATTGTGGCGTTCAGCGTGGGCAAGCAGGATGGCCAGTTGACGTTCCTGCAGCGTCGCCCGGTAGAAGGCGATCACCCTCGGGAGTTTGCCCTGGACCCGAGTGACAACTTCCTGCTGGTGGCCAACCAGATGAGCAACCAGATCGTGGTGATACGTCGCGATCCGCGCAGTGGCAAGCTGCTGGAGACGGTACAGACGCTGAAGCAGGATGCACCGTCGGACCTCAAGTTCATCGAGTGATATCGATCAGCGTGATAATCGGTACTGCCGCAATGAATTTTTGCGTGCGGCCTCGGCGGCGTAAGTTTGACCCAAGGCCCAAACGGGCCACCGTCAAACCACCGCCGTCGAGGTCAGCCCAGATGAACTTCAATCTCTTCCCGGTTATTGCCGCATCCGCCATTTCCGCATCGGTCGTACTGCCGGCGCATGCCCATGCCGACAGCAGCAAGGCTTCTGCCACCCACAGCTACACCGAGCAGTACCTGCGCCAGAGTGCCCACTTCCATGCCGCCCTGAGTGGCAAGCAGCACCACTGAGCCAGCCTGCTGCGGCCCCTGTGGGAGCGGCCTTGTGTCGCGAAAGGGGCGCACAGCGCCCCCAGGATTTGAGCGGTTTACTCTAAGAA
>NZ_JBLZWV010000052.1:0-32074 GCF_056098905.1 Pseudomonas sp. TSO6 | reverse complement strand
ACTCTAAGAATGCTGGGGCCGCTGTGCGGCCCTTTCGCGACACAAGGCCGCTCCCACAGGGGACCGTGTAAAGCTGAGAGCTGTTCATTTGGCCATGACTGACCTGAACAGCTCCGAAGCCAGCCACCCCTCCAGCCAGCTCCGCACCCGCGGATAAGCCGCCTCGGCGAACCACTGCGGTTCGACCCCGGCAAACTGGCGCATCAGGGGCAGCAACGCGGCATCGGCAATGCTCGGGTGGTCGGCCAGCAGGTAGGGCCGGCCGGCCAGCAGGCCTTCGAGCTCCGCCAGCCAGGCTTCAGCCTGCTGGCGGTAATGCTCGCGGGAATGCTGCGGGTAACGCTCGGCATACTTGTACAGGTTCACCTGGGCCTTGAACGTGCCGTCGTTGCGCGCAATCAGCGCTTCAGCCTGCTGCGCCGCCGCAGGGTCGGCCTGTAGTCGCCAGTCCTGCGGGTCGTTTTGCGTCAGCGCCCAACGCATGATGTCCAGGCTCTCTTCCAGTACCCCGGCACCGGTATCCAGCACCGGCACCGTGCCCTTGGGCGACAAAGCCAGCAGTTCTGCCGGCTTGTTCTTCATCGCCACCTCACGGATTTCCACCTCGCACCCGGCATAACGCAAGGCCAAGCGCGCGCGCATGGCCCAGGGGCAGCGGCGGAACGAGTAGAGGATCACCCGCACACCTCCACTTCACTCAGGCCGTTGCCTTGACGACGAACCTGGATCTGCACCGGGATGCGCTCGTGCATTTCCTGCACGTGGGAGATCACCGCCACCTTGCGGCCCTGGGCCTGCAAGCCGTCGAGGGCGTCCATGGCCAGTTGCAGCGACTCGGGGTCAAGGCTGCCGAAGCCTTCGTCGATAAACAGCGATTCGATGCGCAGGGTGCTGGAGGCCATCGAGGCCAGGCCCAAGGCCAGGGCGAGCGAGACCAGGAAGGTTTCCCCGCCCGACAGCGAGTGCACCGAGCGCAGTTCGTCGCCCATCTCGGTGTCCAGCACCAGCAGGCCCAGCGCACTGCCGCCGCGCTTGAGGCGGTAGCGGCGGGCCAGCTGGCGCAGCTGGGTGTTGGCGTGGTGCAGCAGCAGGTCGAGGTTGTAACCCTGGGCGATCTTGCGGAACACATCACCCGAGGCCGAACCGATCAGGGCGTTCAAGCGGGCCCAGCGTTGCCATTGCTGATGGGCCTGTTCGATTTCTGCCGCCAACGCCTGGTGTGCCTGCTGGCGACGCTGGTCGTCGGCCTGCTGTGCGCGCAGTTCGGCGCATTGCTGCTCGTGGCCGGCCAGGCGCTCGCGCAGCTCGGTCAGGGCTTGCTCCAGGGCTTCGACCGAGGTGTCCACGGTCATTTGTGCGGCGTGTTGTTGCAGGCGTTGTTCGCGCTCCTGCAGCAGCACGCGACCTTGTTCGATGGCTTTCTCGGCGTTTTGCAGGTGCTGGCGCAGTTCATTGACTTGCGCGTCATCCATGGCCAACAGGCGATCCAGGCCGGCGTCATCCAGTTCCGGGTGCTCGCTGCGCCATTGGGCGATCTGGCCCTGCAACTGCTGGCACTCGACGTCCAGCGCCTGTTGCTGCTGGACGTTGGCCTTGAGCTCACCGGCCAGTTGCACACCCTGTGTGCGCAGGTCTTGCAGGCGCTGGGCGGTGTCGGCGTCCAGGGCGCGGGCTTGCTCCAGCGAGGCGTCCATGTGCTGCTGCCAGGCTTCTGCACTGGAGTGCTCACCCAGCAGTTCACCGAGCGAGGCCTGGGCTTGCAGGCGTTGTTCGTCGAGGGCTGCCAGTTGCTGCTGCAACTGCTGCTGGCCTTGGACGCGCGCCTGTTGCTGGTCGCGCAATTTGTCCAGCTGTGCCTGGCGGGTTTGTTGTTCTTCCAGTTCGTCCTTGCGCTGCTCCAGTTGCTGCAGGCGCTGGGCAATCTGCTGGTCGAGGGCGAGGAAGGCATTTGCCGGGTCTTCGTTGAGGGCCTTGAGCGCTTGCTCGGGCAATACGCCTGCGAGGTCACTCAGCCCCTGCTGCAACTGCTGCTCATCGTTGGCCAGGGCTTGGTGCTGTTGCTCCAGATGGCGCTGGGCCTGCTGCTGGGCGTCGTGGGCAGCCTGTAGTTGCTGGTTTAGGCGGGCGGCGTCTTTTTGCAGGGCGAGCAGGGCGCTCTGGCGCTTCTCGTCCTGGCCGATTTCTTCGTCCAGGCGCCGCAACTGGCCGTCGAGCCAGGTGCTACGGGCCTTGTCGTCCTGCGGGGCGAGGGCTGGCCAAAGGCTATGTGCCTGTACCTGGGCCACCAGCGGTTGCAGCTGGTCGCCCAGTTGTTGCAGTTGCTGTTGGAAGTCCTTGAGCTGGGCGTTGACCACACCCAGCTGGGTACGCAGTTCAACCAGCTTGCTATTGAGGATTTCGACCTGCTTCTGCGCGGCGTCTTCTTCGGCCTGGTCATGGCGACCCAGGCTCTGCAGCAGGGCTTCGGGGTGATGGAACGGGTGCTCGGCGCTGCCGCACACTGGGCAAGGTTCGCCGTCGCGCAGTTGGCCGCGCAGTTCTTCGACGCTGGTATTACGCGCCAGGCGCTGGCGCTGCAACAGCTGGCGGGTGAGGTTCAGTGCTTGCTCGGCGGCTTCCAGCTCGGCCTTGGCGGCGGTGCCTTCGGTAATCAGTTGCTGGCGTTGCTGCATGGCCTGCTGCTGCCGTTCGCGCACGGCATGCAGCTGCTGGCGCAGCTCTTGTTCACGGCCATGCAGGCGCGACAGTTCTTCGACGGCGCGCTGCTGCTTGCGGTTGTCCTGCAGCATGCCACCGAGCAGGTCGATTTGCTCGGCAAGGGCCTGCGGTTCGGCCTTGGCTTCGCGGAACAGCAGGTCGTAGGCGTCGCGCTCGGCCTGCAAGTGTGCATTGGCCTGGCTGGCCTGGGCCTGAAGGCCGGGCAGTTCTTCACGGCCTTTGGCCAGGCGCCCACCGATCAGCATCACCTGCTTCAGCTGTGGCAAGTAGGCGTGCCAGGCATTTGCCAGGCCTGCCAGGTGCTGGCTGTCGGCCAGCGCGGTGTCGATCTGGGCCAGTTGCTGCAGGCTGCGCTGCTGGTTGTCTTCAAGCTGCTGCAACTGCTGCTGGCCGTCGGCGACCTGCTGTTCAGCCTGTTGGCTGGTGCCGCGCTGTGCGGCCAGTTCCTGGTCCAGGCGGGCCAGGTTGTCCTGGGCGGCAAAGGCCTGGCGCAGGCGCGGTGCGTTTTCGCCATGCTGGGCCTGGCTGTCGGCAAGCGCCTGGCGTGCGGCGCCCAGCGCCTGTTCGAGCTCAAGGGTGCGCACCTGCAGCTCAGCTTGCTGCTGCTGTTGCTCAGCGATTTTTGCGGCCACGGGTGCCAGTTGCGCAGTCAGCGCCTGCTGGCGGTGGAACTGGTGGCGCTGGGGTGCCAGGCGCTCCAGGCGAACGAGGTCCAGGCGCGGTTCGGCCAGTTGCTGCCAGCTTTGTTCGGCGGCCTGTAGCGCGGTGCCGGCTTCGGCATGTTGGGCCTGCAGCTGGCGTTGCTCATTCAGCCAGTTGCGTTGCTGTTCCAGTTGGCGCTCGCCAGCCTGGTCGGCCTTGAACTGCTGCTGCGCCTGCTCCAGGCGCTGGTCAAGGTCGGTGCGGGCTTCGGCGGCCATTGGCAGCAGGTGGCTGGCGCGGTCCTTCAGGGCGTTGTGCGCCTCGCCAGCTTCACGGGCCTTGCTGAAGGCACGCTGCCCCAGGCGGGTGTAGATGGCGGTGTTGGTGAGCTTTTCCAGTAACTCGCTGCGCTCTTTGTCGTCCGCCTTGAGGAAAGCGCCGAACTCGCTTTGGGCCAGCATCACCGCACGGGTGAACTGCTCGAAGTTCAGGCCAAGGCGGGCTTCGACCAGTTGCTTGTATTCGTTCTTGCCGCTGCCCAGCACTTGTTCGCTGTCCAGGTCGTAGAAGCTCTGGCGGCTGTGTTGCAGCTTGCCATTGGCCTTGTCGCGGGCGCGGTTGGCTTCCCAGCGGGCGCGGTAGCGGCGGCCGTCGATGCCGATGAAGTCGACTTCGGCAAAGCCACTGCCGGTGCCTCGGCGCAGCAGGTTACGCGGGTCGTAGGTGGGGATTTCGCCGTCGGCGTCGGGCACCTTGGCCTCGCGGCCGATGTCGTTCAGGCGTGGCACCGTGCCAAACAACGCCAGGCACAGGGCGTCGAGCAGGGTGCTCTTGCCGGCCCCCGTTGGCCCGGTGATAGCGAACAGGCCAGCGCTGGCCAAGGGCTCTGCGGTGAAGTCGATCTCGACCGGTCCGGCCAGCGATGCCAGGTTCTTCAGGCGAATGGCGAGAATCTTCATGGCTGCTCCTCTTCCTGCTGCACGTCCTGCAACAGCAGGGCAAAGTCGGCCAGCGCCTGCTCATCTGCGGGGTTGCCGTAAGCCTGCTCCCAGGCGCGGCTGAACAGGTCTTGCGGGGTCATCTGGGAAAGCTCGACAAAGGCCAGGTCATCGTCTTCGGCGTTATTGCGGCCGGCGTATTCGGCGCTGATGCGGATCAGCCGCACGGCCTTGCCTTCCAGTGCAGTTTCAATCTGCTGCCGCAGGTCGGGTTGCGGCTCGTCCAGTATCACCCGCACCTCCAGCCAGGGCTGGCGGTTGGGGTCTTCGAGCAGGTCGATCACGGGCAGGTCGGCCAGCTGTTGCAGCAGTTCGCCCAAGGGTGCCGGGCCAACCCGTTGCAGGGCCACCGCGCGCGGTACCGGGCGCGGTTCGACGCTGACCAGTTCGGTGCCGTCCAGCTCCACTTCCAGCACCTGGTGCGGGTAGTTGATTTCGGCGAACGACAGCGGGATCGGCGAGCCGCTGTAGCGGATACGTTCTTCGCGGTTGACCTTCTGCGGTTTGTGCAGGTGGCCCAGGGCGACGTAGCTGATGGCCTTGTCGAACAGCTTGGCCGGCAGTGCCTCGGCGTTGCCGATGATCAGGCTACGCTCCGAGTCTTCCGACACCGAGCCACCGGCCATGTGCGCATGGCTGATGGCGATCAGCGCCTGGTCTTTCTTGCGCTTGGCTTGCGCGGCGGTGATCAGTTGCTGGTGGACCTGGGTGATGCCTTGCAGGTAGTCGTCGCCCAGGTTCGGGCCTGTGACCTCGGCCGGGCGCAGGAAGGGCAGGGCCAGGCACCAGGCGGCGACCTTGCCGCGGCCGTTGGTCAGTGGGATCAACAGGCGCTCGGCATCCAGCTGGCCTTCGTCCAGCCAGTGCACACGGCCCAGGGCATGGGTGCGCAGGCGCCGCATCAATGCGGCGGGCAGCTCGATGCGCGAGCCCGAGTCGTGGTTGCCGGCGATCATCACGATATCCAGCTTGGGCTGTTGCTCATGGGCCTGGACGATGAAGTCGTAGAGGCGCTCCTGGGCTTTGACCGGCGGGTTGACCGTGTCGAAGATGTCGCCGGCAATCAGCAGCGCATCGGGCTGGCGCAGGCGCAGCTGGCCGAGCAGCCAGTCGAGGAAGCAGGCGTGTTCGAAGTCGCGTTCCTGGCCGTGCAGGCTTTGGCCCAGGTGCCAGTCGGAGGTATGAAACAGACGCATGGATGACCTGTTGGTGTCGAGTCGGACAAGCGGGGAAAGGGCGGTATGGTAACTGTAGGAGCGGCCTTGTGTCGCGAAAGGGGTGCGTAGCGCCCCCAGAATCTTCGCATCGCCGCAAAACTGCAGGGGCCGCTTTGCGGCCCTTTCGCCGGCAAGCCAGCTCCCACAGGTACTGCTCAAGGCTCAATACATGTGCTGTATCTGTGGGGACGTGCAGGCAGTGGCCTACTTGGGATACAGCGGCGGCAAGCCGCCGCTGTCACTCGTCGGCAGCAACACCTGCTCAGCCGGCGGAATGGTGCCTATCGCCCGCCACAAATCCTCACCCTGCCAATACTGCCCGGTTTCGCTGTACAGCGCCCCGTTCAGTCCATCCAGCGCATCCGACAACGGCACGAAACGCGCGGCCATCTCGGCCAGGGTTTCCGGCTGTTGCCGGGCCCACGCATCCAGCGCCTGGCGTGTGGCCTGCGGGTCGTTTGCCTGGCACGCACGCTTGAGGTCGTCCAGCAATGTGCGCGGGCTTGGCCCGTTTTGCGCCGCGCGCAGCACCGCTGGCCGCGAGCGGGCGCGCCACCAAAGGGCGAAGCCCAGCACGGTGGTCAGGGCGAACAGCAGTGTGGCCAGTTGCCAAGGCCACAGCAGGGTGCTGGCGCTGCTGTTGTCGCCCACCGGGGTGTCTGCGCTCAGCGCCGGGTTGTCTTGCACGTTCAATGTGCGCGCTGGCAGGCTGCTGTGTTCCAGATGGTCTTCGCGGGTGTTCCACCAGGCCACTTCCAGCGCTGGCAAGGTCAGCGCACCTGCGTGGGTCGGCACCAGGGCTTCGCGCTCTTCGCGGTTGGCGGTCATGCCGCGCTCGCTGATTTCGTTGCGCAGCAGCGGCTGGTCGGGGTAGCGGCGCAGGCCGATGATCTCTGTGGCGGGCAGCGGTGGCAGTTGGGTGCTGGACAAGCCCTCGGCACGCAAGGTGATGTTGCGCGTTAGCGAGTCGCCAATCTGCACTTGCTGGCTGCCCGGGTCGGGGTTCCAGTGCTCTTCCAGGGTCAGGCTGCGGGCTGGCAGCCACGGTACGCCAGCGGGCCAGGCCGCGGGAATCGGCCGCACGTTCAGGCGCAAGGGCAGCGAACTGACCTGCACCTGGCGGCCGGCGCGGGCCGTGCCATTGGCCTGTGAGGCTTCGTCGTTGCTGGCGGCAGCAGTGGCGGTAAAGGTCAGCGGTGGAATGTCGAGGCTGCCACTTTGCTGGGCGTACACCGCATAGCGGGTTTCGATCACGCCATGACGCACGCCGTTGATTTCCTTTTCATACGTGCGCGATTCGCCCAATGGTTCGACCTTGGCGTTCTCCAGTTGCAGGGGGCTGAGGTTGCTGTCGTCGTACAGCGCCACCGAATGGTAGATGCGCAGGGTCAGTACGGCCTGGGCCTGGACGTAGACGTCGCTGCTGTCCAGGGTCGCTTCGATGAACACTTGCGAGGCGCTGTCCTGGCGATTGGCATCGGCCTGCAGCACTTGCAGTTCGATGGCCTGGCTGTGCGACTGGCCCAGCTGCAGTTCGGGAATACGCAGGCTGCCGCTGCGCCGTGGCAGCAGGGTGATGATCCAGCGGGTGCTTGCGCGGGTTTCGCCGTCGAGGGTGTGCAGGCTGTTCAGCTGGCGCGTGCCACGCACTTCAAAGTCGCCTTCCAGGGCTTGCAGGTCGGGCTTGCCGAACTGGGTGACGTCCTGGCTTTCCAGGGTCAGCTCCAGGCTCTCGCCAGCTTCCAGGCGGGTGCGGTCAACGCTGGCTTGCAGCAGCGGCTCGGCCTGGGCCAGCACGGCCCATAGCAGGGTGAGCAGAAAGACGCCGAAGCGACTCATCGTGGGGTTTCCTGATGCAATTGCTGTTCATACCAGAATTTGCGCCGCAGCAGCTCCGCCGGGTTATCGGGGATCTCCCGCAGCCATTGTTCCAGGGCCTGGCGCTGTTCGGTGTCGAGGTTGGTCGACACCGGGCGCTGTGGCGGCTGGATGACGTCGTCGTCAGCACCCGCCTGGTTGCCGGGCGCGGCCTGGCTGTTATTGCTGCTTTCACCGGGCTGTTCGGCGTTGGCTTGTTCGTCGCTGCCGGGCGTGCCCTGGGCGGGGCTGCTGGCCGAGCTGCTGTTGCCCTCGGTTTCGCTGCCGGGGGTACCTTGGGCATCGCTGTTGGCCGGCTGCTCTTCAGCCTTGGCCTCGCGCTGTTGCAGCATTTGTTGCACCAGCGCCTGGTTGTCCAGCGCGGGTTGCAGGTCTGGCTGGCGCTCCAGGGCTTGCTCGTAGGCGTCCAGGGCGGCTTCCAGTTCACCGCTGCGGGCAAGGGCATTGCCTCGATTGTAGTGGGCGGCGGCGGTATCGCCTTGGGAAAACGCCTCGGCGGCACCGGCATAGTCGCCAGCCTGGTACAGGGCCATGCCGCGCCACTGCGGGTCCTGGAAGTGGCGTGCCGCGCTGGCCGGGCGGTTTTGCTCCAGCAGGCGCTGGCCTTGCTGGTCGGGGCGCAGCCACAGGTCGTTGAACTCGAACGCCTGGCTGGGCTGTGGCAGGGCCAGCAGCAGTGGCAGGCAGAACAGCCAGCCGCGTCGGCCGGCACAGGCAGCCAGCAACAGCAACGGGATCAGCAGCCAGTAACCCTGGTCGGCCCAGCTGTCCAATTGCAGGGTCTGGCCGTCATTGCGCGCGGTGCGGGGGTTGTCGAACAGGCCCAGGCCGCGCAGGTCGAGGTCGTCGATGCGGGCATGCCGGTAGCGCCCGCCAGTGCCGCTGATGAAGCCCTTGAGGCTGGCGCTGTCCAGCCGAGGCAGCAAGATTCCGCCCTGGTCGTCCTTGAGGTATTCGCCGCTGGCCTGGCGTACCGGGGCGCCTTCGCGGCTGCCGATGCCCAGCATCAGCAGGCTCGGGCCCTGGCGGCCGAGTGCCTGGCTGATGCCTTGGCGTTCCGGGGCGCTCAGCGACGAGCCGATCAGCAGCAAGCGGCCTTGGCCCAGGCCACTCTGGGCCAGCAGGGCCAGGCCCTTTTGCACGGCCAGGTCGGCGCGCTGGCCGGGTTTTGGCATGATCGACGGGTCGATGGACTCCAGCAGGTTGCGGGTGGTGGCCAGGTCATCGGACAGCGGCACCAGTGTGTGCGCCGAGCCGGCGTACACCACCAGCGCGGTCTGGCTGTCGCGGCGGTGTTCGAGCAGGTCGAGGACCTTGCGCCGGGCCTGTTCCAGGCGGTTGGGCGGGCTGTCTTCGGCGAGCATCTGTGGGGTCAGCTCCAGCAAGATCACCAGCGGGTCGGCCGGGCGTTGGCGGCTTTCTTCCACGCGTTGCCAGCTGGGGCCGAGCAGGGCCAGGACCACCAGCGCCCAGGCCAGGCCCAGTGCTATCCACGGCAGTTTGCTGGCGCTGCCGCTGCCACCGCCCAGCAATACGCCATGGAAGGCGGGCGGCAAGATCATCTGCCAGCGCCCGGCGCGCTTGCGCCTGTGCCACAGCTTGTACAGCAGCCAGCCGAGCAGGGGCACGGCCAGCAACCACAGCGGGCGCAGCCATTGGGGCCACAGATCGATCATCGCCGCCTCCTCAGGCGCAGGCGCTTCAGGCGCTGGCGCCATTCCGGGTGCGGCTGCAGGAACCGCGGCTTGCGCAGCAGCCGTTGCAGCAGGTTGTCGGGCCATTGCACGGCCACCACCAGCAGCACGCTGAGCAGCAGGGCCAGGGCCAGGGGCCAAGCGTACAGGGCCTGGGCCGTGCGTGCCTGGGTCGGTTGCTGGGCTACCGGCTCCAACTGATCAAGGGCGTCGCCGATGGCGTCCAGCTCGGCGCCGTCATGGGCACGGAAATAGGCACCGTGGGTGATGTCGGCGATTTCCTTGAGTGAGGCTTCATCCAGGTCCAGGCTCGGGTTGAGGCCAAGCAGGCCAGGTGTGCCACTGGCGTCGGGGTTGGCGCCGATGCCGATGGTGTAGATGCGTACCCCTTCCTGGGCGGCCAGGCGAGCAGCGGTCAGCGGGTGGATTTGCCCACCGTTGTTGGCGCCGTCGGTGATCAGCACCAGCACCCGGCTTTGGGCCGGCCGTTGGCGCAGGCGCTTGACCGCCAGGCCAATGGCGTCACCGATGGCAGTATTCTTGCCGGCGATGCCGATCTGCGCTTCGTCAAGGAAGGTGCGCACGGTGCGTCGGTCGAAGGTGAGTGGTGCCTGCAGGTACGCCTGGCTGCCGAACAGGATCAGGCCCACGCGGTCGCCTTCACGGTCTTGCAGAAAGTCGCCCATCAGTGCCTTGACCAGATCGAGGCGGCTGATGTCTTCGTTTTGCCACTGCATGTCGGGGAAGTCCATCGACCCGGACACGTCCACCGCCACCAGCAGGTCGCGGCCACTGGCAGCTACCGGTACCGGTTCGCCCAGCCACTGCGGGCGGGCGGCGGCGCATAGCAGCAACAGCCAGATGACCACGAACGGCGCCTGCTGGCGCCAGGTGGGCAGGTTGAGGCGTGCGCGGCGCCCGGCCAAGCTTTCCAGTTCGTTGAGGAAGCCTACCTTGAGCACCGGCTCGCCGCTGTCGGCGGCTGGCAACAGCAGGCGCGCCAGCCAAGGCAGCGGCAACAGGGCGAAGACCCACGGCCAGGCCAGTTCAAACATGCTTGCGGATCCAGGTTTCGACGGCCTGGCTGAGCCCGACAATGGCCTTGTCGTCGAGCTTGCACTCGGGCTTGTAGGCGCCCTCGACCAGCACCATCCAGCGGGTCAGGCCGGCGGCCGGGCAGCGGTTGTCGAGAAATGCCAGCCACTGGCGGCCGTTGAGGGTGTGGCTGTTGGCACCCGGATAATGGCTGCGGCACAGGCGCTTGAGCAGGGCATTGATCTGTTGCAGCCAGGCGCCGGCCGGGGCGCCGTCGTACGGGCGCGGCAGGCGTGCCAGCTCGGCCAGGGCTTCCACACGCACCGGGTCCAGGGGTTGTTCGGCGCGCACGATGCGGCGTTTGCCCGGGCGCCAGCGGCGCAGCCGCCACAGCCCCCAACCCAGCAATGGCAGCGCGGCCAGCAGCAGCCACCAGCCGGGTGCCGGCGGCCACAGGCCGACAGGCGTCGGGTCGATCAGCGGATGCAACTGGTCGAGCGGGTTCATGACGCGCTCCTTGGCCGCTGGGCGTTCAGGTATTCGCGCAACTGCTCGATCATGTCGCTTTGGGTGCTAAGTGGCATCAGCACGACGCGCAGCTTCTGGGCCATCAGCTCCCAGCGCTCGATGCGTGCCTCGGCCTGCTTGCGATAAGCCTGGCGCAGGTTGGCGTCCAGGGTGTCGAGCTCCAGCTGCGCACCGCGCTGGGCGAAACGTAACAGGCCGGCGGCGGGCAGGGCGTGGTCGAGCGGGTCGGATACGGGCAATAGCAGCAGGTCGCAGTGACGCGAGAGCATGGCCAGGTGCTGTTCGCACTGTGCGCTCAACGAACGCTCGTCACAGATGACAATGGCCAGGCTGCCCGGGCGCAGTACTTCGCGGGCCCGGCGCAAGGCCAGGCCAAGGCTGTCGGCTTGTGGCACGGCTTCCGTGTGCAGCGACTGGTTGACCTTGGCCAGGCGGTTGAGCAGTTGCAGCAGGCTCTGCTTGCTGCGCCGGGGCTTGATTTCGTGGGGGTCGTTGTCGCCGAACACCAGCCCGCCGATGCGGTCGTTGTGCCCCAGTGCGGCCCAGCCGAACAGGGCCGCGGCCTGGGCCGCCAACACTGACTTGAACAGCAGGCCCGAACCGAAGAACAGCCGCTGGCTTTGCTCGACAAGGATGAAGATCGGCCGCTCGCGCTCTTCGTGGAACAGCTTGGTGTGCGGTTCCTGGGTGCGTGCAGTGACCCGCCAGTCGATGTTGCGCACATCGTCGCCGGCCTGATACACGCGCACCTGATCGAAGTCCACCCCGCGCCCGCGCAGCTTGGAATGGTGCAGACCCACCAGCGGGCTGCGCTGGCCGGGCTTGGAAAACAGCTGGATTTCGCGCACGCGGTGGCGCATGTCGATCAGCTCGGCAAGGCCGATGCGGATGCCGGGTTCGGCCAGCTGCGCGGTGGGCATTGGGTCAGGCAACGGCGACGACGTCGAGGATGCGCTGGACCACGCGGTCCTGGTCGATCCCCGCCGCCTCGGCCTCGAACGACAGGATGATGCGGTGGCGCAGCACGTCGAACAGCACGGCCTGGATGTCTTCTGGGCTGACGAAGTCGCGCCCGGCCAGCCAGGCGTGGGCACGCGCACAGCGGTCCAGCGAGATGGAACCGCGTGGGCTGGCGCCGTAGGCGATCCAGTCGGCCAGCTCGGTGTCGAACTTGGCCGGGGTGCGGGTGGCCATCACCAGTTGTACCAGGTATTCCTCCACCGCGTCGGCCATGTACAGGCCGAGGATTTCCTTGCGCGCGGCAAAGATGGCCTGCTGGCTGACCCGGCGCTCGGGCTTGGTTTCGCCGCCCAGCGCTTCGCCACGGGCCTGCGCCAGGATACGCCGCTCCACCGCAGCGTCGGGGAAGCCGATTTTTACGTGCATCAGGAAGCGGTCGAGCTGGGCTTCGGGCAGTGGGTAGGTACCCTCCTGCTCGATCGGGTTCTGCGTGGCCATGACCAGGAACAGCGGCGACAGGACGTAAGTGCTGCGGCCCACGCTGACCTGGCGTTCGGCCATGGCTTCGAGCAGTGCCGACTGCACCTTGGCCGGGGCGCGGTTGATTTCGTCGGCCAGCACCAGGTTATGGAAGATCGGCCCCTGCTGGAACACGAAGCTGCCGGTTTCCGGGCGGTAGATTTCAGTACCGGTGATGTCGGCCGGGAGCAGGTCGGGGGTGAACTGGATGCGATGGAACTGCGCCTCGATGCCTTCGGCGAGTTCTTTGATGGCCTTGGTCTTGGCCAGGCCCGGGGCACCTTCGACCAGCATGTGGCCGTCGGCCAGCAGCACGATCAACAGCCGTTCGACCAGTTTCTCCTGGCCTAGGATCTGCGAAGAAAGAAAGGTGCGCAGCGCGGTCAGCGCTTCACGGTGTTCCATCGGTGACGGTTCCTGGTATGGGGCCGCAGGCGGGGCTGGAGGCAGCTGCCCTGGCAAGGGGTGATACTTTAATCCATCCGGGGGGGTGGCGACCAATGGCGGCTTGGAAATTTATCCGGCCCTGGGCCATGCAAGTACAGAAATGTCCTGCAAATGGCTGGCCATAGGCTGATGTTCAGCGGCGGCGCCCTGGCGCCTGCTTGTGTTTTTGACGCAAGCAGGAGCACAACGATGATCTTGAGATTTGGCGTGTTTTTCGATGGCACCGGTAATAACCAGCACAATGTGATGCCGACAGAGTCGAATGGCGGCAAGGGCGCCAGTTATACCAATGCCTTGAGCAATGTGGCCCTGTTGCACGCGCTTTATCCGGCAGAGGGGCCGAGCGGCGACGGCGCCATGGCGATTCTCAGCCGTTATGTCGAGGGGGTGGGAACCCTGGAGGGCGCTGAGGATCATGCGTATGCCTCGGCCACCGGGCGCGGGCGCACCGGCGTCGAAGCGCGAGTCACCGAGGCATTGGAGGGTATCGCCGGGCAGCTGCGGGATTGGGCGCACGCCCATCCGCTCGCAAGATTCGAGGGGGTCGAGTTCGACTTGTTCGGCTTCAGCCGCGGTGCGGCGGCGGTGCGTCATCTGGCGAATCTGCTGCACGACGACGGCGCCAGGCTGCTGGCAGTACCGTGCAGTATCACGATCAATTTCATAGGCCTGTTCGACACCGTGGCCGCGATCGTTGCGCCGTTGCAGGGCGATTTCGACCCTGCCGACGAGCGCCATGGCGGCTTGCGCCTGGGCCTGGGTGAGGGTATTGCCCGGCACGTGGTGCAATTGGTGGCCGGGGATGAGCAGCGGCACAACTTCCCATTGGTGAGCAGCGGTCACGACATCGTGTTGCCGGGTGTGCATTCGAATATTGGTGGTGGTTACCCGAACAGTACGCAAGAGCAGGTACTCCTGTGCAAACCGCAGTCACAGCGTGTGCCGCTGCGCATCCGCGCTGAACAGACCCGCGTGTACAGCACAGTCAGCGCCTTGGTGACGTCGGCGTTTGGCGGCCTTGGCGCGCGGGTGATTACCTGGGAAGAAGCGATTGCCGGTGGGCGGCCTGATGAGGCGCAAAAGCAGGTGTATGCAGCGGTGTACCGGGAGCGGGAGGTGGCGGGTCAGCTTTCACGGGTTTACCTGAGTGTCATGCGCGCGCTGGCGGTGCGTGCGGGGGTGCCGTTTGGGCCGTTGGGCGGGCAGGCTGAGCATGGGTTGCCGTTTGAATTGCTGGAAATCAGCCGCAAGTTGCATGCGTTTGCCCTGGGTGAATGTGAGCAGCCGCGGTTGAACGAGGATGAGCAGCGGTTGTTGCGTGACAGGTATGTGCACGCCTCGGCAAACTGGAATGCGCTGAAGGGGTTGCGTAACAGTGTGCTGGATGTGCTGTTCATCAATCGGCCAGCGGCAGGCGGGCGAGTGGTGCATGCGAACCCGGTAGCTTTACCAACCTGAACCGGCCTCATCGCCGGCAAGCCGGCTCCCACACGGATCGCGCCGCACTCAAGAAGTGTGGAGTCCTGTGGGAGCTGGTTTGCCGGTGAAAGGGCTGCTAAGCAGCCCTAGGGTCTAAGCCAGCTGGCGACGCTTACTGGCTAAATACGCCTCCTGCGCCAGGGTCAGCAGCACGGTCAGCAGCATGAACACCACCGAAGCGATGAAGATGCCCTCAGGCAGGCGCTGGTCGAGCATCCAGCCGAACGCAATCGGCCCGATGGCGCCGCCGATATTGAAGCCGGTCGAGACCAGCCCGAAGGTTTTGCCCTCGGCACCACGTGGCGCTGCTGCCTTGACCAGCATGTCCCGCGATGGTGCGATGACCCCGGTCAGCAAGCCGATGGCCCCCAGCACCCCCACCAATGCCCAGCCCTGCACCAGCCCCAGCGCCACCAGCGTCGTCAGCGCCGCCGCCAGGGCAAAGGCCATGGCGGCCACCAGGCCATGGCGGCGGGTGCGGTCAGCCAAGGCCCCGCCGCACAAGACGCCCACTGCACTGCACAGCAGAAAGGCCGTGAGCGCCGTATTCGCCCAGGCCAGGGTCAGGCCTTGGCCCTGGACCAGGGCGGCTACGGAGAACTTCTCGATGGCACTGGTACTCAGGTTCAGCAGGATGAACAGCACCGTCAACACGCCGATCATCGGCGTGAGCAAGCGCACGCGGCCCGGCGCAGCGGCAGCCCCAGCGCCACTTGTGCGGCCATGCCCGGGTACCTGATAGACACCGCTGCCTGGCACCGAGATCAGCAGCAGAGCGGCAACACCCACCACTGCACCCGCTGCCAAGGCTGCCTGTGTATCGAACGCGGCGGCAATGCCGAGAAACACCGCTGGCGTTACCGCCGAACCGAGGAAACCGGCGAAGGTATGGATCGAAAACGAGCGCCCCAGGCGGCCTTGCTCGATGCCGTTGGCCAGCAACGCGTAATCGGCAGGGTGGTAAACGCCATTGGCCAGGCCCGCCATGGCCATTGTTACCAGCAACACCGCATAGCCGGGGCTGACCGCCAGCAGCAGGAAACTGAGGCTGCCCAGCAATAACCCTGCCTTGAGCACCTTGCGCGCACCGTAGTGGTCGACGGCATAGCCCAGCGGTGCCTGCACCAGGGCAGAGACAATGTTGAACACCGCCAGGGCTACGCCAAGCTCGACGAACCCCACGCCCAGCAAGCCGGGGAGGACGGGCAGCAATGCCGGGATCAGCATGATGTGCACATGGCTGACGAAGTGCACGGCAGCAATTTGTGTAAGTAGCTTGGGGCCAGCGTGGGGCATGTCGATACCTGTCGAACGGCTTGGGCACATGGCGCAGGGTAAGGGGGGGCAAGCTTTTACCGGGGTGAGCGGTTGACGCGAGGCAGGCGCCCGTTCAGCAGGGCATAGGCCAGCAGGCCAATGACCAGCCCCCAGAAGGCTCCGCCAATGCCGAACAGGCTGATGTTGGCCGCCGCCGCCAGGAAGGTGATCAGTGCGGCTTCGCGCGAGCGGGCATCGGCCATTGCGCTGGCCAGGCTGCCTCCGATGGTGCCCAGCAGGGCAAGGCCGGCCAGGGTGGTGATGAAGGTACCCGGCAGGGCCATGAACACACTCGCCAGGGTGACCCCGAACACCCCCACGAGGATGTAGCAGACACCGGCAGCAATCCCCGCCACCCAGCGCTTGCCCGGGTCTTCATGGGCTTCCTTGCCGGTGCAGATGGCCGCGGTGATGGCGGCGATGTTGAAGGCGTGTGAACCGAATGGAGCCATCAGCAACGAGCCCAGGCCGGTGACCGCGACAATCGGGTTGGCGCTGGTCTTGAAGCCGTCGTTGCGCAGCACCAGCATGCCGGGCATGTACTGGCCGGTGAGGGTGATCAGGAACAAGGGCAGGGCCACGCTGAGGGCAGCGTTGAGGGAGAAGGTAGGCGCCGTGAACACCGGTGCGGCGAACTCCAGGCGCAGCGTTGCCAGGCCTGCTTGCCCCTGCAGCAGCAGGTAGCCCAGCCCCAGTATCAGAATGCCGACCACGGCGTAACGGGCGGTGAAGCGTTTGAAGGCCACGTAGGCCACAATCAGCAGCCCTGCCAGGGCCGGGTCGACCGACAGGCCGGCAAAGGCGCCGATGCCGAACTGCAGCAGAATACCCGCCAGCAATCCGGCCGCCACGCCTCCGGGGATGACCCGCACCAGGCGCTCGAAGCACCCGGTCAGCCCTAGCACCACGAAGCCGGCGGCCGACAACAAGTAGGCACCGATGGCTTCGCTGTAAGGCACGGTGGCCAGGGCCGTGACCAAAAATGCGGCTGCCGGCGTGGACCAGGCGGTGATCACCGGCTCGCGGCTGTACCAGGACAGCACCAGGCCGCTGAGGCCGACACCGATCGACACGGCCCAGACCCAGGATGAAGTCAGCTCCGGGCTCAACCCGGCAACCTTGGCGGCCTGGAACACCAGGATGAAGGTGCCGCCATAGTTGACGATGACTGAAACGAGCCCCGCCACCACAGGGTGGAGGATGTCTGTCAGCCGCAATGGCGTTGAAGGTGTGTGTGCAGGCGCGTCCATGGTTGCCTCTGGTCAAAAGTCAGGTACAGGCACAGCACCAGGCTGTTCCTGCAAAAAACGATTCCCGGCAGCGTTATGCCGCCGGGCGGGTTTCACGGTTAATTGGCCAGTTCGGCCAGCAGGCCTTTCAGGTAAGTGCTGCCTTGGGCATCCAGCGGCTGCAGGGGCAGGCGTGGTGCGCCGACATCCTGGCCGAGCATTTTCAGGCCGGCCTTGATGGTGGTGGGCAGGCCGCGGCGGGTGATGTACTCCAGCAGCTCGTACTGGCGGTAGAACAGCGCGCGGGCTTCGGCAAGGTCGCCGTGCTGCACGGCATCCCACAGCGCCAGGTTCAGTGCCGGGATCAGGTTGGGTGCGGCGGTGCACCAGCCGGTGGCGCCGGCCACCAGCGCTTCCAGGGTCAGCGGGTTGCAGCCGTTGTAGAACGCCACCTGGCCATCGGTGGCCTTGTACAGGCGGTGCATGCGCTGAATGTCACCGGTGCTTTCCTTGACCATGGTCACATTGGGCACCTCGCCGAGGATGCGCAGGATCAGTTCAACCGACAGGTCAGTGCCGCTGGTACCTGGGTTGTTGTAGAGCATGATCGGGATGTCGATGGCCGCGCCGACAGCCTTGTAGTGGGCGATCACTTCGGCTTCGGTAAGTTTCCAGTAGGAAATGGGCAGCACCATCACTGCCGTGGCGCCGCAGGCCTGCGCCAGGCGCGCGCGCTGCACGGTACGGGCGGTGGTCAGGTCGGAAACGCTGACCACGCTGGGCACGCGGCCGGCAATCCGTGCCTGGCTGAAGCGCACCACGGTTTCCCATTCGCTGTCGGACAGGTAGGCCCCTTCGCCGGTGCTGCCCAGCGGTGCGATGGCGTGCACGCCGTCTGCGATCAGGCTGTCGATGGATGTACCCAGGGCATCCAGGTCGAGCGTGCCGTCAGCCGTGAAGGGAGTGATGGTGTAACCGATAACGCCGCGAATTACAGGTGTAGACATGACCAGGCACCTCTGCCGTTGTTGAGGAAAGAGTACAGCTTCGATCAGCCCAGGCAGTCGCCGTGGGCACGCAAGGCCCGGCGTGCGTAGTAGCTGAACGCGGCGCCGTGACGTTTGGGGGTGGAGATCCAGTCGTGGGCTTCTTTGCCCAGTGCTTCGGGGATGGGGCGGATGTCACCGGCGCCCATGGCCAGCAATTGCATCTTTGCTGCGCGCTCGAACAGCAGGGCAAGTACGCAGGCTTCTTCGATCGAGCCACCGGCAATCAACAGGCCGTGGTGCGAAAGCAGGATCGCACGCTTGTCACCGATCGCCTTCGCGATGATTTCACCTTCCTCGTTGCCCACCGGCACGCCTGGCCATTCCTTGAGGAATGCGCAGTCATCGAACAACGGGCACAGGTCCATGTGCGAAATGGCCAGCGGCACTTCCAGCATCGACAGGGCAGCGCTGTGCAGCGGGTGGGTGTGGATGATGCAGTTGACGTCAGGGCGGGCCCGGTACAGCCAGCTGTGGAAACGGTTGGCCGGGTTGGCCATGCCGCGGCCTTGCAGCACGGTGAGGTCCTCGTCCACCACCAACAGATTGGAGGCGGCGATTTCGTCGAAGCCCAGGCCCAGTTGCTGGGTGTAGTAGGTGCCAGGCTCCTGCGCACGTGCTGTGATCTGCCCGGCCAGGCCAGAGTCGTGGCCGCCGTCGAACAGGATGCGGCAGGTGAGGGCAAGCTTTTGCCGGGCGGTGTAGGTGTTGTCGGCCAGGGCCGTCAGCATCTGCTGCTGGGCGAGTTTGACGAGCTGGTCCTTGGGGGTGTGCATGGTGGTCGTCATGGGCGGTACCTGCATGGGAAAGGGCTGGCGTTGGCTGATCGTCGTGATGGCGTTGCCAGGACACATGGCGATCTTAATGACACGTTGTGTCATTTGCAAGCATTGTGTCATCCCGTGGGTACGCTATCAGTGGCTTTTTTGGAGGTTACCGATCAGGTAGAGGCTGTTCGGTCATAATCATCGGTATGCTGGTCGAGTGTCGCTGTCGATGGACAACGTATTCGTCATGGCGATGATTTTCTGGAGTAGATAGTGATCGAGGGCGCACAGTTGGGGCGGTTTTTGAACAGCGACGACAAGTCGGTGGGAAAGGAGGAAGACCCGCGACTACGGGTCTGACCTGCAAAATGCCTATCTCGCGTCCGAGAGTTCAACGAGGGTATAAGCAACAATCATCCAAGCACAACCAAGTAGTGTTAGCCAGGTAGCAAGAGCTAACTTGAATTTTAATTTCGCAGGGAAATGCTTCAATTCATCAGCATCTAGCTTACCTCTGCGTAATGCCAAGCCCGGAAATGTTATCAACCCAGCGATCATGCACATCAGCATCCATCGCCATTTCAATCGTCGCCTATCCCTCGTCTGCTTCATAGATTCAATGTAGGGGTTACTTTGAATCGCCGAGCATGCAACATCGTAATCCTTCCTTAGCATAAGGAAGGCAAGGATCGCCGGGCCAGGCAGTCCAATGATAAATGGCCCTATTACCAGTAATATCTTCGCCGAGACCGGCCAATCGTTGATGTCAATCACGCGTAGCCTCGTAGATGAACTCTCCTGCCGACTCACCCAGCTTCTCCCCTACGAGGCCGCCGGCGGCCCCACCAGCCCCGACAAGCAAAATCACGCACACCGGAACGCTGACTCCGGCGGTCCCTACCGCAAAAGCTGCGCACAGTGTTCCGGCGGTTAATCCAGCTCCAGTAGAAGCGAGCGTGCTTAATCCAAGGCTACCGGCAAAACTACTTGTTTCTGTCATTCGAATCTTTTTACACGCCTCTGTCTCGCCCGCCCGGCAAACCTCCTGAACGTTCATGTAGGACGAAGTCCCTCCTAGTCCAACCGCAGCATATCCACCATAAGCAAGGTACTTGCTAAGTTTGGCAACCTTATCCAGATGCGTCGCATACCCCGGAATCTGCCCTGGCCCGCCCGCTTTCGACCAGTGATGGACCAGACTCCTGGTCGAAATATTCAAGCTCTTCCTCAAGCGCTCATAGTTTCCAAGGTTCAACTGCTTGTTCAGAAATGCCGTTTTCAACTGTCCATCCAACTGCTGCAAAAGCCGCCGCCGCTCAGCGAAAAAAGCTGGGCTGTTCAAGTGGCCATGGCGCATGAACTCCCGCTGGTGCAACTGCTCGATGCTGGTCAATGTATGACTGACCTGTCTCAAACCTTGCCCCAAAATGTCCTTGCCGACGCCCATGGACAGGCTGGCGTTACTGAGCAAGCCGGCGATTTCGGCCTGGTGCTGCATCATGAAATCCGCTTCGGCGTAGTCGAGTACTTCCAGCGCGCGGCGCGCATGCTGGGCAGCCGCCATCAGTTCTCCCTCTTCGCGCGTGCAGGCATTTGCGTTGTCAGGATCACCGATAACGAAGATTTCCCCGCCTTGAAGCCTTGTGTAAATGTCGGATTGAGCCGCTGCAACCGGGAGATCGGCAACGTGGCATCGTGCTCGGCCAATTGCAGAAGCACCTGGGGGAACGACATGCGTCGAGGAACTACGTAGAAGCCAGGCTCCAGCGTACTGGGCAGTGCACCTATGACGGGTTGGGAGAAGCGCTCGCGGTAGACGGTGGGTGATGGCTCGGTAAAGTGGGTTGTGGCACGCCCTGCAATGGGATACATCGACGGCAGTGCTTCATACAACGGCGCGACTACCCGATTGCTGCCTGGCGAGCACCCGCAGACAACCAGCGCCCCGTCCATGGCCACCCGCTGGCCATCGGAAATAAAGTGATCCACACCCTCAGCGACAGTTCCCACCTGCCCACAAAGAGGGCATGGCGTGGTGTGGTCGCCTTCACGGAGCACCATTCTGCCTTCGTCGAGATAGCCGGCCCCCGTTGCAATGCAGATGGCACCCGTGGTGGTCACATCGCCATCTACAGCCTGACCTAAGCCCTCTAGACTGACGCGCATAAAACAAACTCCCTGTGTATGGTTCAGGTTGGAAACCTAACACCAGTAAGGGATATCCGGTTGGCTTCAGTCTAAATTCAGAAACTTCTTACAAGTTATCGGAATTATATTTTCTGGAGTGCAAGCAGATGTTTCTTTGTGGCGAAACTTAACTTCTAAAGCATAATTTCGAGATGCCTGATTGTAGGTAATCACCCGACGAACTGACTGTTTTGCATCCCTTTTGCGACACATGGCCGCTCCTGCACGGCTGCCGAGGTTACAGGCATGCGTGGTACGTTCTGGTAACAAACCCACTAAGTTGCTATTGATACGAGGAAGAAATGGCTCTGGAATCACACATGCGGCTCGCCCGGCGAGCCGATCTCAATGCGCTCTTTGATCTTGATGTCATCGCGCAGCGCGAAGAGCACCGGCGGGAATGCATTGCCCACGCGGTAGCTTGCGGCCAGTGCTGGGTGGCAACGGATGCTGACGATCCTGCGCTGCTGTTGGGCTATGGCGTACTGGACACCTCATTTTTCGGGCAGGATTTCATCCCGCTCATCGTGGTGCTGGATTCGGCACGGCGCCGTGGCGTAGGCGCAGCCATTCTTCTTGGGCTGGAATCCCGGGCCCTGGGGGCCAAGCTGTTCACCTCGACCAACGCGTCGAACCTGCCGATGCAGGCGCTGCTTCAGAAGTGCGGTTTTATTGGCAGTGGCCAGGTTGAAAACCTGGATGAAGGTGACCCAGAGCTTGTTTTTGTGAAGATCAGGTCCTGATGCCTGCGAGCACACCTAAACGCTAACGCGAACACCGGCGGAGCCGGTGCCATTCATCGCGCTGGATTCTTCGCGGGTAAACCCGCTCCCACAGGTAATCGCGCAGGCTTCAGGGATATGCATTACCTGTGGGGACAACTGTCTTGCACAACACCTGAAAGCTAGCGCGATCATTGTGGGAACTGGCTTTAGCCGCGAACACCGGCGGAGCCGGTGCCATTCACCGTGTTGGATTCTTCGCGGGCATGCCCGCTCCCACAGGTAATTGCGCAGGCTTCAGGCTATGCAGTACCTGTAGGGGCAACTGTCTTGCACAGCATCTAAAAGCTAGCGCGATCATTGTGGGAGCGGGCTTGCCCCGCGAACACCGGCGGAGCCGGTGCCATTCACCGTGTTGGATTCTTCGCGGGTAAACCCGCTCTCACAGGTAATCGCGCAGGCTTCAGGGATATGCAGTACCTGTGGGTACAACTGTCTTGCACAACACCTGAAAGCTAGCGCGATCATTGTGGGAGCGGGCTTGCCCCGCGAACACCGGCGGAGCCGGTGCCATTCACCGTGTTGGATTCTTCGCGGGTAAACCCGCTCCCACAGGTAATTGCGCAGGCTTCAGGGATATGCAGTACCTGTGGGTACAACTGTCTTGCACAACACCTGAAAGCTAGCGCGATCATTGTGGGAGCGGGCTTGCCCCGCGAACACCGGCGGAGCCGGTTCCATTCACTGTGTTGGATTCTTCGCGGGTAAACCCGCTCCCACAGGTAATCGCGCAGGCTTTAGGGATATGCAGTACCTGTAGGGGCAACTGTCTTGCACAACATCTAAGAGCTGGCGCGATCACTGTGGGAGCGGGCTTGCCCGCGAACACCGGCGGAGCCGGTGCCATTCACCGCGCTGGATTCTTCGCGGGCATGCCCGCTCCCACTGGTAATCGCGCAGGCTTCAGGCATATGCAGTACCCGTGGGGACAACTGTCTTGCACAACACCTGAAAGCTGGCGCGATCACTGTGGGAGCGGCTTTAGCCGCGAACACCGGCGGAGCCGGTGCCATTCACCGCGCTGGCTTCAGGCTAATGCATTACCTCATGCGCCTATGCAAAGGCCGCCCAGCCTGCTAGCCACATCCCTTGGCGGGTACTGCCGGAAAGCGTCTGAAATGGCAGTGATCAGCTGCGTGTCCCTGATCGGGTCCAGCCCCGGAAAACGCTTGCCGTTGCAATCAACTTCATGAGTAAGCACGGCCTCGACACTGGCGTCGTTTTCCCTGTAAACCCGCCTGATGGCCTGTGCTTCCAGCGCCTTGTCGTCTTTGCAGTGCAGGGCATGGTGAATGGCCAGTGCCGCGCCAAACGCCAGCGACGGGGTTTCAATACCATGCTTGCGTGCAAGGTCGATGCTGCTGAGGATGCGTTCGTTGCGCTGAAGCTTGCGCAACGGGTCGCGCCCCACCCGGGCACAAGGGTCTTTGAACGAGGTTGCACAGCGCTCCAGGAAGGTATCGGCAAAACGGCTGACCACTTCTGCCATGTGCGGGTACTCCGCCACCAGTGCGGGCCCGACTTCCTGGCGAATCAGGCGTTCGGCCAGTTCGCTGACACGCGCATCGCCCATACCTTGGCCCACCGAGTCATGGCCCAGCAGGCTCGCGTACCAGGCAACGATGGCATGTGGGCCGTTCCACAGGCGGTTCTTGATGACCTGGATCTGGGTGATGTCAGGCACCGTCTTCACCTGGCGCAGGCGCTCGAGCAACTCGCTGCCGTGCTCTACATACAGCGGCATGTCGGGTTCGCTGTTGAACAGGATCAGGTGCAGCTGGCTCATCGCGCTGCTGGGTTGGGCAAAGGGCCTGAACCGCCCGATCAGTCGTTCGTACTCAGGCACGGGCGCTGATGCCTTGGTGGCGACTGCCGGTTCGTCTTCCAGGCTGTTCTGGAACATCTGCGACTTGATGCGCAGTTGCCGCACCAGTGCGTCGTTGCTGAGCTTGGAGACAATGCGGCTGACCACCGTTTCGGCGAAATGGGTCTTTTCCAGCACTTGCTCGCCGATGGCTGGCGGGCACAGCAATGCCAGCTCTGCCTGCACATGGCGGCGCACGAACGCGGCGCCGCCCACCTTGTTCAGCACGATCAGCAGCGTCAGCTCACGGCCACGTCGTTCGAAACGTTGCAGCAGCCCCTTGGCAATCACCTTCGCCTGGTTGCGGATGGCCTGTTCGGGCAGGCTCAGGCCGATAATTTCGGCAGTGGTGTACATGCCGATGACTGCTTCGTCATCGTCCATGTCGATCATGCGCACATTGTCGATGGTCTGGTCGAATGATGTAGCACCGTAGCGCACGCTGTAGCGGCCGAACGCATTGACGCTTTCGCGCAGCATGCGCGAGCGGGTCGCGGCGATGATTTCACGAGGCCGGGTGTAGCCATCCCAATGGGAAAACACCTGTGTCAGGTAACCACCGCCGATGGCGCCGAAGCCGTGAATGCCTACGCTGAACTGGTTCAACGAAGCCGGGAACGGCTCGCTCAATGCCGGCATGCCCAAGTCAGGTACGCACTCGCTAAGGTCGGCTAGAAACTCATGCATGCTGCGGTAGGCTTTGAGCGCGCCTGCCTTGATCTCGGCAGCGGGCGGCTTGATGTCTTCGATCAGGATCGCCTGGCCTTCGGCTCGGATGGCCGACAGCATGCCGTTCTCTGAATCCTCGACCATGAAGCACTGATCGGGTTCGCAATTGAGCGCGCGGGCGGCTTTCAGGAAAATCTCGGGGTGGGGTTTGCCCTGGCTGACTTCATCGCCACAGACAGTGATGTCGAAATACTTCAGCACATTGGCATTGATCAGGTATTCCTCGGCAATGGCACGGCGGCTGGAGGTGGCCACTGCCATGGTCAAGCCCGACTTGCGCAGGCGTTCCAGTACCTCCAGCAGGCCGGCCTTGATCGGTACGCCGTGATTGCGCACGTACTCCAGCTCAAGTTCATCCGCACGTTTGCGGATCTCGGCGTAGGGGAAGTCTTCACCGTTATGTGCCTTGGCAAGGGCTTCGGCCTTGGTCGCGCTCAGGCCCAGCGAGCCGATCAATGTGTCCTCGCTCAGCGCTTTGCCGAAGATTTCCAGCGAGGCTTGCTTCAGTGTCTTGAAGCGCAAGCGTTCGGTGTCGAAGAGGGTGCCATCCATATCGAAGATGGCGCTGAGAATCTGTTTACCTTGAAAGAAAAGCATTGGGTGTTGCCCCTTGTTATTGCGTCAGACATCCCGCCTGTAACAGGCGAATACGGTGTGAGAGCTGCAGCGTTGGCAGTCAGGTCGGAGGCACACGGTCGACAGGGGGGCGCTCAGGGGTAACGCAGAAGTAAGGCGGGGCGGAGCGGGGAGTGCAGAGCAGGTTTGCAACCTTTGAGGCGAGGCGGGCGGCTGGTTTGGCCTTGAGGTCACGCCCACTGGCTGCAGTCGATTTTGCAGGCAGTGGGCGCAAATAGCGATGGATACGTGTGATTCCAAGCATAAGGTGCTTTGCTTCCTTTTCGTCGTGGGTGATCCTTTTTCAGCCTTGCACGTATGCGCGCCGCCATGCAAGGCTTGGGCTTCCGTTACAAGGTGAACCGCAATGACCCAAGCTACCGATCAGGCCTTTTATGACCGCGCCGATGCGCACATCGACCTGGCCAACCAGCAGATTGAAAAATTCGAAGACCTGGGCAAGGTAAGTGCCTCGCTGACCTTCGGCGCCACGCGTTTCAGCGCCTGGATGAGCGCCCGCAGCTTCAAGAGCGGCGCGGAACTGGCGGCAGCCCGGGAGGAGATCCTGAAGTACTTCTGCGAGCAGTACCGGATGATGCTCGAAGACAACCTGGATGAGCACATCGAGCATTTTGACCGCCTGGTACTGGGCAAGGACGCCTGACCTCGCCTGCCTGCGCAGCGGTGACTCAGCGGTTGGGCCACTGCTGCAAAAGGATCGAAACGAACTTCTCCGCCGCAGGCGACAACGACGCGCCGCGCCGGTACACCAGCCCCAGGGTGCGTGTGACTTGCGGCTCGATCAACGGCACGCTGACCAGTGTCGGGTGATCAGCGTTGGGCATGGCCAGGCTGGGCATGGCCGACACGCCCAGCCCGGCCTCGACCATGCCCAGCGACGTCGACAGGTGTTGCACTTCGTAGAACCATTTAGGCCGCAGGTTGAGCCCGGACAACGCATGGTCCAGCAGCATGCGGTTGCCACTCAGGCGGCCGACGCCGATCATGCGGTAATCAGCCAGCTCTGTCCAGGTAACGGATGCGCGCTCCGCCAGTGGGTGATCCCGCCTGCACGCCAGCACAAAGTGCTCTTGCACCAGTGAGACAAACTCGATGTCCGGGTGCTGGCCGCTCATCATGTTGATGCCGAAGTCGGCCTCGCCGCGCAACACGGCTTCGAGCCCGTCGTTGGCACTAAGGTCCAGCAGGCGAATGCGGATTTTAGGGTACTGCTCGTTGTAATCGCGGATCACCGACGGCAGGAAGTAGAACGCTGCGGTGGGAATGCAGGCGAGGGTAACCTGGCCGGTCTGGCGCTCGGCCAGCTCGCGGATGCTGAGGATGGAGTCTTCGAAATCATCCAGCAGGCGCCTGGCCTTGGGCAGAAAGTCACGGCCCACGCTGGTCAGGCTGACCCGGCGTGTGGTGCGTTCCAGCAGCGAGGTGCCCAGGCCTTCCTCCAGCTTCTTGATCCGCCGGCTCAGGGCCGGCTGGGAAAGGTGAAGCGCCTCGGCGGCCTCGTGGAAACTACCGAGTTCGGCGATTTTGACGAAAGATCGGATATCTTGCAGCTCATATTCCATAACAAACCCTGCTACTGGCGCTGCGCCTGATTAATGTTTTAATCGCAATAATGGCTACGATATTTGCATTGGATTGATTTATCCATCCCTGTCACTCTTTTGCTCACAGCATCAATGATGTCCATTGATCAACAAGGGTGCAAAATCATGCAACGAATTCCTTGCGTCCTCATGCGCGGTGGTACCTCGAAAGGGCCGTTCTTCCACGCCTGGGACCTGCCTGCCAATGTGGTCGAACGCGACGAGTTGCTGATCAACCTGATGGGCTCTGGCCATGAGCTGGAAATCGACGGGATCGGTGGTGGCAGCCCTCAGACCAGCAAGGTGGCGATCATCAGCCCTTCTTTGCACGCCGACGCCGACGTCGACTACCTGTTCGTGCAGGTGATGGTTGCGCAGCGGCGCGTCGATACTGCCCCCAACTGCGGCAACATGCTGTGTGCCGTAGGCCCGTTCGCCATCGAACAGGGGTTGGTCAAAGGCAAGGAAGGGAAGACCCTGGTCCGCATTCGCAACCTGAACACCGGTACCTTCGTCAATTCCCTGGTAGAAACCCCAGGCGGTATCGTGCGCTACGAAGGCCGTACCGCAATCGACGGCGTACCCGGCACTGCCGCTCCGGTGCACCTGACTTTCCTCGATGCAGTCGGCAGCAAGACCGGCAAGCTGTTCCCTACCGGCCAGGCCAGGGATCTGATCGATGGTGTCCCGGTGACCTGCATCGATATGGCCATGCCGATGATGGTGGTGGAGGCCAGCCAGCTAGGTGTCACCGGCTCGGAAACCCCGGCCCAGCTAGACGCCAACAGCGAACTGCTCGAACGCCTTGAAGCATTGCGGTTGAAGGCCGGCAAGGCCATGGGCCTGGGCGATGTCAGTGGCATGGTCATCCCCAAGCCGGTACTGCTATCCAGGCCTCGCTACGACGGCACGCTGCAGGTTCGTTATTTCATGCCGCACAACTGCCATCGCGCCCTGGCGATCACTGGCGCAGTGGGGCTGGCAACTGCCTGCGTCAGCCCCGGCACGGTGATTGCCGACCTGCTGGGCGAAGGCGCGCAGCAGCTGACCGATGTCCGCCTCGAGCACCCCAGTGGCTGCATTGATATCGCCCTGACGCGCAGCGGTGCCGATGGCCAGACCATCCAGGCCTCGGTAGTACGAACCGCCCGGCGGCTCTTCTCAGGGTTCGTCTACGCCCCTACATTCCGCAGGTTGGCCGGGTAGCACCAGGCGCCGATCCAGAGCCGCACATTTGTAACAAGCGCATCCGCACAATTTCAACAATGGTGATGCCCATGAAACTCGCCAAATCGCTGTACTTCCAGATCCTCTGCGCCGTCCTGCTGGGCGTATTGGTCGGCCACTTCTGGGCGCAACAGGCCGTTGCGCTCAAGCCCCTGGGTGATGCCTTCATCAAGCTGGTCAAGATGATGATCGCCCCGGTGGTGTTCTGCACAATCGTCACCGGCATTGCCGGAATGACCGACAAGCGCTCGCTGGGGCGCCTGATGAGCAAGACGTTGCTGCTGTTTCTGGGCCTGACGGTGGTGAGCCTGGCGATTGGCCTGGCGGCGGTCTACCTGTTCAAACCCGGTGTGGGCATGAACATCGACCCCGCCACCCTCAGCACCGAAGGCCTCAGCCAGTACACCGCCTCGGCCGCCAAGCTGGGCGTGGTCGATTTCTTCATGCACATCATTCCCGATACGTTCATCGGTGCCTTCAACAAGGGCGAAGTATTGCCGGTGCTGTTCATCGCCGTACTCAGCGGCTTTGCCCTGTCGTCCATGGGGGACAAGGGCAAGCCAGTGCTGGATGTGCTGGAATCTGCCTCGACCATGGTGTTCCGCATTTTTGGTTACCTGATGCGCTTTGCGCCGGTGGGTGCCTTTGGTGCGCTGGCCTTTACCGTCGGGCAGTACGGCATCACCTCGCTCGGTGCCCTGGCCAAGCTGGTAGGTACGCTGTACATCGCCTGTGCGTTCTTTGTACTGGTCGTACTGGGTGGCATCTGCCGGGCCCATGGTTTCAGCCTGTGGAAACTGCTGCGCTATTTCCGCGAGGAATTCCTGGTGGTGCTGGGTACTTCGTCCACCGAGCCCGTGCTGCCGCGCATGCTGGAAAAGCTCGAGAAGCTGGGCTGCAAGAAGGGTGTAGTAGGCCTGGTGTTGCCAACCGGGTACTCGTTCAACCTTGATGGCACAGCCATCTACCTGTCGCTGGCGGCCATCTTCATCGCCCAGGCCTGCAACATCGACATCACCCTGGGGCAGACGCTGACCATGCTGGCGATCATGTTGCTGTCGTCCAAGGGCGCCGCCGGGGTGACAGGCAGTGGTTTCGTTGCCCTGGCCTCGACCCTGACCGTGATTCACGACATTCCGCTGGCTGGCCTGGCGCTGCTGATCGGTATCGACCGCTTCATGTCCGAAGCTCGGGCCCTGACCAGCCTTGCCAGCAATGCGGTGGCCACCGTGGTGATCTCGCTGTCCGAGAATGCCTGTGAGCGGGAGACCCTGTTGCGCGCACTCAATGGTGAGCAACCGGTACAGCCAGACTGTGCTGCACCCGAACCGGCCGCCTGGCCCGCCGAGCCAAGCCGCCACGGCTGAACCCCGTTCGCACTACTGAACATTGACTTAAAATTCCACTCAGCGTCGCAGCGATGCCGAGTGGGGTTGGAGGCTGCCTGCCCGGCGGGCGGCCACGCACAATAAAAACAAGAGAGAAAGACCATGCTCGCACTCCTGGGCCTGATCATGGTGGTGACGTTCACCTACCTGATCATGAGCAAGCGCCTGTCGCCTATCGTTGCGCTGACCGTTGTCCCGATCGTCTTCGCCGTCATCGGCGGCTTTGCCCCCGAACTGGGCAAGATGATGCTCGACGGCCTGAAGATGGTCGCGCCATCGGCAGCCTTGCTGTTGTTTGCCATCCTGTTCTTCGGCCTGATGATCGATGCCGGCCTGTTCGATCCGCTCATCCGCAAGATCCTCAAGCGGGTGAACGGCGACCCGGTCAAGATCGCCATCGGCACTGCACTGCTGTCGCTTCTGGTGGCGCTGGACGGTGACGGCACGACCACCTACATGATCACCTGTGCCGCCATGCTGCCACTCTACAAACGTATCGGCATGAACCCGATGATCCTGGCCACGGTGTCGATGCTGTCGCTGAGCATCATGAGCGGCTTGAGCCCCTGGGGCGGGCCAGCCACGCGGGCCATCGCCGCACTTGGGCTGGACGCCAGCGAGTACTTCATCCCGATGCTGCCGACCATGATCGGCGGTGCGGCCTGGGTGGTGTTCACGGCCTTCCTGCTGGGGCGTACCGAACGCCGCCGTATCGGCAACATCGCCCTGCAGGCCGGCGGTGGCAACTGTTACATCAAGGAAATCCTCGGCGACAACCCGTGCAAACGCCCGCGGCTGGCCTATGTAAACCTGTTGCTGGTAATCGCCGTCATGACCGCGCTGGTGATGGGGCTGATGCATGCCGCCATCCTGTTCATGATCGGCTTCGTCGCCGCGCTGATGATCAACTACCCACAGCTGGACCTGCAGAAGGAGCGCATTCTGGCGCATTCGGGCAACGCCATGACCGTGGTGCTGCTGGTGTTCGCCGCGGGTATCTTTGCCGGGATCTTCTCGGGCACCAAGATGGTCGACGCCCTGGCGCAAACCCTGGTGGACTGGATTCCGGAAGAATGGAGCCACTGGTTCCCGCTGGTGGTGGCGCTGACCAGCATGCCGCTGACCTTTGTGTTGTCCAACGACGCCTACTACTTCGGCGTGGTGCCCATCCTGGCCAACGCCGCCGCGGCTTACGGCATCGACCCGCTGGAAATCGCCCGCGCCTCGGTCCTCGGCCAGCCGGTGCACCTGATGAGCCCGCTGGTGGCTTCGACGTTGCTGCTGGTGGGCATGGTCGACCGTGACATCGGTGACTTCCAGAAGGCCACCTTCAAGTGGGCCGTGCTCACGTCATTGGTGATCACCGCCCTGGCCTTGCTCACAGGGGCGTTGTCCTTCTTCGTCTGAGCCCTGCCTGCACGCTTTCAAATAACAACAATAGAGTACCGATCATGTCCCGAGCCATGTTCCGTGGGGCCACTTGTGGCCTGCTCTGCGGCTGCCTGCCTGTTGCCGGCGCCGCCGGTTTCGTCGATGACAGCAAGCTCAAGCTGCAACTGCGCAACGTCTACTTCAACGAGAATTTCCGTGACGAGCAGGGCATGAGTGCGCGTGCTGCCGCCAGTGCCAAAAGCGAGCGGGTGGAGTGGGCCCAGGGTTTTCTGCTCGACTACCAGTCGGGCTTTACCGCCGGCACGCTTGGGGCGGGGCTCGACGCACTGGGCCTGGTCGGTATACGGCTGGACTCGGGCCGTGGGCGCAGCGGTTCCGGGCTGCTGCCGGTGCATGACGACGGCCGAGCGGCGGACGAATTCGCCAGCGCAGGTGTCACGGCGAAGGCCCGCATCGGGCAGACTGTGGTCAAGCACGGCACCTTGCTGCCCAAGACGCCGGTGCTGGTCTATAACGATGCCCGGCTGTTGCCGCAGACGTACCAGGGCACGCAGCTGACCAGCACGGATATCGAAGGGCTGACACTGACGGCGGGGCACCTGGACCGCTTCAAACAGCGTGATTCATCGGACAGCACTGGCCTGTACCTGGATGGCTATGCGGGCGGCATGTCCGGTGACTTCAACTTCGCCGGCGCCGACTATGCCGTCAGCAAACAACTGCGCCTGAGCTATTTCCATGGCCAGCTCGAGCACTTCTACCGCCAGGACTTCGCCGGCCTGCTACATGAGCTGCCGCTGGCCGGTGGCGTGCTGAGCACTGACCTGCGCTATTTCAAGAGCCGTGACAGCGGTGCCGCCTACGGCGGCGCCATCGATAACGACATGATCAGCGGGCAGGTGGCCTATGCCCATTCGGGCCATGCCCTTGGTGCCGGCTACCAAGTGCTCGACGGTGAGGCAGGGCTGCCCTATATCAGCGGAGCGACGGTGTACTCGTTCAGCAACGTCGGCATCGGCAAGTTTATCGAGCAAGACGAAAAGACCTGGATGGCAAGCTACGCCTACAACTTTGCGGTAGCAGGCGTGCCGGGCCTGACCTTCATGGCGCGATACCTGAGTGGCGACAATAGCCGCTCCGGTGCCGGGGGCATCAAGGAGTGGGAGCGTGACGCCGAGCTTGCCTACGTGGTGCAGGGCGGGCCGTTGAAAGGGCTGGGTGTGAAGCTGCGCAACTATGTCTACCGTTCGGATTTTGCCCGCGGGCGCGACAGCAACCGCCTTTACCTTACCTACGATATCGCCATCTGGTGATGGCGCGGGCCGGATGGCGTACCCGGCCCCGGCCCTGGCCCTGCTTGCGCAGCCCTGTTCAGCGGCGCAGCAGGCGAGAGACCACCAGTGTGAGGGCGGCGGTGATGGCCAGTGCGGCAACCGGTTTTTCCTTGACGAACGAAGACACCGTGTCCAGGGCATCTCCATAGGACTTGGTCAGCTGGCCTGCGGCCTGACGCCCATCGCCTTCGGCTTCCAGCGCAGGATCCTCGACCAGTCGGCCTACAGCGCTCTGCGCCTTGCCTGCAAGGTTCTCTGCAACACCTTCGATCTGTTCACGTTTCATGATGGCTTAGTTCCTTCCTGTGATCGGCTTTGGGTTAACAGCACAGGGTTAGGGCGGTGAAGGGCCGCAATGGTTCCAAGCGTCTGCTTGTCACCTGCAGATCACGCGGTGCCTTGTAGGAGCGGCCTTGTGTCGCGATCGGGCTGCGAAGCAGCCCCTGCAATGTGTGCATCATGGCTGAAACCCTGGGGC
>NZ_JBLZWV010000051.1:0-6026 GCF_056098905.1 Pseudomonas sp. TSO6 | reverse complement strand
CATTGCAGGGGCTGCGAAGCAGCCCCTGCAATGTGTGCATCATGGCTGAAACCCTGGGGCCGCTTCGCAGCCCGATCGCGACACAAGGCCGCTCCCACAGGGGCCGCGTAGGTCTGCAGGCTAACGGGCTTTCTTCTCGAGGATCCGCGCCCCGGTACCTTCCTTGCCCAGCACATCCTCGGGGTTGCGCAGCGGGCAGTCTTCCAGTGACAGGCAACCGCAACCAATGCAGTTGTCCAGGCTGTCGCGCAGCGCCTCCAGCGTGCGGATGCGGGCGTTCAGGTCTTCGCGCCAGGCGGTGGACATCTCGCCCCATTGCGCCGCCGTAAGCTTGCTGTTGGGCGCATAGCGGCTAAATGCCTGCTTGATTTCCTCCAGCGGAATACCCGTGCGCTGCGCCACCTTGATGATCGCCAGTGTACGCAGCACCAGCGAGGGATAGCGCCGCTGGTTGCCGGCCGTGCGGACGCTGGCGATCAGCCCCTTGGTCTCGTAGAAGTGCAGCGCAGACACCGCCACGCCGCTGCGCTTGGCCACTTCACCCACTGTGAGCATCCGCGTGTTGTCCGCTGCCATGTCTGTTGACCTAAAGTTAAGTTGAGCTCTTATAGTCCTGCCCGATCTTCCCCGCAACCGCTTTCCCTGTGATCGGAGCTGTGCATGAACAAACGGACGTTACTGGCCTGGGCTGGCGCTGTAGCCGGTGTGCTGGCTGCTTGCTATGCGTTAGTGGGTAGCGGTTCGGCGCCACCCGCTGCGGCGGCGTGGCCGGCGACCAAGGTGGCGCTTGCCACGGCCGAGCAGGTGCCGCTGGCGCGGCAGAACTTTGCTTCAGGGGAACTGGAAGCGGTCAACCAGGTACAGGTGGCGGCCGAGACGGCGGGGCGCGTTACCCGCATCGCCTTCGAGTCGGGGCAGGCGGTCACTGCCGGGCAGTTGCTGGTGCAGCTCAACGACGCGCCGGAACAGGCCCAGCGGGTGCAGTTGCGTGCCAGGCTGCGTAACGCCGAAGTGGTGCTGCAGCGCAGCCGCAAGCTGCGGGCATTGAATGCCGTGTCGCAAGAGCTGCTGGACAACGCCGCCACTGCCGTGGACGTGGCCCGTGGTGAGCTGCAGCATGTCGAGGCGCTGATCGCGCAGAAGGCCATTCGCGCTCCGTTTGCCGGCAAGCTGGGTATTCGGCGGGTGCATCAGGGCCAGTATCTGGGCGCCGGTGATGCCATCGTCAACCTGGCCGACATCAGCCAGTTGCATGTGAATTTCGCCTTGGGCGAGCAGGCCGCCCCCGAAGTGCATGTCGGGCAAGTGCTGGCGCTGACGGTGGACGCAGTACGCGGGCAAGGCTTCAAGGCCCGGGTGGTGGCGGTCGACCCGGTGGTCAGCAAGGCGCGCCTGGTGCAGGTGCAGGCAGCCTTGCCGAACCCGGGCGGGCAGTTGCAGCCGGGCATGTACGCTGGCGTGCGCCTGGATGCTGTGCAGCCGTCGACTGTATTGGCTGTGCCAGAAACCGCGATCACCTACGCCGCCTATGGCCAGACAGTATTCGTTGCGATTCAGGACCCGGCGCATGGTACCCAGGTCAGCAGAGTGCGGGTTACCACTGGTGAGCGCTGGCAGGGGCGGGTGGAGGTTACCTCCGGCCTGGCGCCCGGTGACCGGGTGGTGGTGTCTGGCCAATTGAAGCTGAGCGATGGCATGCCGGTCGAGCCGGTGGCGCAGGACAGCTTGCAGGCCAACCTCGGAGGGCGGCAGCCGTGAAGTTCACCGACCTTTTCGTGCGCCGCCCGGTGCTGGCGCTGGTGGTCAGCAGCCTGATCATCCTGATGGGGCTGTTTGCCATGGGCAAGTTGCCGATCCGTCAGTACCCCTTGCTGGCAAGCTCGACCATTACCATCAGCACCGAGTACCCCGGCGCCTCGGCCGAGCTGATGCAGGGCTTTGTGACCCAGCCGATCACCCAGGCTGTGTCGTCGGTGGAGGGCATCGACTACCTGTCCTCGTCGTCGCAGCAGGGGCGCAGCCTGATCACCTTGCGCATGGTGCTCAACCGCGATTCAACCCAGGCGCTGGCCGAGACCATGGCCAAGGCCAACCAGGTGCGCTATCGCCTGCCGGAAAAGGCCTACGACCCGGTGGTGGAGCTGTCGGCAGGCGACTCCACTGCCGTGGCCTACGTGGGCTTCGCCAGTGACAGCCTGTCGATACCGGAGCTGAGCGATTACCTGTCGCGGGTGGTGGAACCGCAGTTATCTGGCATCGACGGCGTGGCCAAGGTGCAGTCGTTCGGTGGGCAGCGCCTGGCCATGCGCCTGTGGCTGGACAGCGAACAGATGGCCGGGCGCGGGGTGACGGCAGCGGACGTGGCGCAGGCGGTGCGGGCCAACAACTACCAGGCGACACCGGGCCAGGTGCGTGGGCAGTACGTGCTGGCCGATATCCAGGTGGACACCGACCTGACCCGGGTCGAGGACTTCCGTGAACTGATCATCCGCAACGATGGCACCGACCTGGTGCGCCTGCGTGACGTCGGCACCGTCGAGCTGAGTGCGGCGGCCACCCAGACCAGCGCCACCATGGACGGCAAGCCGGCCGTGCACCTAGGGCTGTTCCCCACGCCGACCGGTAACCCGCTGGTGATCGTCGAGGGCATTCGCCAGCTCCTGCCGCAAATCCAGCAGACCCTGCCGCCCGGGGTCAAGGTGGCGCTGGCCTATGAGACTGCGCGCTTCATCGATGCTTCGATCCATGAGGTGCTGCGCACCCTGGTGGAGGCGATGCTGATCGTGGTGCTGGTGATCTGGCTGTGCCTGGGTTCGCTGCGCAGTGTGCTGATCGCAGTGGTGGCCATCCCGCTGTCGATGCTCGGTGCCGCAGGCCTGATGCTGCTGTTCGGCTTCAGCCTCAATCTGCTGACCTTGCTGGCGATTGTGCTGGCCATCGGTCTGGTGGTGGACGATGCCATCGTGGTGGTGGAGAACGTGCACCGGCATATCGAGGAGGGCAAGTCGCCGGTTGCTGCGGCATTGGCCGGGGCGCGGGAAATTGCCGGGCCGGTGATCGCCATGACCCTGACCCTGGCAGCGGTGTATGCGCCGATCGGGCTGATGGGCGGGCTGACCGGTACGCTGTTCCGCGAATTCGCCCTGACCTTGGCGGGCGCGGTGATCGTGTCCGGCATCGTGGCGCTGACCTTGTCGCCGGTGATGAGCTCGTTGTTGTTGCAACCGGGGCAGCAGCATGGCGCGATGGCCAACATGGCTGATCGGTTGTTTGCTGCGTTGACCGGGGCCTATGGACGAGTGCTGGCCTACTCCCTGGCGCATCGTTGGATCAGCGCGAGTGTGGCGCTGCTGGTGTGTTTGAGCCTGCCCTGGCTCTACCTGCTGCCCCAGCGCGAGCTTGCCCCGCCCGAGGACCAGGCAGCGGTGCTGACCGCCATCAAGTCGCCGCAGCATGCCAGCCTCGAATATGCGGAGCGCTTTGCGCTGAAGCTTGACCAGGTGATGAAGTCCATCGCCGAAACCACCGACACCTGGATCATCAACGGCACCGACGGCCCGGCCGCCAGTTTCGGGGGTATCAACCTCAGCGCCTGGCAGGCGCGCGAGCGGTCCGCCGCACAGGTACAGGCACAGTTGCAGCAGGCCGTGGCGGATATCGAAGGCAGCAGCATCTTCGCCTTCCAGGTCGCTTCGCTGCCGGGCTCCAGTGGCGGCCTGCCGGTGCAGATGGTGCTGCGCAGCGCCCAGGATTACCCCGAGCTGTACCAGACCATGGAAGTGCTCAAGCAACGCGCCCGCGACAGCGGCCTGTTTGCCGTGGTGGACAGCGACCTCGACTACAACAACCCGGTGGTCAAGGTGCGCGTCGACCGGGCCAAGGCGGCCAGCCTGGGCATCAGCATGCAGGCCATTGGCGAGTCGCTGGGTGTGCTGGTGGGCGAGCAATACCTCAACCGCTTTGCGCTGTTCGGGCGTTCCTATGATGTGATCCCGCAGAGTATCCAGGACCAGCGCCTGAGCCCTGCGGCGCTGAATCGTCAATACGTGCGCGCCGAAGATGGCAGCCTGGTGCCGCTGGCTACAGTGGTGCACCTGGATCTCGAAGTGGCGCCCAACCGCCTGTTGCAGTTCGATCAGCAGAACGCCAGTACCTTGCAGGCAATCCCGGCGCCGGGTGTGTCGATGGGCAACGCCGTGGCATTTCTCGAACAGCTCAGCGCCGAATTGCCGCCGGGCTTCAGCCACGACTGGCAATCGGAATCGCGCCAGTATGTGCAGGAAGGCTTTGCCTTGATGTGGGCGTTTCTCGCTGCCCTGGTGGTGATCTACCTGGTGCTGGCTGCACAGTACGAAAGCCTGGTCGACCCGCTGATCATTCTGGTGACCGTGCCGCTGTCGATCTGCGGTGCGCTGCTGCCGCTGGCGCTGGGCTGGGCCACGTTGAACATTTACACGCAGATTGGCCTGGTGACGCTGATCGGCCTGATCAGCAAGCACGGCATCCTGATGGTGGAGTTCGCCAACGAGATCCAGGTGCGCGACAACCTCGACCGTGTTGCCGCCATCGTCCGTGCCGCGCAGATACGTTTGCGGCCGGTGCTGATGACCACCGCGGCGATGACCTTTGGCGTGCTGCCGCTGCTGTTCGCCAGCGGCGCCGGGGCCAACAGCCGCTTCGGGCTGGGGGTGGTGATTGTGTGCGGGATGCTGGTGGGGACCTTGTTTACCTTGTTCGTACTACCGACCATCTATGCCTGGCTGGCGCGCGACCACCGGGTGACCACGGTGCGGGGGCAGCAGTTGCTGGAGGCCGATCGGGTGTTGGGCATGTGAAGTGAGGGAACAGGAATATCGGGGCTGCTTCGCAGCCCATCGCCGGCAAGCCAGCTCCCACACGGGTTGTGCCGGGCTTGAAGGCTGTGCAGTCCTGTGTGAGGGGCCCCTCAGGGACCGCGCTATATTTGAGACAAATGCTGTACCTGTGGGAGCTGGCTTGCCGGCGATGGGCCGCATAGCGGCCCCGGTTGCACGATCAGGACGGTGAGCGATCCCGGCGCATCTGGGTCACCAGGGTGAAGCGGTCATCCGGGTGCACGGTTTCGGAAACCGCCATCAAATCACCGTTTTCCTCGCGGTAATGGCGGATGATCTTCAACCCCGGTGAACCCGCTTCAGCCTTCAGCGCCCGGGCCATTTCTGCGGTCAGCAGCACTGCCCGCACCTGCTGGTCGATCACCGCGATTGCCCGGCCATAGTGCTGCTCGATCAACCCGGCAATCAGTTGGTCGGGGTGCTCGCGGGCCCGTTCGATGACCTCTGCATAGTCGCGTTGCGCATACACGTCGGTCCAGCACAGCGGCGCTGCATTGTGCAGGCGGTCGACGCGGATGCTCGACACGCAAAAGTAGTGTTCCCCCGGTACCAGTCCCAGCCGCGCCGCCTCGCTCAGGTCGGCGACGAAGTGGCGCACGTCCTGGATTTCCCGCTGCTGGGTTTCGGCCAGGTGGGCCAGGTCGGCCACGCTGGCCAGCGACTGCGAGTAGCCGCCGCGCGGGCTGCTGGCCTCTACCCGGGTGCCCACGCGCTTGCGCCGTGACACCAGCCCCTGGTTGAGCAGCTGGTCGATCGCGGCGCGCACCGTGTGCCGGCTTACATCGTAAAGGTCGCACAGCTCGAACTCGGTCGGCAGCAGGCTGCCCACCGGGTAGCGGCCGTTGGCGATGCCTTCCATCAAGTCCTTTGCCACGGTGGAGTAGCGCGTCGGGTTCATACCTTTGGTCTGTTTCGCACATTTAATCGGTTGATAGTGTATCAGCGACAGAATTACCAGCGCTCTCCCCGGGTGCCCGCGCGCGATTAATTAAGCGCCTGCTAGATCGAGCGCCGCCCGCGCGGCGCATCGCGAGCTGCGCTCGCTCCTACATTTGTTTCGGGCCAATTATTCCTGTGACAGGTGCGCGCGACCGCCTTGTTTGTCCGACGCGATATCGAGTCATGCGCCAAGGCGTTCGCGCGCAAATCGCA
>NZ_JBLZWV010000050.1:0-2692 GCF_056098905.1 Pseudomonas sp. TSO6 | reverse complement strand
CATTTGTTTCGGGCCAATTATTCCTGTGACAGGTGCGCGCGACCGCCTTGTTTGTCCGACGCGATATCGAGTCATGCGCCAAGGCGTTCGCGCGCAAATCGCACAGGCAGAATTGGCCCGAGACAAATGTAGGAGCGAGCGCAGCTCGCGATGCGCCGCGCGGGCGGCGCTCGATCTTGTAGGCGCTGAACATGTTGCGGCAAGCACCTGGTGGCCCTGACCCGATCCCTTGGCAGGCACCTCAAAGCCATACTCTGTAAGACATTTCTGAACATGAAACCAAATGCTTCAGAATCAACCCGCTTAGGAATTATCCTACGCGCGCTGCTGAACTATCGCCGTTGTCGGGGAAGTACCTCAGGGATAACGTTTTCGCGTCGCTCCGGCGACCGGGCGTGAGAACCCGACTGATACAAAGCTCCGTCGTTATGGCGGCCGCGCGCGGGCAGGCTCAGGCCTGGCCGAGTTTTGCCTTTGTTCCTCGGTTTCTCACCCCGCGCACGGCTGCCACCCACAATCCGTGAGAAAGATTGAAGTGGCAGTCTCCTTGAGCAGAACAAAGGTGATAGCCATGAAAAAGCTCGTCCCCGATCCACCCCGCCGCCCAATCAATACCCCGTTCTTCACCCCCGAATCCGACATCTACCCACCCCTCGCCCTCGCGCACGTAATCGAGCTGCTACGCGGCGTCATCGAAACCCTTGACGAACATTGCCGCAGCCACGCTGGCGATGCCGGCCTGGGCAATGCCCTGCATGCCACTGAAATCGCCCATTCGCTGGTAACACATTCGCATGCACGGCTGTTCGGCCAAAAGGAAGAGGAGTGAAAACATGGCAGACGAACCCAAGGTCATCGTCACCATCGGCGCAGAAACCTTCCTCGAAGTCGGCAACCCGCCAAAGGATCTGCTGCGGGTCCAGCCCGGCATTCCTATCGATGATGCCTATGAGCAAGTTTCGATCCTGCTGAGCTACATCAAGCATCTGCTGCGCGAAGGCGATATGGAGGACGAACACAAATTCCTGGGCGCCGCCGATTACCTCACGGCGTTGGCCAAGGCATTGATGAACGAAGTCGAACTGACCAAAAATACCTTGCGCTGAACGGCTGCCCTGGCGGGGCCGCTTTGCGGCCCTTTTTGCGATCGGGTTTTCCGGTTTTTACTCGACCGCAATCCATATCGATGCTGGAATTGAGTCCGCACGTCATGGCCATGGCCGGGAGCCCCGATGAACCGCAACGAACTGCGTAAAGCCGATATCAACCTGATGGTGGTGTTCGAAGCACTGATGCAGGAGCGCAACCTCACCCGTGCCGCAGAAAAGCTGTTTGTCGCCCAACCCACGGTCAGCGCCGCGCTGGCCAGGTTGCGGGCAATGTTCAACGACCCGTTGCTGATCCGCGTGGGCAACCGCATGGAACCGACGGCCAGGGCCGAAGAGGTCATCAAGTACCTCACCCCGGCCCTGGATGCGATGTCCATAGCCCTCAGCCTGTCCCATGATTTTGACCCGCTCACCAGCAAGATGACCTTCCGCATCGGTTTGTCCGATGATGTCGAGTCGGGGCTGTTGCCGCCGTTGCTGCGGGCGCTGCGGGTGGAGGCGCCGAATGTGGTGGTGGTCGTGCAGCATGTGGATTACTGGCGCATTCCAGACTTGCTGGCAGCAGGCGATGTGACGGTCGGCATCAGCCAGACCAAGGGGCTGCCGGCCAACGCCAAGCGCAAGGTGCTGCGCACGATGCAGGGCAGGGTGGTGCGGGCCGACAAATCAGCCACGCCACTGACGCTGGATGAGTTTTGCGCCCGCCCGCATGTTCAGGTATCGCCCACCGCCAATACGCAGGGTGTGGTTGATGACTGGTTGAAAGAGATCGGTCGCGAACGCAAGGTGGTGTTGTCGGTGCCGCAGTTCAGCTCGCTGCCGGCGATTCTGGCCGGGACCGACCTGCTGGCCTGCTGCCCGGACTATGCCGCGCAAGGTATGGAGCGTTGGGGCAACCTGCAGGCCGAGACGCTGCCGTTCGAGACGGCTGCGCTGGAGCTGGCCATGGTCTGGTTGAGCACCACCGACAGCGACCCGGCCGAACGCTGGTTGCGCAGCCGCCTGCAGCAATACATGAGCGGCGCGCGTGAAGTAGCGATCGGGCTTTAGCCGCGATCACTGTGCGAGTGCTCCAGGGCTTTTCTCAAATGCAGCAACGCTCGCTGAAAGACTGGATGGCAATCGTTATAGGGCAGATCGTCGAATGCTGCCCAGAAGAATGTGAACAGGTGGCCATGGTCATCCTGTGTCTGGTGAGACCAGTGCTCGGGCAGGGCATCTTCCACCTGGCACAGGTGAAACGACCACACTTGCCCAAGATGGTTAGCATCCCAGCAGCCCAGGTCTTGTTTGACCGTGGCTTTGGTGATGCCTGATTCCTCGCTCAATTCACGCAAGGCAGCCGCGGCCGGCGCCTCGCCTTGTTCGATGGTGCCTTTGACCAGTTGCACGCCAGCCAAGGGGTGGCGGAGCAGCAGAATTTTCGCAGGCAACGTGGATGAAAGGACTACTGGGCAAGCCTTGTTCGGGCGCATGAGCAATTTCCCTATCTGCTAAAACAATTCATGGGCTGACGCGGCCCTTGTAGGAGCGGCCTTGTGTCGCGATGGGCCGCGCAGCGGCCCCAGCAATTTGTGCAGCTT
>NZ_JBLZWV010000049.1:0-26250 GCF_056098905.1 Pseudomonas sp. TSO6 | reverse complement strand
GCAATTTGTGCAGCTTGGCTGAAACCGGGGCCGCTGCGCGGCCCATCGCGACACAAGGCCGCTCCTACAAGGGCATGCGGGGCGCATTCGGCCGAGTGACCAATGCCGGTTTTCTGCCCAGCTTACAGCGGCGTCTAGTGCAAGGCATTCAGGGTTTACTGATAGCATTTTGCTGCTATTTTTGGGGGCGCATCAGCCTCGATGCATTGCCGCACATGCTGGCGCCGTCGGCAGCGTCGATCGACAGCTGGCCGACGACCTTCCGTTTCGGCCAAGGCAAAGCCTTCACCGAGCGTTGGTCGTTCAACCGCAAGCGGGGTGTATTGCTGGCGCCTGCCAGCTCGGCCCTGCCGCTGATGCTGCATGGCGTCCGCGATCTGATGGTGCTTACACCTGGCCCCACCCAGGCAGACATGCCGTTGGGCTGGATCTATGATCTGGACGGTATCGACCAGGTGCTGGAACACGTTTGCCTTTGATGGCGCGCTGCCCCACAAGCCTTGCTCCCCTTCATAGTGGGCGCAAGGCGCTACGTGGGTATCAGAACGCCCCTTGCAAGGTCACCATGAAGTTGCGTGGCTCGCCATAGAAATTGCCCCACGCCGGCGCACCGATGGTGGCGTAGTACTTCTTGTCGAACAGGTTGTTGCCGTTGAGGGCGACCGTCCAGTTCGGGTCGATGCGGTACTGCACGCGGCCGTTCCATACGGTGTAGCCCGCCTGCTCGACGCGGGTAGTGCCGGTGGTACGGAAGTTCTCGCTCTGGCTGTTCAAGCCGGCGCCCAGGGTCCAGCGCTCCAGGGCCCCGCCCAGCTGGTAGTCACCCCACACCTTCAGCATGTGCCGTGGGATGAAGCTGGAGGTGAAGGTCAGCTCGGTGGGGTCGGTGTCTTCGATGGTGCTCAGGTACTTGGTCTGGGTGTAGGTGTAACCCGCCAGCAGTTGCAGCCGCTCGATTGGCGAGCCGCTGATCTCGGCCTCGAAGCCCTGGGCACGCACCTTGCCGCTGTCGGTGTAGCAATAGCCGTCGCCTGACGGGCAGGCTTCGTTGTAGTCGGTTTCCGCGCGATGATTCTCGATGGTGCGGAACAGGTTGAACGAGGTGTTCAATGCGCCGTCAAGCAGCTCGCCCTTGATGCCGATCTCGTAGTTGGCACCGGTCTTGGGCTGTAACGCCTGCCGCTCGGCATTCACCTTGTCGCTCTGCGGCTGGAAGATGTCGGCGTAGCTGGCGTAGGCAGTCCACTGGTCGTTCAGGTCGTACAGCACGGCGGCGAACGGCGTGACCTGGCCGTTTTCCTGGCTGCGATTATTCACCCAGTAATCGTAGAACTGGGTATAGGAGTCGCTCTTGTTGCGGTACCAGCTGACCCGCGCGCCCAGCACCAGCGTCAGCGGCTCTGCAAGCTTCAGCCGCAGGTTGGCGTAAGTGCCGTACTGGGTGGTGGTGGAGTCGGTTGGCACGCTGCCGCCGCGGGTCGGGTTAACCAAGTAATCGCCCTTGGACGGGTGTGGGAAGTTCGCGGTCGGGTTGAACGGGTCCTGCTTGGCGTTCAGCAGCATAAGCGCGAAGTAGTCATGGGTTTTTTGCCGGCTGGCGTTGGCACCGATGATCAGCTCGTGCTGCAGGCCGAACGCCTCGAACTTGCCATCGACATAGCTATCGAAGCCGTAGTCGTCCTGGTCGTAGTCGAAACGACCGGCTCGCACGTTCATGCTGGCGGTACTGGCGCCGACCGGTACCGTGCCTTCGGAGTAGGCGTATTCGATGTCCTGGTTGTTGTGGGTGTAGATCGAGGCGAAGTTCAGCGTCCAGTCTTCGTTGAAGCGGTGCTTGAGGTCGGCGAAACCGGTAACACGCTGGCTTTGCAGGTCGTTCCAGCTGGCCCCCAGGCAGGTGGAGCGCGACAGCTTCAGGTCACTGCCATCGGCGTAGCGTGGCAGGCCGGAATAGCACGGTGTGGCATCGACATCCTCGTAGGCCAGGCCAAAGCCCAGGGTGGTGTCGGCGGTGACGTCCCAGTCGATGGCGCCGTACAGTATCTGGTCCTGGCGCTTGGCTGTGTCATAGAAGTACTGGCGATCCTGCAGCGACGCCACGGCGCGCCCCCGCACGGTTCCTGACTCGTTTAACGGGCCGCCTGCATCCACCTGGCCGCGGTAGTTGTCCCAGCTACCGGCAGACAGCGTGACGGTGGTGGCGGCTTGTTCCTGGCCACGCTTGCGCACGAAGTTGACGCCGCCGGCGGAGGAGCCGGAGCCCTTCATCATGCCCGCCGCGCCCTTGAGGATTTCGACGCGGTCGTAGAACGCCATGTCGCTGGAAAAGCTGTTGGCCTGCACGTAGTTGCCGCCCACGTCCAGCGGCACGCCGTCGTACTGGTACTGGCCGTCCAGGTTGAAACCACGGGAGTAGAAGTACTTGCCGCCCATGGGCGAGTCGTACACGGTGATGCCCGGGGTCTTGTCCAGCACCTGTTCCAGCGTGTTGAGGTTCTGGTCGTCGAGCATCTTGCGGGTCATCACGGTGACCGACTGCGGGGTTTCCTTCAGCGTGTGCACGCCCTTGCCGATGGTCACTGCGTGGGCAGTGTACGACTGGGTGCCCTCGCTGGTGGCGTCCAGCCGGTTGGCGTCGATGTTCATCGGCCCCAGCTCCATGGCCGAGCCGTTGTCTGCAGGCATCAGCACATAGCCGCCATTGCCCTGGCGCTGAGCCTGCAAGCCACTGTTGGCCAGCAGGCGGATCAGCCCTTCATCGACGCTGTAGCTGCCTTCCAGGCCTGCGCTGCTCAGATTGCGGGTTTGTGCGGTGTCGAACGAAATGGTCACGCCCGCCTGCACGCCAAACTGGGTGATGGCATTGCCCAACGGGCCGGCAGGGACGTGGTAGGCGGTCTGGCTTTGGGCCATGGCCTGGGCAGGCATCAGCAGCAGCCCCGGCGCGCTGGCCAGGGCCATGCCGAACACTACCAGGCGCACGGCCTGGCTCAGCTTGGTTGCAGGGGTGGGGTGCAGATGGGGCATTGCGTGATCCTTCCGTGTCATGGCAGAAAGTCGCTGTCGTCGCGGCTTGTGTCAGGGACGGGCGAGAATCGAAATCAGCAAGGTGTGGGTGAAATTATTTTTGGGGCCGTTATTCAGGCGGGTTCCACGCTCACCCAGTAACGGCTGATATAGCGCACCTTCACGGGCAGGGTTTTGGGCAGGTTGGCCAGTGCAATATCGGTATCGTCGATGCGGAATGCACCGGAAATGCTCATGGACCGGATCGAGGAGGCGCAGCGCAGCACCCCTTGCCGGTAACGCCCCAGTTCTTCGACAAAGTCGCCCAGCTGCCAGTCGTTCACACTCAGCATGCCCTGCAGCCAGGCCGTCGAATCGACGGGCAGGGCATGTGCGCTGGCGAAGTCGTCGCGGTCAAAATTCACTTGCTGGCTGGCCTGCAGTTGCAGCACCCGATCAGGGTGGTGTTGCGGGCGTACTTCGACAGCGCCCTGCAGCACGCCCACGCGCGTCTGCTGGGCAAGTTTGCGGATGCTGAACTCGGTACCACGGGTGAGCACGCTGCCGTCTTCGGTGTGCACGATGAACGGGCGCTGCTGAAGGCCACTGATCGGGCGCACCAGGATTTCCCCTTGGTACAGCTGGATCGCACGTACTTTGGCGTCGTAGCGCACATCCAGCGCGGTATTCACGTTCAGCTCCAGCTGCGAGCCATCCTCCAGTTGCATGGCGCGCCGTTCGCCGCCACGGGTGCGTTGCTGGGCCAGCAAGGCGCGATAGGGCACCTGCTCGGCTGCCAGCCAGCCACCACCGCCCATGGCCAGCAACAGGCTCAGCACCTTCAGCACATCGCGCCGCTGTGCTTGTGCCGCGCCCAGGCTGGACAGCGCTGCCCGTGGCGGCACCATGGCCCACTGCTGCTGCAGTTTTTCTACCCGCGCCCAGGCGGCAGCATGTTGCGGGCTGGCCTGCAGCCACTGCCGCCAGGCGTAGGTGCGGGCCTCGTCGCTGGCGCCATCGTTGAGCTGCACATACCAGGTGGCCGCGGCTTCGAGTGTCTTGAGATCCATCGCCCTCAGCCTTCGACTGCCAGCAGGCAGCGGGTCATCGCCTTGATCAGGTGGTTCTTCACGGTGGTAACCGACACGCCGAAGCGCTCGGCCGCAGCACCGTAGGTCAGGCCTTCGAGTTGAACGGCGAGGAAGATGGCGCGGGTCCTGGCGCCGAGTTCATCGAGCAGGGTGTCCACGGCCACCAGCATTTCGATGATCGACAAGCGCACTTCCGGCGATACCTCTACCGGCTCCGGGCGCAGGGCCAGGGCTTGCAGGTAGGCTTTTTCGATGGCGCGGCGGCGGGCTTTGTCGATCAGCAGCGCGCGGGCGATAGCGCTGAGGTAGCTGCGCGGCTCGCGGATCGGCAACGGATTACGTGCGGTCATTACCCGCAAGAACGTGTCGTGCGCCAGGTCGGAGGCATCGGCGGCGTTGCCCAGGCGGGCGCGCAGCCAGCCCTTCAGCCAGCTGTTGTTTTCGCTGTACAGCTGGTGCAGGGCCTGGGGATCGAGCGTCGACATGCGTCAAGATCGCAATATTAATGGGAATTGATCGCATTGTCGCGAGAGAAGGGGCTTAATGCAAGGACCGCGAGCACACACCCTGTGGGAGCGGCCTTGCGTCGCGATTGGGCCGCAAAGCGGCCCCGGATTTCGGCATCACGGCTACATTTTTGGGGCTGCTGTGCAGCCCTATCGCGACGCAAGGCCGCTCCCACAAAGGGGTTGCGTGCACGCTGGGGGGCAGTGGTTAGAACCCGGCCTCCAGGCTCAGCAGCTCCTGCACCGTCTGCCGCCGGCGAATCATTCGCAGCGCCCCGTCTTCGATCAGGAACTCCGGAAGCAACGGCCGGCTGTTGTAGTTTGACGACATCGATGCACCGTAGGCGCCAGCGTCATGGATCACCAGCAGGTCGCCCACCTGAGCCTGGGGCAGGTCCTGCGGGGTCAGTTCCTGGTCATCCTGGGTGAACACGTCACCCGATTCGCACAATGGCCCGGCCACAACAGTCGGCTGCCGTGGGCGGTCCACCGGCCGGCCGTTTGCGTCGAGCAGGGTCATGCCGTGGTAGGCGCCGTACATCGCCGGCCGCATCAGGTCGTTGAAGCCGGCGTCGATCATGACGAAGGTATTGCGGCCCACTTGCTTGACGGCACGCACTTCGGCCACCAGGTAGCCCGACTCGGCCACCAGGAAGCGCCCTGGCTCGATTTCCATGCGTACGGGGTGGCCCAGCATTGCTTCGATTTCCTTGCGTGCCACCGCCCAGGTCTGGGCGTAGCGTTGCAGGTCGACCGGCTTGTCGGTGCTGCGGTAAGGGGTGGACAGCCCGCCGCCGATGGAGAACGCCTCGATATCCACGCCCAGGCGACCGACCAGTTCGATCATCGAGCGGGCCACCTGCTCCAGGTGCTGGTAGTCCACCCCCGAACCAATGTGCATGTGCACGCCTACCAGGTGCAGGCCATGGGCCTTGATGCACGCGAGCGCCTCGTCCAGTTCTTCGTGCCAGATGCCGTGCTTGCTGTTTTCGCCGCCGGTGTTGGTCTTGCGGCTGTGGCCATGGCCGAAGCCCGGGTTGATGCGGATCCACACGCGGTGGCCGGGCGAGCGTTCACCCAGTTGGCGCAGCATGTCGATGGAGCCGGCGTTGACTTCGATCTTCTCTGCCACCACGCGCTCCAGGGTTGGCCGGTCCAGCGCGTCGCAGGTCAGCACCACGCCGGCAGGGTCACCGTCCACGCTCGCACCCGCAGCGAAGGCCCGCTCCATTTCACCCAGCGACACGGCATCCAGCACCAGGCCGTGGGCGCGCATCAGGCGCAGCACATGCAGGTTGGGGTTGGCTTTCTGGGCGAAGCGTACGGTGTCAAATACGTTCAGCTGTTCGACACGCTCGGCGATGGTGCTGGCGTCGTACGCCCAAAGCGGCGAGCCGTGCTGGCGAACCGCCTCGGCCAGAAGAGTGAAGGGTGCGGTCATGATGGCGCTACTCGTATAAGGAAGGCCACGAGGATGAATCAAAGCGGGAATTCAGAAAAATAGCTATTTTTCTGCCAGTCATTCATATCTGATATACCCATTGTCGACTCACCGGGTGCTGCCGTGAAACTGTCCGTCCGCCACATTGAAGTGTTCCGCGCCATCATGGCCGCTGGCAGTGTCACCGGGGCGGCGCGCCTGCTGTTCACCTCGCAGCCCACTGTCAGCCGCGAATTGGCGCGCCTGGAGCAGGTAACTGGCCTGAACTTGTTCGAGCGCGAGGGTGGGCGCCTGGTGGCGACGGCCCAGGCGCTGCTGTTGATCGAAGAGGTCGAGCGTGCCTACGTCGGGCTGGAGCGCATTGATCGCTTTGCCCAGGCCATCCGCAATTTCGAGCAGGGGCGGCTGGCCATCACCTGCCTGCCGCTGTTCTCCCAGACCTTGCTGCCCAAGGCCTGCCAGCGCTTCCATCAGCAGCACCGTGGCGTGAGCGTGAGCATCGTGGCGCAGGAATCGCCGTTGCTGGAGGAGTCACTGGTTGCCCAGCAGCATGACCTTGGCCTGACCGAAATCGAGCAGATACCGCGCGGCGCTTATGGTGAACTGCTGTTCAGCGCCAACATGGTGTGCGTGCTGCCCGAGCATCACCCGTTGCAGGCCAAGGCCGAGCTGGAGCTAAGCGACTTTCATGAGGTCGATTTCATCAACCTGGCCAGCCTGGACACCTACCGCCAGCGCCTGGACCAGCACTTTCGCGCGGCGGGGGTGAACCGCCGCACGGTGATCGAGACCACCAGTGCCGCCTCGGTGTGCGCCATGGTCAGGCAAGGCCTTGGGGTGGCGATCATCAACCCGCTGAGCGGCCTGGAGGCGGCCCAGGGCGGTTTGCCGATCCGCAGGCTGCGGGTGTCGGTGCCCTACCAGGTCATGCTGATACGCCCCGACCACCGGCCGGCATCGGCAGCGGTGGAGCCGTTTTGCGAAGCGCTGCGGGTGCAGGCTAAAGCGATGCAGGCAGCATTGCGCTAGCGCCTGACTCTCCTAAGGGGTTTTGTGCTGCCTGTACCGGCCTCATCGCCGGCAAGCCAGCTCCCACAGGTACTGCACATGGCTTGAGGCGGAGGTGGTCGGTGTGGGAGCTGGCTTGCCGGCGATGAGGCCAGTACAGGCAACAAAGGTCGGCCCTGTGTGCAATCTGCGGTTCAGAGTTCGCAGACGAAGGTCCCGGTCCCAGTCAGGATGTTTTCCAGGGTTTGCTTCACTTCGTCCAGGTCGCTCAGGTCGCTGGTAAGGTTGATCTCCAGCACCTCGTCCCCCTTCAGCGCATCCTGGTCGCCGGCCGCCACTTCGATCAGCAGGCGCTTGGCACTCAGGGTCACTTTCAGCCCATCCAGCGTCGACGGCTCGTCATCCAGGGTCAGGTCGACGGTGTCTTCATCCGGGTAGCGGGTAAGCAGGAACATCTGTCCCTTGTCGCTGTGGCAGCACAGGGTCGCCATGTTGTCTTCCTCGTCATCGCAAGGGGTGGCGAACAGCAGGGCGGTGTTGATTTGCATGAGCAGGCTCGGATCAAAGGAAACGGAAGGGAATTCTGACAGTCTTGCGTACAGGCATAAACGTAAAGTTACCGCCCCTTGACCGAAATTGTCGCAGCGCTGCAAGCGTTGATGACCGATCAGTCGTTAAGCTTCGGCGAGCCCTGGGCGTGCCCGCGCACGTTCAACGCCTGGTTTTACCGTCCGCCTTGCCACGGGTTGGCTATCGTTGATCCGTACACGGCGCACGCAGCGACGCTTCAACTATTACAAAGCCCAAGCGGAGTACCACAGATGGCGTTCTTCACCGCAGCCAGCAAAGCCGACTTCCAGCATCAACTGCAAGCGGCCCTGGCGCAGCACATCAGCGAACAGTCCCTGCCACAAGTGGCGCTGTTCGCCGAGCAGTTCTTCGGCATCATCTCTCTGGACGAACTCACCCAGCGCAGGCTTTCCGACCTGGCCGGCTGCACCCTGTCAGCCTGGCGCATCATCGAGCGTTTCGACCCCGAATACCCGCAAGTACGCGTATACAACCCCGATTACGAACGCAATGGCTGGCAGTCGACCCATACCGTGGTCGAGGTGCTGCACCACGACCTGCCGTTTTTGGTCGACTCTGTGCGCACCGAGCTCAACCGCCGCGGCTACAGCATCCACACCCTGCAGACCACCGTGCTCAGCGTGCGCCGCGGCGCCAAGGGCGAGCTGCTGGAACTGCTGCCCAAGGGCACCCAGGGCGAAGGCGTGCGCCATGAGTCGCTGATGTATCTGGAGATCGACCGCTGCGCCAATGCTGCCGAGCTGACCGTGCTGACCCGCGAGATCGAGCAGGTGCTGGCCGAGGTACGGGTGGCCGTGGCCGACTTCGAACCGATGAAGGCCAAGCTGCGTGAAGTGGTGGCGCAGGTTGAACAGACCGCCTTTGGCCCAGCCCAGAACGAGAAGGGCGAGGTCAAAGCGTTCCTCGAGTGGTTGCTGGACAACCATTTCACCTTCCTGGGCTATGAAGAATTCACCGTCAAGGGCGACGCCGACGGCGGCCAGATGGTCTACGACGAGCAGTCGTTCCTCGGCCTGCCGCGCCGCCTGCGTGTGGGCCTGACGGCCGAAGAGCTGCGCATCGAAGACTACGCCGTGGCTTACCTCAACGAACCGCTGCTGCTGTCGTTTGCCAAGGCTGCGCTGCCCAGCCGCGTGCACCGCCCGGCCTACCCGGACTACGTGTCGATCCGCCAGCTGGACGCCGACGGCAAAGTCATCAAGGAACACCGCTTCATGGGCCTGTACACCTCGTCGGTGTATGGCGAAAGCGTGCATGCCATTCCGTATATCCGCGTGAAGGTGGCTGAAGTCGAGCGCCGCTCGGGCTTCGACGCCAAGGCCCACCTGGGCAAGGAACTGGCCCAGGTACTGGAAGTGCTGCCGCGCGACGACCTGTTCCAGACGCCGATCGACGAGCTGTTCACCACCGTCATGGCGATCGTGCAGATCCAGGAGCGCAACAAGATCCGCGTGTTCCTGCGCAAGGACCCGTACGGCCGCTTCTGCTACTGCCTGGCCTATGTGCCGCGGGAGATCTACTCCACCGAAGTACGGCAGAAGATTCAGCAAGTGCTGATGGAGCGCCTGAAGGCCAGCGACTGCGAGTTCTGGACCTTCTTCTCCGAATCGGTGCTGGCACGGGTGCAGCTGATTTTGCGGGTAGACCCGAAAAACCGCATCGACATCGACCCGCAGCAGCTGGAGCGTGAAGTAATCCAGGCCTGCCGCTCGTGGCACGACGACTACTCGACGCTGGTGGTCGAGAACTTCGGCGAAGCCCAGGGCACCAACATCCTGGCCGATTTCCCCAAGGGCTTCCCGGCCGGCTACCGTGAGCGCTTCGCCGCGCACTCGGCAGTGGTCGACCTGCAGCACGTGCTGAACCTGTCGGAAAGCAAGCCGCTGGCGATGAGCTTCTACCAGCCGCTGACCCAGGTTGGCGAGCGCATCCTGCACTGCAAGCTGTACCACGCCGATACGCCACTGGCGTTGTCTGACGTGCTGCCGATCCTGGAAAACCTCGGCCTGCGCGTGCTTGGCGAGTTCCCGTACCGCCTGCGCCATGCCAATGGCCGCGAGTACTGGATCCACGACTTCGCCTTCACCTACAGCGAAGGCCTGAGCCTGGATATCCAGCAGCTCAACGACACCCTGCAAGACGCCTTCATCCACATCGTGGGCGGCGATGCCGAGAACGATGCCTTCAACCGCCTGGTACTCACTGCTGGCCTGCCATGGCGCGACGTGGCACTGCTGCGCGCCTACGCCCGTTACCTGAAGCAGATCCGCCTGGGCTTCGACCTGGGCTACATCGCCAGCACCCTGAACAACCACACCGACATCGCCCGCGAGCTGACCCGGTTGTTCAAGACCCGCTTCTACCTGGCCCGCAAGCTCACCCAGGAAGACCTGGACGACAAGCAGCTGCGCCTGGAACAAGCGATCCTGACCGCGCTGGACGACGTGCAGGTCCTCAACGAAGACCGCATCCTGCGCCGCTACCTGGACCTGATCAAGGCTACCCTGCGCACCAACTTCTACCAACCGGATGCCAACGGCCAGAACAAGTCGTATTTCAGCTTCAAGTTCAACCCCAAGCTGATCCCCGAACTGCCCAAGCCGGTGCCCAAGTTCGAAATCTTCGTCTATTCACCGCGCGTCGAGGGCGTGCACCTGCGCTTTGGCAACGTCGCCCGTGGCGGCTTGCGCTGGTCCGACCGCGAAGAGGACTTCCGTACCGAAGTACTGGGCCTGGTTAAAGCCCAGCAGGTAAAAAACTCGGTCATCGTGCCGGTTGGCGCCAAGGGCGGCTTCCTGCCGCGCCGCCTGCCACTGGGTGGCGGCCGTGACGAGATCGCCGCCGAGGGCGTGGCGTGCTACCGAATCTTCATTTCCGGCCTGCTCGACATCACCGACAACCTCAAGGACGGCGGCATAGTGCCACCGGCCAACGTGGTGCGCCATGACGATGACGACCCGTACCTGGTGGTGGCGGCCGACAAAGGCACCGCGACCTTCTCCGACATCGCCAACGGCATCGCCATCGACTACGGCTTCTGGCTGGGCGACGCCTTTGCCTCGGGCGGTTCGGCCGGTTACGACCACAAGAAGATGGGCATTACCGCACGCGGCGCCTGGGTGGGCGTGCAGCGCCACTTCCGCGAGCGCGGCATCAACGTCCAGGAAGACCCGATCACCGTGATCGGCGTGGGCGACATGGCCGGCGACGTATTCGGCAACGGCTTGCTAATGTCCGACAAGCTGCAACTGGTGGCAGCCTTCAACCACCTGCACATCTTCATTGACCCGAACCCGGAGCCTGCGTCCAGCTTTGCCGAGCGCAAGCGCCTGTTCGACCTGCCGCGCTCGGCCTGGAGCGACTACGACACCAGCATCATGTCCGAAGGCGGCGGGATCTTCCCGCGCAGTGCCAAGAGCATCGCCATCAGCCCGCAGATGAAAGAGCGCTTTGCGATTGAAGCCGACCGCTTGACCCCGACCGAGCTGCTCAACGCGCTGCTCAAGGCACCGGTCGACCTGCTGTGGAACGGCGGCATTGGTACCTACGTGAAGGCCAGCACTGAAAGCCACGCCGATGTCGGCGACAAGGCCAACGACGCGCTGCGGGTCAACGGCAACGAACTGCGCTGCAAGGTGGTGGGCGAGGGCGGCAACTTGGGCATGACCCAGCTCGGCCGGGTCGAGTTCGGCCTGAACGGCGGCGCCACCAACACCGACTTCATCGACAACGCCGGCGGCGTGGACTGCTCCGACCACGAGGTCAACATCAAGATCCTGCTCAACGAAGTGGTGCAGGGTGGCGACATGACCGAGAAGCAGCGCAACCAGCTGCTCGGCAGCATGACCGACGAAGTGGCCGGCCTGGTGCTGGGCAACAACTACAAGCAGACCCAGGCGCTGTCGCTGGCGGCTCGCCGTGCCCGTGAGCGGATTGCCGAGTACAAGCGCCTGATGGCCGACCTGGAAGCCCGTGGCAAGCTGGACCGCGCCATCGAGTTCCTGCCGTCCGAAGAGCAACTGGCCGAACGCCTGGCTGCTGGCCATGGGCTGACCCGCGCCGAGCTGTCGGTGCTGATTTCGTACAGCAAGATCGACCTCAAGGAACAGCTGCTGAAATCGCTGGTGCCGGACGACGACTACCTGACCCGCGACATGGAAACCGCCTTCCCGCCGTCGCTGGTGAGCAAGTTTGCCGACTCCATGCGCCGCCACCGCCTGAAGCGCGAAATTGTCAGCACCCAGATCGCCAACGACCTGGTCAACAACATGGGCATCACCTTCGTCCAGCGCCTGAAGGAGTCGACTGGCATGAGCCCGGCCAACGTGGCCGGGGCCTATGTGATCGTGCGCGACATCTTCCACCTGCCGCACTGGTTCCGCCAGATCGAGGCACTGGACTACCAGGTGCCGGCAGAAATCCAGCTCACCCTGATGGACGAACTGATGCGGCTGGGCCGCCGTGCCACGCGCTGGTTCCTGCGCAGCCGCCGCAACGAGCAGGACGCCGGGCGTGATACCGCACACTTCGGGCCGAAGATCGCGCAACTCGGGCTCAAGCTCGATGAGCTGCTCGAAGGCCCGACCCGCGAACGCTGGATGGTGCGCTACCAGGGCTTTGTCGACGCCGGTGTGCCAGAACTGCTGGCGCGGATGGTGGCGGGTACCAGCCACCTGTACACCCTGCTGCCGATCATCGAAGCGGCCGACGTCACCGGTCACGACCCCGCCCAGGTGGCCAAGGCGTTCTTCGCCGTGGGCAGCTCGCTGGACCTGACCTGGTACCTGCAGGAAATCAGCAACTTGCCGGTGGAGAACAACTGGCAGGCGCTGGCCCGCGAAGCCTTCCGCGACGACATCGACCTGCAGCAGCGGGCGATCACCATTTCGGTGCTGCAGATGGCCGATGCGCCGGATGACATGGACGCCCGCGTGGCACTGTGGGCGGAGCAGCATCGGGTGATGGTGGAGCGTTGGCGTGCCATGCTGGACGACCTGCGCAATGCCACCGGCACCGACTATGCGATGTACGCGGTGGCCAACCGCGAGCTGGTCGACCTGGCCATGAGCGGGCAGGCGACGGTGGTGCCGTCCTGAGCCTTATGGTGAGGTAAAACAAAGCCCCGGCAGCAATGCCGGGGCTTTTTATTTGGTCATTGCACGGTACCTGTAGGAGCGGCCTTGTGCCGCGAAAGGGGTGCGAAGCGCCCCCACAATTTATGCCTCAGGCTGATATCGCCGGGGCCGCTATGCGGCCCTTTCGCGGCACAAGGCCGCTCCTACATGTACCGTGTCAGTCGGCTGGTCTACAGACTGCTTACTTGAACCGCCGCTCCACCCCTTTTTCCACCAGGATCTTGGCCGAAATCTCTTCCACCGAAAAATGCGTGGAATTGATGTTGGGAATGTTCTCCCGCCGGAACAGGCTCTCTACCTCACGCACTTCGAACTCGCACTGGGCAAAGCTGGAATAGCGGCTGTTGGGCTTGCGTTCATGGCGTATGGCGGTGAGGCGGTCTGGGTCGATGGTCAGGCCGAACAGCTTGTTGTGGTGTTTTTTCAGCACCGCCGGCAGTTGCAGGCGCTCCATGTCGTCTTCGGTCAGCGGATAGTTCGCGGCGCGGATGCCAAACTGCATGGCCATGTACAGGCAGGTGGGGGTCTTGCCGCAGCGTGACACACCCACCAGAATCAGGTCGGCCTTGTCGTAGTAGTGGGTGCGCGCACCGTCGTCGTTGTCCAGGGCAAAATTCACCGCCTCGATGCGTTCCATGTAGTTGGAATTGCCGCCGATCGAGTGCGATTTGCCCACGGAATACGACGAATGGGCGGTCAATTCCTGCTCTAGCGGGGATAAAAACGAAGAAAAGATGTCGATCATGAAGCCGTTCGACGTCGCCAGGATCTCCCGGATGTCCTGGTTGACGATGGTGTCGAAGATGATCGGGCGCACCCCGTCACGCTCGGCCGCAGCGTTGATTTGCTGGACCATGGTCCGCGCTTTGTCTGGCGAATCGATGTACGGACGGGTGAATTTGTTGAACGGAATGCTCTCGAATTGCGCGAGCAAACTCTGGCCCAGGGTTTCGGCAGTGATACCGGTGCCGTCGGAGATGAAGAACGCGGTTCGTTTCATTTGCGATCTAGGCCTTAAGCTGATGACGATTCTTGGATATGATAAGTTCGGTTTGCCGAATGCGGCTGTCGGCATTCTCACTTATTTTCCAGGTACAGGCCACAAACGCCCGGCCAAGTCACCGAAGACAGGCGGGCGCCTTTTTGAGCTTTTCCAACACAGTTAGTGGAGAGATCACCTTGGTAGAGTACGTAGTTTCCCTCGATAAGCTCGGCGTCCATGATGTAGAGCATGTGGGGGGCAAGAACGCATCCCTGGGCGAGATGATCAGCAACCTTGCCGGTGCTGGTGTATCGGTGCCGGGCGGCTTTGCCACTACGGCGCAGGCGTACCGCGATTTTCTCGAACAGAGTGGTCTGAACGACAAGATTCACGCCGCGCTCGACGCGCTCGACGTGGATGACATCAATGCCCTGACCAAAACCGGCGCACAGATCCGCCAGTGGGTCATGGAAGCCGAGTTCCCTGCGCGTCTGGATTCGGAAATCCGAACCGCCTTCGCCGAAATGGCCGCTGGCAACGACAACATGGCCGTTGCCGTGCGTTCCTCGGCCACCGCCGAAGATTTGCCGGACGCCTCGTTCGCCGGCCAGCAGGAAACCTTCCTCAACATCCGTGGCGTCGACAACGTGATCCGCGCGGCCAAGGAAGTGTTCGCCTCGCTGTTCAACGACCGCGCCATCGCCTACCGCGTGCACCAGGGCTTCGACCACAAGCTGGTCGCCCTGTCGGCCGGCGTGCAGCGCATGGTCCGCTCCGAAACCGGCACTGCAGGCGTGATGTTTACCCTCGACACCGAGTCGGGCTTCCGCGACGTGGTGTTCATCACCGGCGCCTACGGCCTGGGCGAAACCGTGGTGCAGGGTGCGGTCAACCCTGACGAATTCTACGTGCACAAGCAAACCTTGCAGGCCGGCCGCCCGGCCATCCTGCGTCGCAACCTGGGCAGCAAGGCCATCAAGATGGTCTATGGCGAAGAAGCCAAGGCCGGCCGTTCGGTCAAGACCGTCGAAGTCGACCGTGCCGAGCGTGCGCGCTTCTGCCTGAGCGACGAAGAAGTAAACGAACTGGCCAAGCAGGCCATGATCATCGAGCAGCACTACCAGCGCCCGATGGACATCGAGTGGGCCAAAGACGGTGACGACGGCAAGCTGTACATCGTGCAGGCACGCCCGGAAACGGTGAAAAGCCGTTCCAGCGCCAACGTCATGGAACGCTACCTGCTGAAAGAAAAAGGCACCGTACTGGTCGAAGGCCGCGCCATCGGCCAGCGCATCGGCGCCGGCAAGGTGCGCGTGATCAACGACGTATCGGAAATGGACAAGGTCCAGCCGGGCGACGTACTGGTCTCCGACATGACCGATCCGGACTGGGAACCGGTGATGAAGCGCGCCAGTGCCATCGTTACCAACCGCGGCGGCCGTACCTGCCACGCGGCGATCATCGCCCGTGAGCTGGGTATTCCGGCCGTGGTCGGTTGCGGCAACGCCACCCAGCTGCTGAAAGACGGCCAGGGTGTGACCGTGTCCTGCGCCGAAGGCGACACCGGTTTCATCTTCGAGGGCGAGCTGGGCTTCGACATCAAGCAGAACTCGGTTGATGCCATGCCGGAGCTGCCATTCAAGATCATGATGAACGTCGGCAACCCCGACCGTGCCTTCGACTTTGCCCAGCTGCCCAACGCCGGTGTCGGCCTGGCGCGCCTGGAATTCATCATCAACCGCATGATCGGTGTGCACCCCAAGGCGCTGCTCAACTACGCAGGCCTGCCGCCAGAGCTCAAGGACAGCGTCGACAAGCGTATTGCCGGCTACAGCGACCCGGTCGGCTTCTATGTCGAGAAGCTGGTCGAAGGCATCAGCACCCTGGCTGCGGCCTTCTACCCGAAAAAGGTCATCGTGCGCCTGTCGGACTTCAAGTCCAACGAGTACGCCAACCTGATCGGCGGCAAACTGTACGAGCCGGAAGAAGAAAACCCGATGCTGGGCTTCCGCGGTGCTTCGCGTTACATCAGCGAGTCGTTCCGTGACTGCTTCGAGCTCGAGTGCCGTGCACTGAAACGTGTACGCAACGAGATGGGCCTGACCAACGTCGAGATCATGGTACCGTTCGTGCGTACCCTGGGCGAAGCCAGCCAGGTCGTCGACCTGCTCGCCGAAAACGGCTTGTCGCGTGGCGACAACGGCCTGCGCGTGATAATGATGTGCGAACTGCCGTCCAACGCCATTCTGGCTGAGGAGTTCCTTGAGTACTTCGACGGCTTCTCGATCGGCTCCAACGACCTGACCCAGCTGACCCTGGGCCTGGACCGTGACTCGGGCATCATCGCCCACCTGTTCGACGAGCGTAACCCTGCGGTGAAGAAGCTGCTGGCCAACGCCATTGCCGCGTGCAACAAGGCGGGCAAGTACATCGGCATCTGCGGTCAGGGCCCATCGGACCACCCGGACCTGGCCAAGTGGCTGATGGAGCAGGGCATCGAAAGCGTGTCGCTGAACCCGGACTCGGTACTCGAGACCTGGTTCTTCCTGGCCGAGGGCCAGGGCGCAGCCTGACGAGGTAAAACGCGGGGGGACGTCTGGCGTACCCCCGCCTGGTTTTTTCCAGGGCGTGTTCCAGTAATGGTTCCCGCCCTTTTTTGTGCACCAAGCAACCTTATGCAAAGCAGCAGCACTCTATTTCCCGTGGCCCTGCTCAGTGCCGAGCGCCGCGGCGACCTTAGCGAAGACGTGTACCGGATCAAGGCCGGCAATGGCCCTGACCCTAGCGTCGAGCTTGCCCTTACCCGTCTGGGGCTGGCCGATCAGGGCCAGCCTCTGGGTGTGCCGGTCATTCTTCTGCACGGCAGTTTTTCCAATCGGCGTTTCTGGTACTCGCCCAAAGGGGTTGGCCTGGGTGCGTATCTCGCCCGTGCCGGTTTCGATGTGTGGATCCCGGAAATGCGCGGCCACGGCCTGTCGCCACGTAACCACGCCTGGCAGCACAACAACGTAGCCGCCTACGCCCGTGATGACCTGCCGCTGATTGCCGCGTTCGTGCGCGAGCAGTCGGGCCAGGCGCCACACTGGATTGGCCATTCGCTGGGCGGCACTACCCTGGCGGCAGCCTTGGGTGGTGGCTTTCTTGCTGCCGGGGAGGTGGCCAGCGTTGCGCTGTTCGGTACCCAGATCAGCCGCGTCTATTGGCCGCTAAAAGTGCCACCGCTGGCCTGGGGCGCGAAGCTGGTGCTCAAGCGCTGGGGGCAGATTTCCGGGCCACGTTTCAAGCGTGGACCAGAGGACGAGCCCATCGGCCTGGCGCTGGAGAGCATGCGCTGGCACGGCCTGTTCGGGCGCTTTGGCGACAAGCAGAGCGACTGGTGGGCGGGGCTGGCAGAGGTGGATGTGCCGCTGCTGGCGGTGGCCGGCGCGGGGGACTTCCAGGACCCGGTGTGGGCCTGCCGAAAGCTGTTCGAGCAGTTGGGGGGGGAGCGCAAGCAGTTCCTGCGGCTGGGGCGTGAAGAAGGCTTCGACGCCTTCGGGCACGTCGACATGCTGGTGAGCAAGGCCGCGCAGGTGCAGGTGTGGCCGCTGGTGGAGCGCTGGTTGCGCAACCCGCTGTTGCCGGTGCATGCGTCCACTGTGGTCGCAGAGCCGGTGGCGGTCAGTTAGTTTTGGATTGCCTGTAATGGCCCTATCGCCGGCAAGCCAGCTCCCACAAGTACCCCACAGGCCTTGAGGGCAGTAGTGTTCTTGTGGGAGCTGGCTTGCCGGCGATAGGGCCGGTACAGGATGAATACAAATGACTGCCCGGTCCCGGATGACTACGACAGCCTCCAAGGTGTAGCCTTGGCCGATACCCGCTTTCGTTGTGACTGACAGGAGCCTCCCATGCAGCATTACGTAACGCCCGACCTGTGTGACGCCTACCCGGACCTGGTACAAGTGCTGGAACCGATGTTCAGCAATTTTGGCGGCCGTGATTCGTTCGGCGGTCAGATCGTCACCATCAAGTGCTTCGAGGACAACTCGCTGGTCAAGGAGCAGGTAGAGCTCGACGGCAAGGGCAAGGTGCTGGTGGTCGATGGTGGTGGCTCGCTGCGCCGGGCGCTGCTCGGCGACATGCTGGCCGAAAAGGCCGCCAAAAACGGTTGGGAAGGCCTGGTGATCTACGGCTGTGTGCGTGACGTGGATGTATTGATCCAGACCGACGTCGGCGTACAGGCCCTGGCCAGCCACCCGATGAAAACCGACAAGCGCGGTATCGGCGACCTCAACGTGGTGGTGACCTTTGCCGGGGTAACCTTCCGCCCAGGCGAGTATGTGTATGCCGACAACAATGGCGTGCTGGTCTCGCCAAGCCCGCTGAAAATGCCGGAGTGATGCGCCGCACGCGCTGATGGAGCTTTGATGTTCGAGGAAGACAACGCGCAGTGGGGGCTGGTGCATGCCCTGGTGCTCGATGGTAAAGGCGGCGCGCGCTCGATTGCCCGTACCGAACTGGACGATTTGCAGCTGCAACCGGAGCAGAGCCTGTGGCTGCACTGGGACCGCAGCCATCCACAAACCCGCACCTGGCTGCTGCATGACAGCGGCCTGAGCGAGTTCGCCTGCGAGCTGCTGCTGGAAGAAAACACCCGGCCGCGCCTGCTGCCCATGGCTGACGAACAGCTGTTGCTGTTTTTGCGTGGGGTCAACCTCAACCCGGGCGCAGAGCCCGAAGACATGGTCTCGGTGCGCATTTTCGCCCAGGCGCAGCGGGTCATATCGCTGCGCTTGCGGCCGCTACGCGCCAGTGACGAAATTCTTCAGTTGCTGGAGCAGGGCAGGGGGCCGAAGTCGGCTTCCGAACTGTTGCTGCTGATGGGCGAGCTGCTGACCGAAAAGGTCCAGGGCCTGGTCAGCGACCTGTCCGAACTGGTCGACCTGGAAGAAGAAAAGGTCGAAGCCGACGAACGGTACACCCCGGAGAACGGCAGCCTGCAGCAGATCCGCCGCCGTGCAGCGGGCCTGAGGCGTTTCCTGGCTCCGCAGCGGGAGATCTACGCCCAGCTGTCACGCAGCAAATGGAGCTGGTTTGCCGATGCCGATGCCGATTACTGGAACGAGCTGAACAACAGCCTGATCCGCTACCTCGAAGAGCTGGAACTGACCCGCGAGCGTGCCGCACTGGTGCTGGAAAGCGAAGACCGCCGGCGCAGCGAGCGGATGAACCGCACCATGTACCGCTTTGGCATCATCACCTGCATCTTCTTGCCCATGAGTTTCGTTACCGGGCTGCTGGGCATCAATGTCGGCGGTATCCCGGGGGCAGAAAACCCCTATGGCTTCCTGTTCGCCTGCATCGTCGTGCTTGGGCTGGCGGTGGGGCAGTGGTGGATGTTCCGGCGGTTGCGATGGGTCTAGGTGTTCATTTTGAAACATTCGTCCCAATCGGATGTGTGACCCATTGCCCGGCCATCTCGTCTCTTGCTGACACTGCGCGAGGTGCCCATGCACGATCCGTTTGAAGAATCCCTGCGTGACCTGCTCAAGGCGTCACCCTCCGGCAATGACCGCGATGACCGGGATGACGCTGCCTGCCTGGGTCGCGTGCTGAAAACCGCCAACCGCCAGGTTGGCGCGGGCGATCTGTTCAGCCTGCTTGGCCGCTGGAGCCAGGCGCTGCTGATTGCCGTCAATAATGGCTCGGCGCATGTCGCGCCGGTGCGTCGACACTCTTCCCGCAACGCTGCCACCGGCAGCAAAGCAGATAAGGCCGATTGAATATGGAACTCGATCTCTGGACCCAGAGCCTGGTCGCCGCGATGACTGCACTTTGGACCAAGGTAGCGAACTTCATCCCCAACCTGTTCGGCGCGCTGGTCGTGGTGCTGCTCGGTTTCGTGGTGGCCAAGCTGCTCGACACGCTATTGTCCAAACTGCTGGCCAAGCTTGGCCTGGACCGCCTGATGGCCGGCACCGGCCTCACCAAGATGCTCGGCCGGGTCGGTATCCAGGTGCCGATCTCGACCTTGATCGGCAAGATTGTCTACTGGTTCGTGCTGCTCATCTTCCTCGTCTCGGCCGCTGAGTCGCTAGGCCTGGAGCGGGTTTCCGCGACCCTCGACATGCTCGCCCTGTACCTGCCAAAAGTGTTCGGCGCCGCCTTGGTGTTGCTGGCCGGCGTGCTGCTGGCGCAGGTGGCCAACGGGCTGGTGCGCGGCGCGGCCGAAGGCATCGGCCTGGAATATTCGGCAGGCCTTGGGCGTATTACCCAGGGCCTGGTGATCATCATCAGCATCTCGGTTGCCATCAGCCAGCTGGAGGTGAAAACCGACCTGCTGAACCACGTGATCGTCATCGGGCTGATTACCGTTGGTCTGGCGGTAGCCCTGGCAATGGGCCTTGGCAGCCGCGAAATTGCCGGGCAGATTCTGGCCGGCATTTACGTGCGTGAGCTCTACCAGGTCGGCCAGCAGGTGCGAATTGGAGAGGTCGAAGGGCATATCGAGGAAATCGGCACGGTCAAGACAACGCTGCTGACCGATGATGGCGAACTGGTGTCGCTGGCCAATCGCGAGCTGCTTGAGCAGCGCGTCAATAGCCGCTAACCGCACAAAAGCTGTTAATGTATGCCGCCGCGAAATTCGACCCACGGGGTCGCGCGGCGACATTGACCTGACTGTCGGCCAGATCCGTTTTGAATAAAGTTCATTCGCCGCCCATGCGTTATGACCCCCGCGAGCTCACCGATGAAGAGTTGGTGGCGCGTTCGCATGAGGAGCTGTACCACGTTACCCGCGCCTATGAGGAGCTCATGCGGCGCTACCAGCGGACCCTGTTCAACGTCTGTGCGCGTTATCTGGGGAACGACCGTGACGCGGACGATGTCTGTCAGGAAGTGATGCTCAAGGTGCTGTACGGGCTGAAGAACTTCGAGGGTAAATCCAAGTTCAAGACGTGGCTGTACAGCATCACCTACAACGAGTGCATCACCCAGTACCGCAAGGAGCGCCGTAAACGCCGGCTGATGGATGCCTTGAGTCTGGACCCTATCGAAGAGGCGTCCGAAGACAAGGCCCCGAAGCCGGAAGAAAAAGGCGGGCTGGACAAGTGGCTGGTGCATGTGAACCCGATTGACCGGGAAATTCTGGTGCTGCGTTTTGTCGCAGAGCTGGAATTCCAGGAAATTGCCGACATCATGCACATGGGCCTGAGCGCAACGAAAATGCGCTACAAGCGTGCGCTAGACAAGCTTCGTGAGAAATTTGCCGGCCTTGATGAAACTTAGTGGCGTGCAAATATCTCTAACGAATCGGCGAGTTCTGCTAGACTTGCCGTCGAGTTGTCCCCCTTGTTTGTGGTGGGACTGCTTAACTATCACCAGATGGGGATTTAACGGATGAAATTGAAAAACACCTTGGGCTTGGCCATTGGTTCGCTCGTAGCCGCCACCTCGATTGGCGCTATGGCACAAGGCACAGGCGCTGTGGAAGTCGAAGGCTTCTACAAGAAAGAATTCTTCGACAGCCAGCGTGACTTCAAGAACGACGGCAACCTGTTCGGCGGCTCGATCGGTTACTTCCTGACCGACGACGTTGAACTGCGCCTGGGTTACGACGAAGTTCACAACGCTCGTGGCGAAGACGGCAAGAACATCAAGGGCTCGAACACCGCCCTGGACGCCGTTTACCACTTCAACAACCCGTATGACGCCATCCGTCCGTACGTTTCCGCTGGTTTCTCGCACCAGTCGCTGGGCCAGACCGGCCGTGGCGGTCGTGACCACTCCACCTTCGCCAACGTTGGCGCTGGCGCCAAGTGGTACATCACCGACATGTTCTACGCCCGTGCCGGCGTAGAAGCTCAGTACAACATCGACCAGGGCGACACCGAGTGGGCCCCAAGCGTTGGTGTTGGTCTGAACTTCGGCGGTAGCCCGAAGCAAGCCGAAGCCGCTCCAGCTCCAGTTGCTGAAGTTTGCTCCGACTCCGACAACGACGGCGTTTGCGACAACGTCGACAAGTGCCCAGACACCCCGGCCAACGTTACCGTTGACGCCGACGGCTGCCCGGCTGTTGCCGAAGTCGTTCGTGTTGAGCTGGACGTCAAGTTCGACTTCGACAAGTCGGTTGTCAAGCCTAACAGCTACGGCGACATCAAGAACCTGGCTGACTTCATGAAGCAGTACCCACAAACCACCACCGTGGTTGAAGGTCACACTGACTCCGTGGGTCCAGACGCTTACAACCAGAAGCTGTCCGAGCGTCGTGCCAACGCTGTCAAGCAAGTCCTGACCCAGCAGTACGGCGTAGAATCTACCCGTGTTGACTCGGTAGGCTACGGCGAAACCCGTCCGGTTGCTGACAACGCCACCGAAGAAGGCCGTGCTGTCAACCGTCGCGTTGAAGCTCAGGTAGAAGCTCAGTCCAAGTAATTGGCCTGATGTTTCATGAAAAACCCGGCCTCGGCCGGGTTTTTCTTTACCTGGAATTTAACCGGCCTCACAGCCTGCACAGCACTTGCAGGAGCAGCCTTGTGCTGCGAAGAGGCCGGTAAGTGCAAAGGTATGCTGTCGCTGTAATGGCCTCTTCGCAGCACAAGGCTGCTCCTGCAGTGACGGCTATTCAGCCCGCGATTGAAACAAGCTCCAGAGCCTGCTGTACCCCAACCACCTCCCCAATCACCAGAATCGCCGGGCTACGCAAGCCAAACCTTCGCGCATCTTCAACCATGCCCAGCACATCGCTCCTGCACTCACGCTGCTGCGGCATCGAGGCATTTTCGATCATCGCCACCGGCATGCCCGGTGCCATGCCCCCCGCCAGCAAGCCCTGGCGTACCTGCTCCAGCCGCGCCACCCCCATGTAAACCACCAGCGTCGTCCCGCCCTGTGCCAGAGCCGTCCAGTTCAGCTCGCTGTCGTCCTGGGTGTGCGCCGTCACCAGCGTCACCCCGCGGCTGACACCGCGTGAAGTCAGCGAAATGCCGCATTGCGTGGCGCCTGCCAGGCCCGCCGTGATGCCGTTGACCAGCTCCACCTCGATGCCATGCCCCTGCAGCCATAGCGCCTCCTCACCTCCGCGACCAAAAATACACGGGTCGCCACCCTTGAGCCGTACCACGCAACGCCCTTGTCGAGCATGGCGCAACATCAGGCGCTGGATGAACGCCTGTGGTGTGGAGCGGCAGCCGCCGCGCTTGCCCACTGCGATCACCCGGGCCTGGGGGGAATGTTCCAGTACTGCCGGGTTGACCAGGTCGTCGATCATCACCACGGCGGCTTGCTGCAGGGCACGTACCGCCTTGAGGGTGAGCAGTTCAGGGTCGCCAGGGCCGGCACCCACCAGCCAGACTTTTGCATTCATCGGGGTACTCCTCATCGGCAGGGTGTGCTCAGCCTTTTAGCAGGCTGAGCAGCAAAATCAGGTTGAACAGCAGGGACAGCAGGGCCAGCGTGCGCCACACCTTCAGCGGCTCGCGCTCCAGCAATGGCCGTGGGCGGCTGGGCAGTTCCTGGCGGTCGCCGCGCTCAAGCAGCAGCAACCAGTGTTCGGCAGTTTCGAAGCGTTGCGCCGGGTCGGCGGCCACCGCCTGCTGCAGGTTGTGCTGCAGCCATTCCGGCAGGTCGGGGCGGTAGCGTGCGGCGTTGACTGGCTGGCCGAAACGCGGGCGCTGGAAGGCTTCCACCTCGCCATACGGGTAGTGCCCGGTCAGCAGGTGGTACAGCGTCACGCCCACGGCATACAGGTCTTGGCGCGGGCTGGGCGGCTGGCCATCGAACGCTTCCGGGGCAATGTACGAGGGCGTGCCGGGCACGTCGTGCAGCGGGTCTTCGGACAGGCCTGGGCAGTAGGCCAGGCCGAAGTCCAGCAGGCGCAGCTGGCCATCGCTGCCCAGGTGCAGGTTGTCTGGCTTGATATCGCGGTGTAGCAGGTTGCGCCGGTGCAGCACGCCGACCGCCTGCAGCAGTTGCCGGGCCATTTCCAGCCACTGTGGCAAGGGCAGCGGGCCGTGTCCGGCCAGTAGCGTTGCAAGGGTCTGGCCGGGGTATTCGCGCATCACGTAGTACAGGTGTTGGCGCTGGCTGGCTGCATGCAGCTCGGGGAAATGTCGGCCAGCGACCCGGCGCAGGAACCATTCTTCCAGCAACAGCCCTTGCGCCGCCTTCGGCTCCTGCTCGCGTGCGCCAGGCAGGGTTTTGAGCAGCCAGGCTTGACCTTGGCCGTCGCGCATCCGGTACAGCAGCGACTGGCGGCTGTGCGACAGCAGCTGTTCGGTAAGCCAGCCATCGATCACCTGGCCTTCGCGCAGTGGGCCGGGTAACGGCCATTGCTGCAGCTGTGCCAGGGTGTCACCGAGGTTGGCCGTGCCCAGTTGCTCCACCTGCACCAGCAAGGCGCTGGCGTTGTCCTGGCTGCCATTGAGGTGCGCGCTGGCAACCAGCGTGTCGACGGCCAGTTGCAGGTCGGGCTGTTCACGCAGCACCGCCTGGATGTGCTGGTCGCCCAGGCTGGCCCAGACTCCGTCGCTGAGTAGCAAGAAGCACTCACCCGGCTGCAGCTCGCCCTCCAGGTAATCCACCAGCAGATGTTGGTCCAGGCCCAGCGCGCGTTTCAGCACATGCTGCATGCCCGGCTGGTCCCACACATGATCTTCGCTCAGGCACTGCAGGTGCCCGGCGTGCCAGCGGTAAACACGACAGTCGCCGACATGGGCCAGGGTGAATCGCCGGCCCCGCAGTACCAGTGCGCTGAGGGTGGTCAACAATGGCTGGCCGCTGCCTTGTGCGCGCAGCCAGCGGTTCTGTGCCAGCAGCAGGCGGTCGAGTGCCTGGGCCACGCTCCAGGTGGCGGGGGTGGCGTAGTAGTCCAGGGCCAGCGCCTGCAAGCTGGCGCGTGCTGCCAGGCCACCATCGGCGCATTGGCTGACGCCGTCGGCAAGGGCGAACAGGTAGCCTTTGCTGGCGGCCAGCTCTGGCGCCGGGGTTACCAGGCGCAGGGCGTCCTGGTTTTCCGCGCGCGGCCCGGTGGCGCTGGCCTGGGCAAAGCTCAGTTGCAGGCTCATCGGCGTGCCTCAGACCCGCGCTGCTGTGACTGCAGCCGAGCCCCAGGTGGTGCGCCAGCGCTGTTTCACGCCGTGCAGGCCGAACCAGGCCAGCAGGCCCAGGCTGGCGAACAGCCACAGCCCCAGCTGGTAATCGCCGGTGTGCTGCTTGATGGTGCCAAGCCCTGCCGCCAGCAGAAAGCCGCCGATACCGCCGGCCATGCCGATCAGCCCGGTCATTACGCCGATTTCCTGGCGGAAGCGTTGTGGTACCAGCTGGAATACCGCGCCGTTGCCAGCGCCCAGGCCAAGCATGGCGCTGATGAACAGCGCCAGTGCGGCAGCCGCAGAAGGCAGGTTGAACCCGACTGCGGCAATGCAGATGGCTGCAACGCTGTACATGCCCAGCAGGGTGCGGATGCCGCCGAAGCGGTCGGCCAGGGCGCCGCCGAGCGGGCGCATCAGGCTCCCGGCGAACACGCAGGCAGCGGTGTAGTAGCCGGCAGTGACCGGGCTCAGCCCGTACTGGTCGCTGAAGTAGCCGGGCAGGGCGCTGGCCAGGCCAATGAAGCCGCCGAAGGTGACACTGTAGAAGAACATGAACCACCAGCTGTCACGGTCGCCGAGGGCCTTGAGGTAGTCCGCCATTGCTTTGGGCTTGGGGCGCTCTGGGGCGTTGCGTGCCAGCAGGGCGAACACCACCAGCGCCAGCGTCAACGGAATCAGCGCAAAGCCGAACACATTGTTCCAGCCAAAGCCGGCCGCCAGCGCCGGGGCCAGCAGGGCGGCGAACACCGTGCCGGAATTGCCGGCGCCAGCAATGCCCATGGCCTTGCCCTGGTGTTGCGGCGGGTACCACTGCGACGCCAGCGGCAGCGAAACGGCGAACGAAGCGCCGGCAAAGCCGAGGAACAAGCCCAGCAGCAGCACCTGTTCATAGGTGTGTACGCCGAAGTGCCAGGCCGCCGCCAGCGCGACAATGACCACCACCTGGCCGATCAGCCCTGCGGTCTTGGGTGACAGGCGGTCGACCAGCACGCCCATGGCAAAGCGCAGGATCGCCCCGGAGAGGATCGGCATGGCTACCATCAGGCCCCGTTGTTGTGCACTGAGTTGCAAGTCACCGGCAATCTGCACCGCCATCGGGCCCAGCAGGTACCAGACCATGAAGCTCAGGTCGAAGTACAGGAACGCAGCGAACAGCGTGGGCACATGCCCGGATTTCCAGAAGCTGGTACTCATCGAACACCTCACTCGGCAATGCAACGGAACGAAAAAGACGCCGCTACCCACTCCAGGAAGGTGGAGGGGAGAGCGACGTCTTTGTCGGGATTTAAGTGGGGCAACCGCCGTTGGCTACCGGTGCAAATACATCAGCAAGAGCCGGGCCAATTCGGAATATCGAGCAGAGCGGACTTTGTGGGAGCGGCCTTGTGTCGCGATAGGGCTGCTGCGCAGCCCTATCG
>NZ_JBLZWV010000048.1:0-29154 GCF_056098905.1 Pseudomonas sp. TSO6 | reverse complement strand
GCCCTATCGCGACACAAGGCCGCTCCCACAAGGGCCTGCGCTGCTAGCCGAGCATCTCGTGCATGGAAATGATCTGCTCTGCCACCTGGATCAGCTTCTGCTGCCGGCTCATGGCCTGGCGGCGCATCAGGGTGTAGGCCTGTTCTTCGTTGCAGTCTTTCATTTTCATCAGTAAACCTTTGGCCTGCTCGATGCGTTTGCGTTCGGCCAGTTGCTGGTCGCGTGCCACCAACTGCGCCTTCAGTGCCTGGTCGCTTTCGAAGCGGGCCATGGCCACATCCAGAATCGGCTGCAACCGGGCGGCATGGATGCCTTCGACGATATAGGCACTGACGCCCGCCTGGATCGCCTGGCGCATCACCCCGGGGTCGTGCTCGTCAGTGAACAGCACGATGGGGCGCGGCTGGTCACGGCTGACCAGCACCACCTGTTCCATCACATCACGGTCGGGTGAGTCGGTGTCGATCAGCACCACATCCGGGCGCACCGTTTCGACGCAGGCGGGCAGGTCGATGGTCAAGCCTGGGGCTTCGGTGACGTCGAAGCCCGCCTCGATCAGCGCCGCCTTGAGGCGGCCGAGTTTGTGCTGGGTGTCGTCAATCAGCAGGATGCGCAACATGTTGGTCCCCCTCACGCGCCGACACGGGCATCGGGCAATTCGCCCAGTGCATGCAGGCTGAAACTGCGGGCGTAGCCGTAGGGGTCGCTGCCGTCCCAGCAGCTGCCGTCAATCAGCAGGCTGCTGCGCATCGGCAGCGAAGGGCACGCTACGCCAAGGCTTTGCGCCGCCTCGCTATACAGTGCCAGTTGTTGTACCTGGCGGGCCACGCCGAGGTAGTCGGGGTCTTCGCGCAGCAGGCCCCAGCGGCGGAACTGGGTCATGAACCACATGCCGTCAGACAGATACGGCAAGTTGGCCCGGCCATGGTCGAACAGGCGCAGGGCATGCCGGTCTTGCCAGTGGTTGCCCAGGCCATCATGGTAGTGGCCGAGCAGGCGTGGCTCGATGCTCTCCAGCGGCGTGTCCAGGTAGGCGCTGCCGCTGAGCAGTTGCGCGGTGCTGCGGCGGTTTTCCGGGCTTTGCTCGATGAACCGGCTGGCGGCGAGGATTGCCTTGATCAAGGCGCGGGCGCTGTTGGGGTACTGCTCGGCAAAGGCGCGGGCACAGGCCAGGACTTTTTCCGGGTGGTCCGGCCAGATCGACTGGCTGGTGGCGAGGGTGAAGCCTTGGCCCTTGGCAACCGCATCGGCGGCCCAGGGCTCGCCCACGCAAAAGCCGTCGATGCGCCCGGCCTGGATATGTGCGGCCATTTGTGCCGGCGGCACCACCACGCTGTCCACGTCGCGCAGTGGGTGGATGCCCTGGCTGGCCAGCCAGTAATACAGCCACATGGCGTGGGTGCCGGTGGGGAATGTCTGGGCGAAGGTAAGGCGCGCGCCATGCTGGTGCACCAATCGCGCCAGTGCTTCAGGGTTGGTCACGCCTTTGCGCTGCAGGGCCGGGGACAGGTTGATGGCCTGGGCGTTCTGGTTCAGCCCCATGAGCACCGCCATATCACTGGCCGGTACGCCACCAATGCCAAGATGCACGGCGTAGACCAGGCCATACAGGCAGTGCGCGGCGTCCAGTTCGCCGCTGACCAGCTTGTCGCGCAGCCCCGCCCAAGAGCCCTGGCGCTTGAGGTTGAGGGTAAGGCCGTGTTGCTGGGCGAAGCCCTGGGTGGCCGCGACCACCACCGAGGCGCAGTCGGTCAGGGCCATGTAGCCGATGTTCAGGCTGGGCTTCTCGGGCGCATCGCTGCCGTTGACCCAGGCCAGGGGCGTTGCTCGGGGTGCAGTGTTCACAAGGTTCCTCGCCTGTACTGATTAGGCTGTGGGCCAAACCGGTGCAACCGATGTGCCAGGCCTGCAGTGGCCCCATGATTTACTGTCCTGTCAGCGCCACGGTGGCTATAATCGCCCCCTCACTCACCCCGAGTCTTGCCCGCCCATGTATACCCTGGCCCGCCAGCTGCTGTTCAAGCTTTCTCCGGAAACTTCCCACGACCTGTCCCTGGACCTGATCGGTGCCGGTGGCCGCCTTGGCCTCAACGGCATGCTGTGCAAGCAGCCGGCGGCCTTGCCGGTTTCGGTCATGGGCTTGAACTTCGCCAACCCGGTGGGCCTGGCTGCCGGCCTGGACAAGAACGGCGCGGCCATCGACGGTTTTGCCCAGCTGGGCTTCGGCTTTGTCGAGATCGGCACCGTCACCCCGCGCCCGCAGCCGGGCAACCCGAAGCCACGGCTGTTCCGCCTGCCGGAGGCCACGGCCATCATCAACCGCATGGGCTTCAACAACCTGGGTGTCGATAACCTGCTCGACCGGGTACGAGCCTCGCGCTACAGCGGTGTGCTGGGCATCAACATCGGCAAAAACTTCGACACCCCGGTCGAGCGTGCCGTCGATGACTACCTGATCTGCCTGGACAAGGTGTACACCGCCGCCAGCTACATCACCGTCAACGTCAGTTCGCCGAACACCCCGGGCCTGCGCAGCCTGCAGTTTGGTGATTCGCTGAAGCAGCTGCTCGATGCCCTGGCCGTGCGCCGTGAGCAACTGGCCGCTACCCATGGCAAGCGCGTGCCGCTGTCCATCAAGATTGCCCCGGACATGAGCGACGAAGAAACCGCACTGGTCGCAGCCGCGCTGATGGAATCGGGTATGGATGCGGTAATTGCCACCAACACCACGCTGGGTCGTGAAGGTGTCGAGGGGCTGCCGTACGGTGGCGAGGCGGGCGGCCTGTCGGGCGCGCCGGTGCTTAAAAAGAGCACCCACATCGTCAAGGTGCTGGCAGGCGAGCTGGGCGGCAAGCTGCCGATCATTGCTGCCGGTGGCATTACCGAAGGCCGCCACGCTGCCGAGAAAATCGCCGCCGGGGCGAGCCTGGTGCAGATCTACTCGGGCTTCATTTATAAAGGCCCGGCACTGATCCGCGAGGCGGTGGACGCTATCGCGGCAATGCCACGGGTTTGATCGACAGGCAAAAAAAAGGGCCCCTTCAAGGGGCCCCTGGGCCTTCGCCCGCCGCCCGGATGGGGCGTGCATGGTAAATCGAATTCAGTGTCCTCGATCAGCCAACGGCGTGATTTTCGTTGAGTCTATGGATGCCAGCGGTGCCAGTCATTCCGTCCCAGTTATCACCGCGACCTTCGCGCCAGCCGTTGATCCAGGCTTGGCGAACAGAAGGAAGATTGAAGGGGCAAAGTTCGCGGGATTTGCCGGTGACCCCGTATTGGTAGCCACGTGAATATGCTCTTTCCAACGGATCACGCTTAAGTCTTCTCATAGGGTGTTGCCCTCACTTGTTGACTGTAATGTCCCGTCGGCCTCTCTGAGGCCGGGCAGAGTCTTTCTGCCGGTTTGCGCTCGCTGCCGGCGTGGCGAGCTGAAAGTGCCGCCTCGTTGCGAAGCGGCCTGAGACCAGTTCTAACGAATGCGAGTCACGGTGTGAATGATCGATTTGTCATAAGCACGTAACCTTTCATAGGGTCAGGGGATAAGTAAATAAATGCGACTTAACCTTATTTGAGGTTTAGCCCGCTATGATCAGGGTTTGCTGATCATTGACGTCATTTCGCCAGCGTTGCTCGCGGGTGACAGAAATAATTTGAAATGCGACGAAGGGTCACACAGGCCCCTCCATCGCCAGAATTTTTTGTACTGCCTGATGATCTAAGCTCTCTTTGCCACTTGGCCGAGCGCAGATCGGTCAGGCGGCCCGGCCCTTCGCGGCACGCTTATGTGCCAGAAAAGGCCACCCGCACGCCTGCTGGAAAGGCATGCGGGCAAACATCGCGTGGCGATGCGTCGCCTCGTCAGTCAAATAGCCCAAGGCTCTGGAATACTCATGTCGGACCGTTTCGAACTCTACCTCACCTGCCCCAAAGGCCTCGAAAGCCTGCTTGCCGAAGAGGCCAAGGGCCTTGGCCTTGACGAGGTGCGTGAGCACACCTCGGCCATTCGCGGCGCCGCCGACATGGAAACCGCCTACCGTCTGTGCGTATGGTCGCGCCTGGCCAACCGGGTGCTGCTGGTGCTCAAGCGCTTCTCCATGAAGAACGCCGACGACCTTTATGACGGCGTCAACGCGGTTGACTGGGCCGACCACCTGGCAGCCGACGGCACCCTCGCGGTGGAGTTCAGCGGCCATGGCTCGGGCATCGACAACACCCACTTCGGTGCGCTGAAGGTCAAGGATGCGATCGTCGACAAGCTGCGCAACCGCGAAGGCCTGCGCCCGTCGGTGGAAAAGATCGACCCTGACGTGCGTGTGCACCTGCGCCTGGACCGTGGCGAGGCCATTCTTTCCCTCGACCTGTCCGGCCACAGCCTGCACCAGCGCGGCTATCGCCTGCAGCAAGGTGCTGCGCCGCTGAAGGAAAACCTGGCGGCAGCAGTGCTGATCCGCTCGGGCTGGCCGCGCATTGCCGCCGAAGGTGGCGCACTCGCCGACCCGATGTGTGGTGTGGGTACCTTCCTGGTCGAAGCGGCGATGATCGCTGCCGATATCGCGCCCAACCTCAAGCGTGAACGTTGGGGTTTCAGTGCCTGGCTCGGCCACGTGCCGGCGCTGTGGCGCAAGGTACACGATGAGGCGCAGGCGCGGGCGCAGGCCGGCCTGGCCAAGCCACCGCTGTGGATCCGCGGTTACGAAGCCGACCCGCGGCTGATCCAGCCGGGCCGCAACAACGTCGAGCGCGCCGGTCTGGGCGACTGGGTGAAAATCTATCAGGGCGAGGTCAGTACCTTCGAGCCACGCCCGGACCAGAACCAGAAAGGCCTGGTCATCAGCAACCCGCCCTATGGCGAGCGCCTGGGTGACGAAGCCAGCCTGCTGTACCTCTACCAGAACCTGGGCGAGCGCCTGCGCCAGGCCTGCATGGGCTGGGAGGCGGCGGTGTTCACCGGCGCGCCGCAGCTGGGCAAGCGCATGGGTATTCGCAGCCACAAGCAGTACGCGTTCTGGAACGGCGCCTTGCCGTGCAAGCTGCTGCTGTTCAAGGTGCAGCCCGACCAGTTCGTGACGGGTGAGCGCCGCGAAGCGCAGGCTGACAACGCCGAAATCCGTGAGCAAGCGCCGGTTGCCAGTGAGCCGGCGCGCCTGTCGGAAGGGGCGCAGATGTTTGCCAACCGCCTGCAGAAGAACCTCAAGCAACTGGGCAAGTGGGCCCGCCGCGAGCAGGTTGACTGCTACCGCCTGTACGATGCCGACATGCCCGAGTACGCCCTGGCGGTCGACCTGTACCACGACTGGGTGCATGTGCAGGAGTACGCCGCGCCACGTTCGATCGACCCGGAGAAGGCTCAATCGCGCCTGCTCGATGCCCTGGCGGCCATCCCCCAGGCACTGGGTATTTCGCCGCAGCGTGTAGTGCTCAAGCGCCGCGAGCGGCAGAGCGGTACCCGCCAGTACGAGCGCCAGGCCACCGAGGGCCGCTTCCAGGAGGTGAACGAAGGTGGCGTCAAGCTGCTGGTCAACCTCACCGACTACCTCGACACCGGGCTGTTCCTTGACCACCGCCCGATGCGCATGCGTATCCAGCGCGAGGCTGCCGGCAAGCGTTTCCTCAACCTGTTCTGCTACACCGCCACGGCTTCGGTGCATGCGGCCAAGGGCGGCGCACGCAGCACCACCAGTGTCGACCTGTCGAAAACCTACCTCGACTGGGCGCGGCGCAACCTGGCGCTCAATGGCTTCTCCGAGCGCAACCGCCTGGAGCAGGGTGATGTGATGGCATGGCTGGAAGCTAACCGCGACAGCTACGACCTGATCTTCATCGACCCGCCAACCTTCTCCAACTCCAAGCGCATGGAAGGTGTGTTCGACGTGCAGCGTGACCACGTACAGCTGCTGGACCTGGCCATGGCTCGCCTGGCGCCGGATGGCGTGTTGTACTTCTCCAACAACTTCCGCAAGTTCCAGCTCGACGAGCACCTGATGGCGCGCTATGCAGTGGAAGAAATCACCGCCCAGACGCTGGACCCGGACTTTGCCCGTAACAACCGGATCCACCGCGCCTGGCGCCTGCAATTGCGTTGAGCCGACGAGGTACATTGCGCGGCTAATGGCCAATAGCTATAAATGTGAGGAGGGCGAGATAATCCGCAGGACGCTGACGTGACGAGATGGGTGTATGTCAAAGTGTGGCGTGCGTGCGCGGTTATTTGGCCTGTGCACAGAAGCGGTGTCCGCCTGGGCGGTGGCGCTGGTGGCTTTGGTGGCGGGCGGCCTGTTGACGGCCGCCTTGGCGCTTGCCGCGCAGACGTTCTACAAGCAGCAGTTGCGCCAGCGTTTCGAGTTGCTGGCCAGCGAGCGCTTCAGCCGCATTGCCGAGCGTTTTGATGAACAGCAGCAGCGCCTGGACGGCCTGCGGCGGTTCTTTAGCTTTTCCAACGAAGTCACCCCGCTCGAATTTGACGGTTACGCCCGGCCATTGCTGCAGCGCACCCTGGCCTACGCTTGGGCGCCGCGTGTCGAAGCCGCGCAACGCACCGAGTTCGAGCGCCATGCCAGTGAGCATTCAGGCCCGGGCTATGTGATCCGTGACCAGGACGCACAAGGCCAATGGCGCCCTGCGCCGCTGCGCGACCATTACTTCCCTGTGCTGTATACCCAATCTGGTGAAATGCCAGGGTTGCCCTATGGGCTGGACCTTGCCGGCCAGGCTGCATCCCAGGCTGCCCTGGCACGGGCACTCGGGCCTGGCAGCATGGCGGTGTCCGAACCCCTGGCCATGTACGAGATCCCATCGTACGCGCGTGGCTTGCTGCTGGTGGCGCCGGTGTTTTCCGACGCTAATCCGCATGGCGCAGCAGTAGGTTATGTGACGGCCTTGCTGAGCATGCGCGAGCTGGTCAGTGATGGGCGGCCAGTGGCGGCGGATGACAACCTGGTGGTGCGCATCGTTGATCCGTCCGGGTTGCAGGGGCCGGAAGTGATGTTCGATTCGCTGAACCAGGTCGCCCCCTTGTCGCTGGCCAGCAATCAGCAGTTGCACCTGGCCGATCACCACTTCCAGTTGAGCATCCTGCCGAGCCTGGCGTTCGTGCAGGCCAATCGTTCGTCGGCAGTGCTGGCGGTGGTCCTGCTGGGTGGGTTGTTGAGCCTGCTGCTCAGTGCCTTGCTCTACAGCCTGTTCAGCCAGCGCCAACGCGCCTTGGCCCTGGTCGAGCAGCGCACCGCCGAACTGCGGGTCAGCGAGCAGTCGCTGCGCGGCACCCACAACCAGCTGCGCAGCGTGCTGGATGCGGCGACCCAGGTGGCAATTATCGCTACCAACCTCAAGGGTGTGGTCAGTACCTTCAATGCCGGCGCAGAGCGTATGTTCGGCTACCCGGCCAGCGAGGCGATCGGCCAGTTGCGCCTTGAGAATCTGGTGCTGCCCGAGGAACTGAGCCAGCGCGGCCATGCCCTGAGCCTGCGCTATGGTCGCCCGATTGCCGGTGGCCAGGCCATGTTCGCCGAAACGGTGCAAACGCATGGCGCCGAACCTGGAGAATGGACCTTGTTGCGCGCCGATGGCAGCCAGTTGGTGGCCAACATGCTGGTTACCGCCATGCTGGATGAACAGGGTTTGTGGGTGGGCTACCTGGCCATCTGCATTGATGTCACCGAGCGGCGTCGGGTACACGAGGCGCTGGCGGCGCGCGACCGGCTGCTGGAAAAGCTCAGTGCCGAGGTGCCGGGGGGCATTTACCAGTATCGCCTGGATGCCAGCGGCCATTCGTGCTTTCCCTATGCCAGCCAAGGCCTGTACGACATCTACGAAGTGGACCTGCAGCAATTGCGCGAGGATGCCACGCTGGTGTTCGAGCGCATCCACCCCGATGACCTGGACCGCGTGCGCCGCTCGGTGCGTTACTCGGCCGAGCACCTGGCGCCGTGGCGCGAGGAATACCGGGTGTGCCTACCGCGTGCCGGCCTGCGCTGGGTCCGTGGCGAAGCGACGCCAGAGGTGGGGGAGCAAGGCTGCACCCTGTGGCATGGCTACCTGACGGATATCTCCGACCTCAAGGGTGTGGAGGAGGAATTGCGCGCGTTGTCGGTCACCGACTCGCTGACCGGCATCCATAACCGCCGCTACTTCCAGGACCGGCTCAAAGTCGAACTGGAGCGCGCCCAGCGCGACGGCCTGGCGTTGGCCGTGATCATGCTCGACATCGATCACTTCAAATGCATCAACGACCGCTTCGGCCATGCCATGGGCGACCGGGTGTTGCGCAGCTTGTGCCAGCGTATTGGCCAGCGCTTGCGGCGTACTGATGTGTTCTGCCGGCTGGGTGGGGAAGAATTCATGGTGTTGTGCCCGGGCAGCGATGCCGAGCAGGCGCGGCTGCTGGCGCTTGAGTTATGGCAAGGGGTGCGCACGGTGCCGGTGGACGGCGTGGGCCAGGTGACCGCAAGTTTTGGAGTGGCGGGCTGGCGGCCGGGGGAGGGCGCCGATGCTTTGCTGTTGCGGGCTGATGCGGGTGTCTATACAGCCAAGCAGGCCGGGCGGGACCGGGTGGAAGGGGAATCCGCCTGATAGGTGCCAGTTGTCGGTACTGGCTGGCCAATCAGTTGGCCGCGGTGCTGCCGGCCAGCTTCGGCTGGCGATACAGGTCGAGCAGCACCTGGTCGAGCACCTGCGAGGCACCCCACGGTTTCGGGTCGTTGAGAATCGCTGCCACCGCCCAGGTATGGCCGTTGCTGTCGCGGCTGAAGCCGGCAATCGCCCGCACGGTGTTCAGCGTGCCGGTCTTGATGTGCCCCTCACCGGTCATGGCGGTGCGCTTCAGGCGCTTGCGCATGGTGCCGTCCATGCCTACCAGAGGCATCGAACTCATGAACTCGGCAGCGTAGGGGCTCTTCCAGGCAGCCTGCAGCATCTGGGCCATTTCCCGGGTGCTGACCCGCTCCGCACGCGACAAGCCAGAGCCGTTCTCCATCACCAGGTGCGGCGCGGTAATGCCCTTTTTCGCCAGCCATTGGCGCACTACGCGCTGGGCGGCGCGGGCATCGTCGCCATCGGCATCGGTGCGGAACTGCGCGCCAAGGCTCAGGAACAGCTGCTGGGCCATGGTGTTGTTGCTGTATTTGTTGATGTCGCGGATCACTTCCACCAGGTCTGGCGAGAAGGCGCGGGCCAGCAGGCGGGCACTCTTGGGCACGTTCTCGATGCGGTCGCCACCCTGGATGCTGCCGCCCAGCTCGTTCCAGATCGCGCGCACTGCACCGGCGGCGTAGGTTGCGTGATCGAGCAGCGACAGGTAGGTCTGCGAGTTGCAGCCGTCGCCCAGCTGGCCACTGACGGTTACGCTGATGCCATCGGCCTGGGGGACCGGGTTGTAGCGCACATCGCCAGTGCACTGCTTCGAAGCCACCGCCTTGACCTGGTTGTCGATACGGATGCTGGCAATCGGTGGCTCGACCGCGACGGTGACTTTGCCCCCATCGTTGCGGGCCACGAAGCGCAGGGCCTTGAGGTTGACCAGCAGCGAATCGGGCTTGACCAGGAACGGCTTGTTTTCATCGCCGCCGTCATCATTGAACTGCGGCAGGTTGGGTTGCACGAAGTGGCTGCGGTCCAGCACCAGGTCACCGGTGATGGTGCGCACGCCATTGGCGCGCAGGTCACGCATCAGCAGCCACAGCTTTTCCATGTTCAGCTTCGGGTCGCCGCCCCCTTTGAGGTACAGGTTGCCATTGAGCACGCCGTTGCTCAGGGTGCCATCGGTATAGAACTCGGTTTTCCACTGGAAGGTGGGGCCAAGCAGTTCGAGGGCAGCGTAGGTAGTGACCAGTTTCATGGTCGAGGCCGGGTTTACCGAAACATCGGCATTGAACACGGTCGGCGTGCCGGGGCCGTCCAGCGGCAGCATTACCAGCGACAGGGCTGTGTCCTGCAGCTTGTTGGCCTTGAGCGCCTGCTGCACTTTGGCGGGCAGGGTGGTATTGACGGCGGCGGCCTGGCTGGGCAATGCGAGTGGCAACAGCAGGCTTGCAAGAATGAAGGGACGAAGCGTTTTGATCATAATGGATAAATACCCTGCGGCGAGGGAAAAGGGCATTGGGGCTGTAAGAGATGATGGCCCCACGACGAAAGAGTACGCATTATGCCCCAAGCGTAGCGACGATGCGCCACGTTCGACGGAAAAGCACCGCCAATAAAAAAGGCCACCCGCAAGGGCAGCCTTTTCAGCGATCAAGCCAGGCAGGTATCACTCAGCCTTGTTGATCGGCTTTTCCGGGTACCAGGCGTCCAGCAGCGGGCTGACTTCGATCTTGGTCAGTTCGCTACGGCCCTTCAGCCAGGTTTCAACGGCAGCGCGCTGTTCTTCGCTGGCCGAGCCGCGTTTGACCGAGCACACCAGGCCGTAATCGTCACCGCCTACATAGTCCAGGCCGTTGGCGTCCATCGCTTCTTCCAGGAACGCATCGAGGAAAGCATCGATTGCCTGGTCATCCAGATCTTCCTTGAATTCCAGGTTCAGCTCGAAGCCCAATTCCTGAAACTCGTCGACACACAGCTTTTTGCGCAGACGACGGGAGCGGTTTGTGGCCATGAAACAATCCTCTTAGGTAATAACGCCGCGCAGTCTACCAGTTAACACGTCTGGCTGCCTGCCTGAGTGCATGCGCCGGTGGCCAGCTCCTTGGCCAGAGCCCGTTCTACACGGCACATGTGCCGCGCCAGTGCCTGGCGCCGCAGGCGCAACTGGTGCGTGGGCAGGCTGCGGGCCTCCAGCGCCTCGCAGGCCTGCATCAGGTCGGGGGCTTCCAGCATGCGGGCTGCACTCAGCACCTTGTGGGCCTGCTCGGCAATGGCGTCGCTGTCATGCTCCGGATGCAGCGCCATCAAGCTGGCCAGGTCGGCCTGCAGGCTTTGCTGCAAGGCCAGCAGGAAGCGCTGGCGGTCGGCGGGGTCATGGCCGACCACTGCAGCCAGGCCGTCCAGATGGTAAAGCTTGCGCCGGGGCTTTTGCTGGCGGCGTGGACGAATGCTCGCCAGGTGCTGGCTGAGGGTGCCCAGGCTGATCGGCTTGAGCAGGCAGTCGTCCATACCGGCGCTCAGGCACCGGCGGCGCACCTCTGGCTGCGCGTTGGCGGTATAGCCGAGAATGGTGCAGCGCAGCCGCTTGCCATGGCGTTCTTCGGCACGGACGGCGGTCGCCAGTTGGTATCCGTTCATATGCGGCATGTTGCAGTCGAGCACCAGCACATCGAAGTCGCCTGCGCGCCAGGCCGCCAGGCCTTCGCGGCCATCGCGGGCGCTGGCGTGCGGCAGGCCCAGGTAGCCGAGCTGCTGCGCTATCAGTTGCAGATTGGCCGGGTGGTCGTCGATCACCAGTACGTTCAGCCGCGGGTCAGGCACATCGAGGTGCTCGATGAGCGGCGCTGGGGGTGGGGCGGCGTCAATCCGCTGCAGCGGCATCTTCAGGCGCACCTGGGTGCCAACATCTTCCAGGCTCTTGATGGTCAGGCTGCCGCCCATCATTTCGCACAGGCTGCGGCAGATGGCCAGGCCCAGGCCGGTACCGGCACGGGCGCCCTGGCTGTGCGGGTTGGCCTGGATGAACGGATTGAACAGGCGTTGCAGGTCGTCGGCATGGATGCCGATGCCACTGTCGCGCACTTCCAGTTCCAGCACTGCGGGCGTGGTGTTGCCGTCATCCTGCAGACTGACTCCAATACGGACCTGGCCATGCTCGGTGAACTTGATGGCATTGCTCACCAGGTTGGACAACACCTGTTTGAAACGCAGGGGATCGAGCAGTGCGTGGCAGCGTGCGGCGGGTGCAATCCTTACCTCCAGAGCAAGGCCTTTCTGGCGCGCCTGCCCCTCGAAAATACGCCCTACCGATTCGACCAGTGCTGCAAGGTCGACGGCCTCCGGGGCCAGGGACAAGTGGCCAGACTCGATGCGCGCGATGTCGAGAATATCGCCGATCAGGCCCAGCAGGTCCTTGGCTGAATGGTGGGCCAGCTGCAGTGCGCTGCGGTCTACCCGGCCCTGGTCGGCGCGCTTGACTGCCAGTTCGAGCATGCCGATGACGGCATTCATCGGGGTGCGGATTTCATGGCTGATGGTGGCCAGGAAGGTGCTCTTGGCGCGGTTGGCATCGTCGGCCTGCTGCTTGGCCTGACGCAGTTCCATGACCAACTGGCGGCGCTCGCTGATGTCGATCCAGCCGCCGATGATGCCCTGCACCTCTCCCAGCGAGTCGCGGTACGGCAGTATCCAGTGATAGATGGTCATTTCGCGGCCCTTGATCCGCAGTGGCCGGTCCATGATCAACGGCGAGCCTGCGGCCATGACTTTCAGGTAGTCGGCCTGGATCTGCCGGGTTTGCTCTTCGTCGGCAAACAGGCTGCCGTCCAGCTGTTTGCCGATGACTTCGTCGGAGCGGGCCTGCACGGCTTCCAGATAGCTGTAATTGCAGCTTTGCAGGCAGGCCTCGCGGTCACGTACGTACATGGGGTGGGGGGTGCCGTTGAGCAGGGCGCGCATGAACGCCAGTTGGTCGTTCAGTGCTCGTTCGGCGCGTTGGCGCTGGCGGATCTGCAGGCGCAGGCGGGCGTTCCAGAGCAAGGCCAGCAACAGCAGCGCGACCATGCCCAGCACCACCTGCAGTGCAAGCTGGCTGTAGTCCTTGCCGCTGCCATCGTCGTGCTGCCCGAAGCCGCGCCAGCGGTTGTTGATTACCCCCAGCTCTTCTGGCGAAATGCTCAGCAACGCCTTGTCGAGGATCGACATCATCGCCTGTGACGGGGTGCTGGTGGCCATGGCGAAGTTGGCGGGCTCGCTGCCGACCGTTGTGCGGATGACCAGTCCGGGGTTGCTGGCCAAGGCATGGTTGGCGTCGAGCAACGTGGTGATCACTGCGTCCACCGCCCCGCTGTTGAGCAATGCCATGGAATAGAACGCACTTTCGGTCTCGACCCAGCCGATTGTCGGATAGTGCCGCGATAGCTTCGCGTTCATGGCGCTGTAGCGGGGAATGGCCACGCGATGCCCCTGCAACTGCTCCAGGGTGCTCAGGGCCTTGTCGTCCTTGCGGCCTACAAGGACGAAGGCGCTCTCCAGGTAGGGCCTACTGACTTGCAGGTCGTCGTCGGTCACCGCGCCCGTGGCCAGTGCGGCAATCACATCTGCGCGGCCATCCTTGAGGCGGGCGAGCATGTCGGCGATGCCGCTGGTACGCTGCACTTCAAAACGCAAGCCGGTGCGCAGGCTGATGAACTCCAGCAGGTCGGCGGTGATGCCGCGAAAATGTCCCGAGCCATCGAAATACGATAGTGGCGCAGCCGTATCATCGATCGTTACGCGCATCACCGGATGATCTTGCAGCCATTGTTCTTCGGCATCGGTCAGTTGCAGCTTGCGCTCGGTCAGCAGCAGATCGCTGCCGGCGCTCCAGCGTTTGAAGATGCTGGCGCGCAGCGCGGGAGGCTGGCTGTCCAGTGTGGCGTTCACCACCTCCAGCAGCAGCGTGTCCTGCCGGCGCAAGGCAAAGCCGAAACCGATGGCCTCGTGCTTGCCGAAATTGGCCATGCGCAGACGCGGCAGGTGGCCGCGGTTAAGCAGATAGTGGGTGGAGATGGTATCGCCGATGTATACGTCGGCCTGCCCGAACGCCACGGCGTTCAAGGCCTGGCTGGAGGAGCCAAAGGCCAGCAGCTCGGCCATGGGGTAGGTGCTGCGTACCTCCTGCTTGGGCAGGTAATGGTAAAGCATGCCCAGGCGCAGGCCGGCCAGGTCCATGTCGAGCGCCCGGCTTTCGTCTTCGCGTGTTACCAGCACCGGCTGGTCAACGGCATACGGTTGCGACAGCGCCAGGCCGTCGCTGGCCGCTTCGTAGCCATTGGCGCTGCCAAGCAGGTCGATATCACCATGCCTGAGCGCCTCCACTGCCGCCTGCCGGCTGGGGAAACGCAGCACCCGCACGGGTAACTGCAGGGCTGTGCCGATCAGGCTCGCGTACTCGGCGGTGAGGCCCTGGTAGTCGCGGCCGCCACTGGTGATGTCGAACGGCGGGTAGTCCGGCGCTGACGTGCCCAGTACCAGTTCCTGACGGCCTTCGAGCCATTGCAGTTGTTCGGCCGTGAGCATGGGTTGGGTCGGCTTGGCCGATGACCGAGCCAGTAACGTATAGGACGAGGCCTCTTGATGGGTGGCTTGCGCTACACCGCTGAACAGGAGCAGGGCGAGCAGCAGGCGAGCAATTGGGTGCGGCATGACCACCCTCAGACCAGCGCGTTGCGTTTGGCTATTTCGATCAGGTCAACCAGTGTACTGACCTGAAGTTTGTGCATGAGGCGCTTCTTGTAGGTGCTGACAGTCTTGCTGCTGAGGAACATGCCCTTGGCAATTTCCTTGTTGCTGCGGCCTTGGGCGAAGAGTTGCAGTACCATCAGTTCGCGGTCATTTACCTGGCGGAAAAGTTGCAGCTCGGTATCGGTTGCCTGGTTATGCTTTATTGCCTGGCTGGGGAAATAGTTGTAGCCGGCCAGTACCGCCTTGATTGCACTGAGCAGTTCGCTCAGGTCTTCCTGCTTGCACACATAGCCCGCGGCGCCGGAGTGCATGCAACGCACTGCAAACAAAGCGGGAGACTGCGCGGTCAATACCAGAACCTTCAATGGCAGGGCCATGGCCTGGAAGCGGGAAAGCACCTCCAGCCCATCTAGCTTGGGTATGCTGATGTCGAGGATGACCAGGTCGGGAGCGGCTTCGCGAATCATCTGCATGGCGTCCACGCCATTGTCCGACTCGCCGACGATCTTGTAATTCTGGTTTTCCAGCAACATACGGACGGCCAGGCGGATGACCGGATGATCGTCGACAATAAATATGGAATGCATGTTCAACTTCCCTGCGGGCGATTGAGGGGGACAGCCGGCACCTTATCGCAGTTGGAAGTCATCGGGCATGCGAGGGAGGGCGATTCGCTCCTTATGGGAAATGGCTTACAAGATAAAACAAAACGGGCTACGATTTTTTTGTGTTTGACCCAATGTCAAAGCGTCTTTGGTAACTTTTCATGGGCTTTTATTCGTACTGTTTAACTTGCTGCCAGTATATGTAGGAAGTTTCCTGCAATACGCGGTGCGGCACCGGCTGAGGGGCCGTGGCTGCACCGGCGTGATTCAGGTGGGGCTGGAGCGCCCGGTCATTTCGCGGGCCATTTCGCTGGCATAGCTGTCGGTCATCCCGGCGATGAAGTCGATCATGCGCAGGAACGCGCTGTGCAGCGAGGCATGCGGGTCCGGGGCATTGTTGCCGATCAGGTCCAGCACCCGGCGGCTCTTGAACGAGGGGGTGCGCCCGCCGTGCTGTTCGAGCGCTGCGCCACAAAAGGTGTTGAGCAGAATCTCCAGGGTGGTGTAGGCGCCGATTTCATGCAGGGTCTTGCGCTTGTCCTGGAAGATCTTGTTGCGCGCCATGTCCTTGGCCTGCAGCACGCAGCGCTTGGCCGGCCCGTGCATGTGCTCGACCAGGTCGCCTGCCAGGTGCCCGGCCAGCAATGCCTGCTGCTGCTCGACGAACGCATGGGCGGCGGCGTTGGTCAGGTGCTCGATAGCCTTGCCACGCAGAATCGCCAGCTTGCGCCGGCGGGAATCGCGTGGGCCGAGCTGGCGGTAAGTTTCTGGCAGATCTTCGCCGACCAGGTCAAGCAGCAGCGTTTCGACTTCGGCGTATTCCAGCAACTCCATTTCCAGGCCGTCTTCCAGGTCGATCAGCGCATAGCAGATGTCATCGGCGGCCTCCATCAGGTACACCAGTGGGTGGCGCGCCCAGCGTTGCTCTTCCAGTTGCGGCATGCCGAGCTTGCGGGCGATCTGCTCAAGCAGGGGCAGTTCGCTCTGGTAGCTGCCGAACTTGTGCTTCTTGTAGCCCAGGGCGTCGGCGTGGCGCGCGCTCCAGGGGTACTTTAGGTAAGTGCCGAGGGTGGCGTAGGTCAGCCGCGTACCGCCGTCGAACTGGTGGTACTCCAGCTGGGTGAGTACGCGAAAGCCTTGGGCATTGCCCTCGAAATTCAGGAAATCAGCCCGCTCGTCATCGCTCATGTCATCCAGCCACCCACGCCCGGCGGCCTGCTGGAACCAGTGGCGAATGGCGTCCTCGCCGGAGTGGCCGAATGGCGGGTTGCCGATGTCGTGGGCCAGGCAGGCTGACTGCACGATCATCCCCAGGTCGCTGGGGGCGCACCAGTCGGGCAGGTTGTCGCGCAGGGTTTCGCCGACGCGCATGCCGAGCGAGCGACCTACGCAGCTGACTTCCAGCGAGTGGGTGAGACGCGTGTGGATATGGTCGTTGCTGGTAACCGGGTGCACCTGGGTCTTGCGCCCGAGGCGGCGAAAGGCGCCGGAGAAGATGATGCGGTCATGGTCTTTGTGGAAAGGGCTGCGCCCGAGTTCATCGGCGCTGTAGAGAGCTTTGCCCAGGCGTTCACGGGTGAGTAGGGTGTGCCAGTCCAAGGCGCATTCTCCTGTGGATCGAAGGAAGCAGCATATCCTGTAGGAGCAGCCTTGTGCTGCGAAGAGGCCCGTTTGATCGATACACGTGTGTCGCCGGGCCGGCCTCTTCGCAGCACAAGGCCGCTCCTGCAAAGGAACGTGCAGTGGTCAGGGGCGGCGGTTGCCTTGCAGGTACAGGCGCACCAGCGGCAGCAGGCTGCTGCCCAGGCGCACCAGCCGCGCCAGGTTACCGCTGCGCACGCCCTTGCCGGTGAGGAAACCCAGCGCCACCACGGCGCCAATCCCCCACAAAGGCGCATGCTTGATCCCCAGCCCTTCATGCAGCGAGCTGCCCATGCCGCGCACGCGGCGCAGCGGTTCCATCAGTTGGCCGGACTCATGGCGAATTTCCTGGCGGTGCATCTCCATGCGCAGGCGCAGCAGTGCTTTGCGCAGTTCGCGCGGGTTACGGGTGTTTGGCAGTTGTGGCAGGCTCATGGCAACAGGCGCTCCCGGTCCTTGGCGAGTTCGTCGAGGGTGGCCCCGAAGGGCGACGATTCGTCGAACACCGCAGCCTTCAGGCGCAAGCCGCAGTACAGCGCGGCAAGGCCATAGAACACGCACAGGCCGATGATGCCGGCCAGGCGATAACTGTCCCACAGCAGCACCAGCAGCAACCCGGAAAGGGCTGTGAGCAGCAACAGGGCAAACACCAAGGCCAGGCCTGCGAATAGCAGCAGGCTCAAGGTGCGGCCCTTTTGCTCCTGCAACTCGATGCCGAACAGTTCGATATGGCTGTGCAGCAGCCCCAGCGCTGCGGCGCCCAGGCGCTTGCCCGAGGCGCTGGCGCCGTTGGCGTCATTCTCCATGGGAACCCCTTAGCGCCGGTTGGCCAGCAGGCCGATCAACAGGCCGACACCGGCCGCGATGCCGATTGCCTGCCACGGGTTTTCCTGCACGTACTGCTCGGCGCTGCCCAGCGCGGCTTGGCCGCGTTCGCGGACAGAGTCCTGGGTCAGTTGCAGGGTTTCGCGAGCCTGGGTCAGGCGGTCGTGAATCTGTTCGCGCAATTCGTCGGCCTGGTCGCCGGCCAGGTTGGCAGTGTCGGCCAGCAGCCGCTCGGTGTCGCGTACCAAAGCCTGGAAGTCAGCCATCAGAATCTCTTGTGCAGTCTTTGCCGATTTGCTGGCCATGGGCCTCTCCCTGTCGATGAGTGATGGTAATTCGAGTAATAGCACGCGCGGAAGGTTCAAGTGCCGGTGCTGGTATGGGCCTTGCTAAGGCATTGCCACGTTGCGGGGCGTCGCTGGCAGCTGTTGCGCCGATTCAGGGCGCTAGCGCAGCGGGTACCGATAAACCTTAACCCAATCCTCGACAAACCCAAGAAAAAACCACGCAGGCTCCGACCCGGTCACCGAAACAGGGCAGGGGGCTGGCACCGATTCGGTGCAGGGATGCAGGTTCTTGAACTGTCCTGGTGCCTTTTTCAGCAGGTCTGCCTATTTCATGGAAAACATGCACAGCGCGATGGACTCCCTGGTCCACGGTTCCAATACCCTGTTCATTCTCATGGGCGCCATTCTGGTGCTGGCCATGCATGCCGGCTTCGCGTTCCTCGAAGTGGGCACGGTGCGCCACAAGAACCAGGTCAACGCCTTGTCGAAGATCCTCAGCGACTTTGCCATTTCGGCACTGGTGTATTTCTTCATCGGTTACTGGATAGCCTATGGCGTCAATTTCTTCCAGCCGGCAGCGGCGCTGGCGGTCGACCATGGCTATGCGCTGGTCAAGTGCTTCTTTCTGCTGACGTTCGCTGCGGCGATCCCGGCGATCATCTCCGGGGGCATCGCCGAGCGGGCGCGCTTTGTGCCGCAACTGTGTGCCACGGCGTTGATCGTGGCGTTTGTCTACCCGTTCTTCGAGGGCGTGGTGTGGAATGGCAACCTGGGTCTGCAAACCTGGTTGCAGGCCCGTTTCGGCGCGCCTTTCCACGATTTTGCAGGGTCGGTGGTGGTGCATGCCATGGGCGGCTGGCTGGCCCTTGCGGCGGTGCTGCTACTGGGCGCGCGCCGTGGGCGCTACCGCGAGGGCCGGTTGGTGGCGTTTGCGCCGTCGAGCATTCCCTTCCTGGCGTTGGGCTCGTGGATTCTGATCATCGGCTGGTTCGGCTTCAACGTGATGAGTGCCCAGACGTTGCAGGGGGTGAGCGGGCTGGTAGCGATCAACTCGCTCATGGCCATGGTCGGTGGCACCCTGTCGGCCTTGCTGGCCGGGCGCAACGACCCAGGCTTTCTGCACAACGGGCCGTTGGCCGGCCTGGTGGCGATTTGCGCCGGCTCCGACCTGATGCACCCGATTGGCGCACTGGCCACCGGCCTGGTGGCCGGCGCGTTGTTCGTCTGGACCTTCACCGCAGCGCAAAACCGCTGGAAGATCGACGACGTGCTGGGCGTGTGGCCACTGCATGGCCTGTGCGGCGTGTGGGGTGGCATAGCCTGCGGCGTCTTTGGCCAAGCGGCACTGGGTGGCATGGGCGGTGTCAGCCTGATCAGCCAGTTGCTGGGCAGCCTGATGGGCGTTGTGGTGGCATTGGTCGGCGGCTTTGCCGTCTATGGTGCAATCCGCGCGCTGCATGGGCTGCGCTTGAGCCATGAGCAGGAGTTCCAGGGCGCGGACTTGTCGCTGCACCGTATCGGCGCCACCAGCCAGGATTGAGCCAGGTCAGGTGCATGACGGGCGCGACAGACCTAGAATAGGTTTCTCTGCATGCCAAACCGGGACCTGCCCATGCTGCCTGAATGCCAACTGTTCGGCACCCTCGGCTGCCACCTGTGTGAAGTGGCCGAAGCTGTGCTGATGCCTTTCGTCGATCATGGCCTGCTGGTGGAGCTGGTCGACATTGCCGAGAGCGAGCCCTTGTTCGAGCGTTACGGCCTGATCATTCCAGTGTTGCGACGCTGCGACAATGCCGCCGAGCTGCACTGGCCGTTCGATGCCGAACAGGTGGTGGCGTTCCTTGGGCAATGAAGGCCGCAGAGGAGTCGCAACCCTGCTCCATGATCTGTGACGCGAGTTGATGATCAGGTGCCGGCGCACTCTGGCGCCGTTACCTCCCTCATCATCGGAATAGTTCGCCATGTTGATCACCCCACATTTCACGTTCGATGAAATGACCGTTTCCCAGCTCGCCGCCAGGGACGGATTCGATAACACCCCGCCCCCTGAAGCCAGGGCCAACCTGCAATTGCTGTGCGGTGCGCTGGAGCAGGTGCGCGCACTGTTCGGCGCGCCGATCATCGTCAGCAGCGGTTTTCGCAGCGAGAAGGTCAACCGGTTGATCGGCGGCGCCACTAACAGCCAGCATGTACAAGGCCTGGCGGCGGACTTCACGGTAATTGAAGTCAGCCCTCGGGAAACCGTGCGCAGGATCAGCGAAAGCGCGGTGCCGTTCGATCAACTCATCCTGGAGTTCGACAGGTGGGTGCATCTGTCGGTGGCCCCGGGCACGCCGCGTCGGCAGGTTTTGACCATCCGCAAAGGCAGTGGCTACCTGGCGGGGCTGCAATGAAGCGCATTGACGGCGGCAAGGGGATGTTCGTATGCTGTATATAAATACAGTATCGAGGTAAAGCCATGCTCAACGTCGAGCAACTCAAGTACAGCGTCAACCGCATGCCCGTGGATCGGGTGGCTGACGCCGTTCTGGAACTGCGCCTCGAAGGCCTGGTGACTGACGACCGCACGCCGTTCGGTAAAGTGCACTTCAATACCTGCTTCGCCGAAATCGAGGCCTTGTTCCAGCGTGCCGGTTACCACCGCGGGCTGGATGTGGTGGGTTACCAAGGGTTGCTCTATGCCCTTTACGACCCAGGCCGTTGGGAACCGGTGCAGGTGCTGCGCTGGCTGAAGGAACGCAGCGAGGCGATAGTCCAGGCTGGTTGAGGGCGTGGGCTTGGGCGATAATGCGCGGCCGTGAACGTTTCGAGCCCTGCCATGACCGCGCCCTTCGACCCCGCCCGCCAGCAAGCCAGCACGGTGTGCCTGCCCCCCGGTAACTGGGCGACGGTGCTTGATTGCCTGTGCGACCATTTCAAGGCCATCGACCGCGCCCAGTGGCTCGACCGTTTTGCCCGTGGCAGGGTGCTGGATGCCGAGGGCCGGGCGGTTGCCGCCGGGTTACCCTACAAGCGTGGCATGCGTTTGCACTACTTCCGCGAAGTGCCGAACGAGCGGCCGATCCCGGTGCAGGAGGTGGTGCTGCACGCGGATGAACACCTGGTGGTGGCAGACAAACCGCATTTCCTGCCGGTGACGCCAACCGGTGAATACGTCGAGCAGACCTTGCTGCGCCGCCTGATCCGTCGCCTGGATAACCCGCACCTGGTGCCGCTGCACCGCATTGACCGGCACACCGCCGGGCTTGTGCTGTTTTCTGCCAACCCGCACAGCCGCAGCGCCTACCAGCGGCTCTTCCCTGAACGGCGCATCGACAAGCGCTACCAGGCCATTGCGGCGGCTTTGCCGCAGCATGCATTTCCACTGGTGCACAAAAGCCGCCTGGTGCATGGCGAGCCGTTTTTCCGTATGCACGAAGTGGAAGGGGAGGCCAACAGCGAAACCCTGGCCGAGGTGCTGGAGAAGAACGGTGAGCTGTGGCGCTATGGGCTGTCGCCAGTGACCGGCAAGACCCATCAGTTGCGCGTGCACATGGCAGCCTTGGGGGCGGGAATCTGCAATGACCCGTTCTATCCGCAGCTGCTTGATGCTGCAGATGACTACCAGCGGCCGCTGAAACTGCTGGCGCAGAGCTTGCGTTTCGAGGACCCGTTGAGCGGCGAAGAGCGCTATTTCGAGAGCCGCCTGCGGCTGGACTGGTAATCCAGCAAGCAGGCATACGCGGTCCTTGTGGGAGCGCAGGCTTCAAGGTCACTCGGTTCCTGTGGGAGCGGCTTTAGCCGCGAACACCGGCAGGGCCGGTGCCATCCAGAGCGGTGGAGTGCCGGGTCGCGAGCGTCAGCGGTTGAACCGCTCCACCAGTGAATACTGGCTACCCGCCGTGCTGGTCAGCTCCTCGCTCAGCAGTGCCGAATGCTGCGCCTGTTCGGCGGTCTGGTCGGCCAGTTCGGCAATGGTGCTGATGTTGCGGCTGATTTCGTCGGCCACTGCAGTCTGCTCTTCGGTAGCGGCGGCAATCTGGGTGGCCATGTCGGTGATGTTGGCCACCGCTTCGCTGATCCCTACCAGTGCCTCGTCAGCCTGCATCACACGGTCGACGCCTTCCTGCGCCTGGCGGTGGCCGGTTTCCATGGTCAGCACGGCGTTGCTGGCGGTTTGTTGCAGCTTGGCAATCAGGCCGTGGATCTGCCCGGTGGATTCGGCAGTGCGCTGGGCCAACTGGCGCACTTCGTCGGCCACCACAGCAAAGCCACGGCCCATTTCACCGGCACGCGCCGCTTCGATGGCCGCATTCAGTGCCAGCAGGTTGGTCTGGTCGGCAATGCCCTTGATCACATCGACCACGCCACCAATCTCGTCGCTGTCCTTGGCCAGTTGGGTGACCGTCTGACCGGTTTCGCCCACCGCTGCCGACAGGCGCTCAATGGCCTCGCGGGTCTCCCCGGCAATCTGCCTGCCCTGGCTGGTCAGGCGGTTGGCTTCTTGGGTGGCATCGGCGGTGCGCTGAACGTGGTTGGCCACTTCCTGTGTGGTGGCGGCCATCTGGTTGACGGCGGCGGCGACCTGCTCGGTCTCCACCCGCTGGCGCTCCAGCCCCGAAGAACTCTTGTGCGCCAGGGCGTCGGACTGGCGCGCCTGGTCGCTGAGGTGTTCGGCACTGTCCTGCAGGCGGGTCAGGCAGGTTTTCATGCGGGCGTCCTGGCTGAGCATGGCCATTTCCAGACGCGCCTGTACGCCACGGCTGTCGGTAAACATCTGCGCGATCAGCGGATCGGAGGTGGTCTGCTCGGCCAGACGCAACAGGCGCTTGAGGCCGCGCTGCTGCCAGCTCAAGCCCAGCAGGCCCAAGGGTACGGATAGCCCGGCAGCCAGGGCAAAGCCCCAGGAATGGCCCAGCCAGTTGCCGATCAGGAAGCCCACCTGGCTGATCAGGATGAAAGGCAACCAGTCCTGCAGCACCGGCAGCCACTTGTCCCTGCGAGGTACAGCTGGCTTGCCCTGGTTGATGCGCTGGTACAGTGCTTCGGCGCGGCGAATCTGCTCAGCGGTTGGCTTGACCCGCACCGACTCGAAACCGACAATCTGGTTGTTGTCGTAAATCGGTGTGACGTAGGCGTTGACCCAGTAGTGGTCGCCGGACTTGCAGCGGTTCTTGACGATGCCCATCCACGGCTGGCCCTGCTTCAGGGTTTGCCACATATGGGCAAACACGGCAGGCGGCACGTCGGGGTGGCGTACCAGGTTATGCGGCGCGCCGGTCAACTCTTCGCGGGTGAAACCACTGATTTCGATGAAGGCATCGTTGCAGTACGTGATCACGCCCTTGGCGTTGGTGGTGGAGATCAACCGCTGCTGGGCAGGGAAAGTCCGTTCTCTCTGGGTAATCGGCTGGTTGTTACGCATGGGGTGATAGTCCGCAGGGCTTTGGACAGGTATCGGCAAGCTACGGGTTTTATTGAATGATTATTTAATGTGGCTGGGGTTGGTTCGTCGTTGGAGCTCTGGCGCCTGTGAAATCGAGCGCCGCGCGGGCGGCGCTCGGTCTCGAGAGCGCCGCAAATCTGCCGCCGAACCCCCCAGCCTCAGCCGGCGATCATCTGTCGCAACACGTAGTGCAGAATTCCGCCGGCCTTGAAGTACTCCACCTCATTCAAGGTATCGATCCGGCACAGCACCTCGATCTGTTCCTGCTGCCCATCTTCGCGGGTAATGCGCAACGGCAGGCTCATGCCCGGGCGGATCTGTGCACCGCTCAAGCCCAGCACGTCGATCCGCTCCTTGCCGGTCAGCACCAGTTGCTTGCGGTCGTGGCCGGCCTTGAACTGCAGCGGCAGCACGCCCATGCCCACCAGGTTGGAGCGGTGAATGCGCTCGAAACTCTCCGCCAGCACCGCTTTGATGCCCAGCAGGTTGGTACCCTTGGCCGCCCAGTCGCGGCTCGAGCCGGTGCCATACTCCTGGCCGGCAATCACCACCAGCGGGGTGCCTTCCTGCTGGTAGCGCATGGCCGCGTCGTAGATCGACATCTTCTCGCCAGTGGGGACGTGCAAGGTGTTGCCGCCTTCCTCACCGCCCAGCATTTCGTTGCGGATACGGATGTTGGCGAAGGTGCCGCGCATCATCACTTCATGGTTGCCACGCCGCGAGCCGTAGGAGTTGAAATCGCGTGGCTCCACGCCCTTCTCGCGCAGATAGCGCCCGGCAGGGCTGTCGGCCTTGATGTTGCCGGCAGGGGAGATATGGTCGGTGGTCACCGAGTCGCCCAACAGCGCCAGTACCCGCGCACCGTGGATGTCGGCAATGTGTGGCGGCGGTCCGCCGATGTCGTCGAAGAACGGCGGATGCTGGATATAGGTAGAGTCGGCCTGCCACACGTAGGTGGCAGCCTGTGGTACCTCGATCGCCTGCCACTGCGCATCGCCGGTAAACACTTCGGCGTATTCCTTGTGGAACATCGCGGTATTGACCTTGGCCACGGCCGCAGCAATTTCCTGCTGGCTTGGCCAGATATCCTTCAGGTACACCGGTTGGCCGTCGTTGCCCGTACCCAGCGGGTCGCGGGTCAGGTCCAGGCGCACGCTGCCGGCCAGCGCGTAAGCCACTACCAGCGGTGGCGAAGCCAGCCAGTTGGTCTTTACCAGCGGGTGCACGCGGCCTTCGAAGTTGCGGTTGCCCGACAGCACCGAGGCGACGGTGAGGTCGGCGCTGCCGATGGCTTTCTCGATCGCTTCGTCCAGCGGGCCGGAGTTGCCGATGCAGGTGGTGCAGCCATAGCCGACCAGGTCGAAGCCCAGTTGATCGAGGTAAGGGGTGAGCCCCGCTGCCTCGAAGTAGTCGGTGACGACCTTGGAGCCCGGCGCCAGCGAGCTCTTGACCCAGGGTTTGCGTTGCAAGCCTTTTTCCAGGGCCTTTTTCGCCACCAGCCCGGCCGCCATCATCACACTGGGGTTGGAAGTGTTGGTGCAGGAGGTGATCGCGGCAATCACCACGGCGCCATCGCGCAGGGTGTGAGTCTGGCCTCCATGGCTGTAGTCGATCTCGCCAGCCTGGTCGGCGTTGCCCACCGCTACACCGCCGCCGCCCTCGCTTTCCAGGCGGCCGACTTCCTTGGCCAGCGGCTTGGGCTGCAGTTCGATGAAATGGTCAAAGGCCTGGCTGACCTGGCCCAGCGCCACGCGATCCTGCGGCCGCTTGGGCCCGGCCAGGCTTGCTTCGACCTCGTGCATGTCCAGTTCCAGGCTGTCGCTGAACAACGGCTCCTGCCCCGGTAGGCGCCACAGGCCCTGGGCCTTGCAGTACTGCTCGACCAGTTGCACAGTCGCGTCCGGTCGGCCCGACAGGCGCAGGTAGTCCAGGGTCACCTCGTCAACCGGGAAGAAGCCACAGGTGGCGCCATACTCCGGTGCCATGTTGGCGATGGTCGCACGGTCTGCCAGCGGCAGCTCGGCCAGGCCGTCGCCATAGAACTCGACGAACTTGCCCACCACACCTTTCTTGCGCAGCATCTGCGTTACCGTCAGCACCAGGTCGGTGGCGGTGATGCCCTCGCGCAGCTTGCCGGTCAGTTTGAAGCCGATCACCTCGGGGATCAGCATCGACACGGGTTGGCCGAGCATGGCCGCCTCTGCCTCGATGCCACCGACACCCCAGCCGAGCACGCCCAGGCCATTGATCATGGTGGTGTGCGAGTCGGTACCGACCAGGGTGTCGGGGAAGGCGTAGGTGCGGCCATCGGCTTCACGGGTCCACACCGTGCGGCCCAGGTATTCCAGGTTGACCTGGTGGCAGATGCCGGTGCCCGGCGGCACTACGCGGAAGTTGTCGAAGGCGCTCTGGCCCCAGCGCAGGAAGGCATAGCGCTCGCCATTGCGCTGCATTTCGATATCCACGTTCTCGCCGAAGGCCTGCGGCGTGCCGTAATGGTCGACCATTACCGAGTGATCGATCACCAGGTCCACCGGTGACAAGGGGTTGATCCGCTGCGGGTTGCCGCCGGCCTTGGCCATGGCTGCGCGCATGGCGGCCAGGTCGACCACGGCCGGCACGCCGGTGAAGTCCTGCATCAGCACGCGCGCCGGGCGGTATTGGATCTCGCGGTCAGAGCGCCGCTCGCCTAACCATTGGGCAATGGCGCGCAAGTCATCGCCGGTGACGGTGTGGCCGTCCTCCCAGCGCAGCAGGTTTTCCAGCAGCACCTTCAGCGACATGGGCAGGCGTTGCAGGTCGCCCAACTGGCGGGCGGCCTCGGTAAGGCTGAAATAGTGATAGGTCTGGTTGCCGACCTGGAGGGTGTTGAGGGTGTTCAGGCTGTCGAGCGAGGGCATTGCCAACTCCTTCTGCGCCGGTGCCCGGCAAATACTCAAGGTCTGCCGGTGTCACCGCTCTGTTTCGATCCGCACGGTACGGACCTGGCTGAGTGGTCAGGTTAGACCGGTTTGCGGCCCCTGACCCTTTTCTGGACCGGCGGGGCGTGTCGCAGGTTCCGAACTTCCTTTATTATCGCCGCCCTGCCGGCGCCTGTTGCGCGCCAGCCGTAGTGGAGTGAGAGATGAATACCCTGTTCATGCATTGCCGGCCCGGTTTCGAGGGCGAGGTGTGCGCCGAAATCAGCGAACATGCCGCCCGTCTGGGTATTGCTGGCTATGCCAAAGGCAAGCCGCACAGTGCCAGCGCCGAGTTTGTCTGTACCGAAGAAGGCGGCGCCGAGCGGCTGATGGGGGCGCTGCGTTTCAACGAGCTGATTTTCCCGCGCCAGTGGGCCCGGGGCGGTTATGTCGAACTGCCGGAAACTGACCGCATCAGTGTGCTGCTGGCGGAGCTGGCCGACTTGCCTGTGTTCGGCAGCCTGTGGCTGGAAGTGCTGGACAGTAACGAAGGCAAGGAATTGTCTACCTTTTGCCGCAAGTTCGAAGTGCCGCTGCGCAAGGCGCTGGAGAAGGCCGGCCGCCTGGTTGACGACGCCAGCCGCCCACGCCTGCTGCTCACCTTCATCAGCGGCCGGCGGGTGTTCGCCGGCGTTGCCCCGGCCAACAACAGTGCGCTGTGGCCCATGGGCATTCCGCGCCTGAAATTCCCCCGCGAGGCACCCAGCCGCTCGACGCTCAAGCTGGAAGAAGCGTGGCATCAGTTCATCCCGCGCGAGCAATGGGAGCAGCGCCTGGGCGATGACATGACCGGCGTTGATCTGGGCGCTTCGCCGGGTGGCTGGACTTACCAGCTAGTGCGCCGGGGCATGCTGGTGACCGCCATCGACAACGGCCCGATGGCCGAAAGCCTGATGGACACCGGCCTGGTTCAGCACCTGATGGCTGATGGTTTTACCTGGCAGCCGAAGCAGCCGGTGGACTGGATGGTGTGCGACATCGTCGAGAAACCGGCGCGCACCACCTCGCTGATCGAAACCTGGCTGGGCGAGGGACTGTGCCGCGAGGCAGTGGTCAACCTGAAGCTGCCGATGAAGCAGCGCTATGCCGAAGTACGCCGGCTGCTCGACCGCATGGAGGCGACGTTCAAGGCGCGCAAGATCAGGGTATCGATTGCCTGCAAGCAGCTGTACCACGACCGCGAGGAAGTGACTTGCCACCTGCGCCGGCTCGATCTGAAGCCGCGCTGAGTGTTTCCGGTAGATAGCTTGCATTTGCTGTTTGCATTGAGACCGAGCGCCGCCCGCGCGGCGCATCGCGAGCTGCGCTCGCTCCTACGTTTGTTTTTGGCCAGTAACGCTTGTTACAGCTGCGCGCGACCGCCTTGTTTGTACGACGCGATATTGCGCCGTACGCCAAGGCGTTCGCGCGCAAATGGCACAGGAATGATTGGCCCGAAACAAACGTAGGAGCGAGCGCAGCTCGCGATGCGCCGCGCGGGCGGCGCTCGATCTCGAGATACACACAAAGATGAAGGCATGCGTCTGAGCCCCCTTGGACCGCGTCGCGCTATGCGCGACAATGGCGATCATTTTCGGAGCCCCCCATGACCGATTTCACCCCCGACGCCATCCTCGATGCCACCGGCCTGAACTGCCCGGAACCGGTGATGATGCTGCACCAGCACGTGCGTGACCTGGCCGCTGGCGGCCTGCTCAAGGTTATCGCCACCGACCCGTCGACCCGCCGCGACATCCCCAAATTCTGCAACTTCCTCGGCCACGAACTGCTGCAGCAGCAAGAAGACGCCGGTACCTTCCTGTACTGGATTCGCAAGAAAGCCGACTGAAGCGCTCTGGAACACGCCCGGCGTTGCGCCTACACTGCGTTCCCCAGACAGGAGAGCGCCATGCTGATAGTTGCCGACGAGAACATCCCGCTGCTCGATGCCTTCTTCCAGGGTTTCGGTGAAATCCGCCGTTACCCCGGCCGAAGTCTCGATGCCGCCAGCGTCAAGGACGCCGATATCCTGCTGGTGCGCTCGGTAACCAAAGTCGACCGCCAGTTGCTCGAAGGCAGCCGCGTACGCTTTGTCGGCACCTGCACCATCGGTACCGATCACCTGGACCTGGACTACTTTGCCGAGACGGGCATCCGCTGGAGCAGTGCGCCGGGCTGTAATGCCCGCGGTGTGGTCGACTACGTGCTGGGCAGCCTGTTGACCCTGGCCGAGCTGGATGGCGCGGCACTGCCCGAGCGGGTGTATGGCGTGGTGGGCGCGGGTGAAGTGGGTGGCCGCCTGGTGCGGGTGCTGCACGGCCTGGGCTGGAAGGTGCTGGTGTGCGATCCGCTACGCCAGGCCGCCGAGGGCGGCAACTACGTCAGCCTGGAAACCATTGTGCAACAGTGCGATGTGATCAGCCTGCATACCCCGTTGCAGCGCGGTGGTGAGAACCCGACCTGGCACCTGCTGGGCCAGGCGCAGCTTGCGCAGTTGCGCCCGGGTGCCTGGTTGATCAACGCCAGCCGTGGCCCGGTGGTGGACAACGCTGCCTTGCGCGAGCTGCTGCTGGACCGCGAAGACGTGCATGCGGTGCTGGATGTGTGGGAGGGCGAGCCACAGGTCGACCTGCAATTGGCCGACCTGTGCACACTGGCCTCGCCGCACATTGCCGGCTACAGCCTCGACGGCCGCCAGCGTGGCACCGCGCAGATCTACCAAGCGCTGTGCCGGTTCCTGGGTGTCGACGAGCAGGTGCAGCTGGCAGACTTGCTGCCCCGGCCGCCGCTGGCGCAAATCGAGCTGGATGCCAGCACTGACCCGGCCTGGGCATTAGCGACACTGTGCCGCGCCGTGTACGACCCACGCCGCGACGATGCCGACTTCCGTCGCAGCCTGAGTGATGACCCGCAGCAGCAGCGTGCGGCGTTCGACCAGTTGCGCAAGCAATACCCGCCGCGGCGCGAGATTGAAGGGTTGGCGGTGCGCTTGCGTGGGGAGTCGCCGCAGTTGGCGCAGCTGGTGAGTGCCTTGGGGGCGGAGTTGGTCTAAGCAAGTTTTGGAGTTATCTGCGGTTGTGGGAGCGGCCTTGCGTCGCGAAAGGGCCGCAAAGCGGCCCCAGGATTTCAGC
>NZ_JBLZWV010000047.1:0-168624 GCF_056098905.1 Pseudomonas sp. TSO6 | reverse complement strand
GGGTTGCCGGGGCTGCTTTGCAGCCCTTTCGCGACGCAAGGCCGCTCCCACAAGGGCCCAAGCAAACCTGCGGGCAATAAAAACCCGGCGCAAGCGCCGGGTTGCAAAAAAATCGCCGATCAACCTTTGTGTACGCGTTCGACCCTGCTTTCTTCCAGGGCCTTGCAGGCCTGCTGGATCATCTGCTCGGTAATTGGCACTTCGCGCCCCTTGCCGTCGATGATCGAACCGCATGCCTCGGGTGGCTTGGTGGTCTGAGGCTTCTGGTTGTCACTGCCATGCTGCAAGCTCATGCACTGTCTCCTCTTCAGGTTCAAGTTCAGGGTAGCCCTGCGCCGTGACTGGCCTGTGACAGCTTCTGTGTCACGGCAGCAACAGTGCAACAGAAACCCTGTGAAAGCTCCATCATCTGTTTAGATCGATGCGTTATAGCACCCTGCATGCATTCCCCCTGCCCGGATGAGTGGTAGTCTGCGGTTTCCCTGCCATCGTAGCCGCCGCCATGCCCGATTCGGTTTCCCCTCGCCAACGCCGAGCCTTGCGCCTGGCTTGGCAGTTCGTTCGTCCGTACCGTCGACAGGTGCTGCTGGCCTTGTTGGCCCTGGTGGTCACTGCCGCCATCACGCTGTCCATGGGGCAGGGCATCCGCCTGCTGGTAGACCAGGGCTTCATGACCCGCTCGGCGCACCAGCTCAACCAGACCATCGGCCTGTTCCTGCTGCTGGTGCTGGCCCTGGCGGTGGGCACCTTCAGCCGTTTCTACCTGGTGTCGTGGATTGGCGAGCGTTGCGTGGCCGATATCCGTCGTGCCGTGTTCGACCACCTGATCGGCCTGCACCCCGGCTTTTTCGAAGACAACCGCAGTTCCGAGATCCAGTCGCGGCTGACCGCCGACACCACCTTGCTGCAATCGGTCATCGGCTCATCGCTGTCGATGTTCCTGCGCAACGCGCTGATGGTCATTGGTGGTGTGGTGCTGTTGTTCATCACCAACCCCAAGCTCACCAGCATCGTGGTGGTCGCCTTGCCGCTGGTGCTGGCACCGATCCTGCTGTTTGGTCGCAGGGTTCGCAGCCTGTCGCGCCAGAGCCTGGACCGGGTGGCCGATGTGGGCAGCTACGTGGCCGAGACCCTGGGGCAGATCAAGACGGTACAGGCCTACAACCACCAGGCGCATGACCGCGAACGGTTCGCCGACACGGTCGAAGCCGCCTTTGGCGTGGCCCGCAAGCGGATTGCCCAGCGTGCCTGGCTGATTACCCTGGTGATCGTGCTGGTGCTGGGGGCAGTGGGGGTGATGCTGTGGGTCGGCGGCATGGATGTGATCGCCGGGCGTATCTCCGCAGGCGAACTGGCGGCGTTCGTGTTCTACAGCCTGATCGTCGGTAGCGCGTTCGGCACCCTCAGTGAGGTGATCGGCGAGCTGCAACGTGCTGCCGGTGCGGCCGAACGTATTGCCGAGCTGTTGGCGGCGCGCAGTGCGATCCTGCCACCCACTGTGGCGCAGGCGCTACCGCAGCAGCGGGCCAGCGGGCATATCGAGCTGCAGCAGTTGGTGTTCGCCTACCCGTCACGGCCTTCGGTGGCGGCTGTCGATGGCCTGAGCCTGGTCATCGAGCCCGGGCAGACCGTGGCCTTGGTGGGCCCCTCGGGGGCGGGCAAGTCGACCCTGTTCGATTTGTTGCTGCGCTTCTACGACCCGCAGCAAGGGCGCATCCTGCTCGATGGCCAGCCGGTTACCGAGCTGGACCCCGACCAGTTGCGCCGGCAGTTCGCCCTGGTGGCGCAAAACCCCTCACTGTTTCGCGGCACGGTGGAGGCCAATATCCGTTATGGGCGGCCCGATGCTACCCAGGCCGAAGTCGAAGCCGCAGCGCATGGCGCCCATGCCGACGAATTCATCCGGCAGCTGCCGCAAGGCTACCAGACGCCCTTGGGCGAGGGCGGCATCGGCCTGTCCGGCGGGCAACGCCAGCGCCTGGCGATCGCCCGGGCGTTGCTGGTGGATGCACCGATCCTGTTGCTGGACGAGGCCACCAGCGCGCTCGACGCGCAGAGCGAACACCTGATCCAGCAGGCGTTGCCCAGCCTGATGGCCGGGCGTACCACGCTGGTGATCGCCCATCGGCTGGCCACGGTGCAGCATGCCGAGCGCATTGCGGTCATCGACAAGGGCCGGGTGGTGGCGGTGGGTACCCACCGCCAGCTGGTCGAGGAAAGCCCGCTGTATGCGCGGCTGGCGGCCTTGCAATTCGCCAGCGGCTAATGCGTCGCGAGTTTGTAACAATTTTGTAGCAATTGCCTGAGAGTATCTGGCTCAACTGTTGCGTAAGTGCTCGACCTGGCTGCCATTGCTTGATGGCAGCTTTTTTTTGGCCTGCCAACAAGGACATGGAATGTCTTACCTGGTGTTGCGGATGCGCGCCATTCCTTTCCTTCCGGTTTCGAGATCCACGATGTTGCGTAAATCCCTCAGAGTGCAAATTCTCTCGCTGCTCGGCGGCAGCCTGGTGGCGATGCTGTTGATCGCCCTGGTGTGTTTCCAGTTTTTGTCGTCCAGCGTGCGCGGTTATGCCGAGCTGGTGGACGGGCCGCTGCGGGCTTCGCAATTGATTGATGAAGCCAACCTGCAGTTCAAGATCCAGGTGCAGGAATGGAAGAACGTGCTGTTGCGCGGGCGCCAGCCGGCTGAGATGGACAAGTACTGGCAGCAGTTTCAGGCCCGCGAACAGCAGGTGCAACAATTGCTCGGGCAACTGATCGACAGCAGCGACGCCAGGCTCAAGGCGCCGTTGCAGCAACTGCGTGACAGCCACCGGCAGTTGGGCCAGGCCTATGCGCAGGGCCGTCAGGCCTTCCTCGCCGCTGGTGGCGACCCGGTAGCCGGCGACTTGGCGGTGAAGGGGGTAGACCGCGCCGCCAGTGAGCAGATGAGCGAACTGGTGGAGCAACTGCGTGCCGATGCCCGCCAGCGTGCGGCCAGCATCAACGCCAGTGCCGAACGCACGGTATGGCTGGGCTTGCTGGTGATGCTGGCCTCGGCGGTACTGGTGGGCCTGCTCAGCCTTTGGCTGGTCAACCGCAGCCTGATCGAGCCGATCCGCCAGTTGATCGAGTACGTCGCGCAGCTTAGCCAGGGCCGTTTTGCCGCCCGCGTGGACAGCCGACGCGAGGACGAACTGGGGCGCCTGGCGCGGGCGGCCAACACCTTGCGCGACTTTCTCGCCGACACCGTCGGCCGGCTGAAGGACAATGCCCAGGAGCTGGAAGGTGCCAGTGGCCAGTTGCGCAGCATTGCCGGCGACATGGCCCGCGGCACCCATGACCAGTTCCAGCGCACCGACCAGGTGGCCACGGCCATGCACGAGATGTCTGCCACCGCCCAGGAAGTGGCCCGCCATGCCGCTGAAGCTGCCCGCGCAGCGGATGACGCCGACCACAGTGCCCAGGCGGGTGAGCAGGTGATGCAGCAGACCATCGATATCATTGGCGTGGTCAACCGCGAAATCGCCGGCACGGCGGCGGTAATCCGCGACCTGGAACACGACAGCACGCGCATCGGCAAAGTGCTGGAAGTGATCCGCGGTATTGCCGAGCAAACCAACCTGCTGGCGCTGAACGCGGCCATCGAAGCGGCCCGTGCCGGCGAGGCCGGGCGTGGCTTTGCGGTGGTGGCCGATGAGGTGCGCAGCCTGGCCCAGCGCACGGCAGCCTCGATTGCCGAGATCCACCAGATCATCGAAGCGGTGCAGTCAGGTGCGGTTGAAGCGGTCAAGGCCATCGAAAGCGGCCAGCAACGAAGCGAAGAGGGGGCCGAGCAGGTGCAGCAGGCCGGGCAGATGCTGCAGCGCATCACCCAGGCGGTAGAGGCGATCCGCGACATGAACCGGCAGATCGCCACGGCGGCAGAAGAACAGACCAGCGTGGCCGAAGACATCTCGCGCAACCTGATCGAAATCACCCGCATTGCCACGGCCAACCAAGAGTCGGTGCAGCACACCGAGCAGGCGGGGCACCGCCTGCATGGGTTGTCCGGGCAGCTGGGCGAAGTAACCTCGCGCCTGAGCGCCTGACACTTTTTCAGGGGCAACAAAAAGCCCGCGCAATGCGGGCTTTTTGAAAAGGATCTGGTCGGAGAGACAGGATTCGAACCTGCGGCCTTCTCGTCCCGAACGAGACGCGCTACCTGGCTGCGCTACACTCCGATGAACAAAATCCTACTGCATCCCGTTTTTGCCCACAAGCCCTTGTTGTTATAAGGGCCTTTGCCATAACAGGTGCTTGATCAGAGCTCTTTGACGGTGCGGATCTGGTCTTTGTTCAGGCGCGTGCGCTTACCGTCGAGTTGCTCGAATTCGTAGAAACCGGAGTCTTCGTCGAAGGATGGTTTATCCGTTGCCTGGATCTCCCGGCCATCGTTCAGGGTGATGACGGTAGGGGTCGAGCAGCCAGCGAGGGCGCCCAGGCCCAAGGCGAGCAGGAAGGCGGGTAGGGTCCGTTTGATCATCGTGTTTCTCCAAGTGCGATGGTGCTAGATGACATTTATGACGCAGGACATTAGTGCAAGTTCACTCCAAGTGCAGCATAGCGACAAATCTGTCTTCTTGATCCAGGGCAAGGCTGATGGCGCAACGCCGGGCAAAGGTACGCTGTGATATAACTGCGGCCATCTCATCCTGTTGTGACGGACCTCCATGAAAGCCAAGGCAGATACCCCCTTCGTGGCGCTGAACATCGCCGTGCTGACGGTCAGCGACACCCGCACCTTCGACACCGACACCTCTGGCCAGCTGTTCGTCGACCGCCTGAGCGCAGCGGGCCACCGCCTGGCCGAGCGCGTGCTGCTGAAAGACGACCTGTACAAGATCCGCGCCCAGGTCGCCACCTGGATCGCCGATGACAGCGTGCAAGTGGTGCTGATTACTGGTGGTACCGGTTTTACCGGCCGCGACAGCACGCCCGAAGCGGTGGCCTGCCTGCTGGACAAGCAGGTGGACGGTTTTGGTGAGCTGTTCCGGCAGATTTCCGTGGCCGACATCGGCACCTCCACCGTGCAGTCGCGCGCCCTGGCCGGGCTGGCCAACGGCACCTTGGTGTGCTGCCTGCCGGGCTCGACCAATGCGGTGCGCACCGGCTGGGACGGCATCCTGGCCGAGCAGCTCGATGCACGCCATCGCCCCTGCAACTTCGTTGCGCACCTGAAGCAGGCAGCGGCCTGTGACAGCCGTGGCTGAAGCTAGCCAGGCCCGGCCACTGATGCCGGTGGAGCAAGTCCTGGAGCAACTGCTGGCGCTGGCCGAAGCGGCGCCGATCCGTGACACCGAGAACCTGCCGTTGGCCGAGGCCGAGGGCCGCGTGCTGGCCACCGACCTGGTGGCCTCGCTCGACCTGCCGCCCTGGCCGAACAGTGCCATGGACGGCTATGCCTTGCGCAAGGCCGACTGGCAGGGCGAGCCACTGCCGGTCAGCCAGCGGATCTTCGCCGGCCATGCGCCGCAGCCCCTGCAACCGGGCACCTGCGCGCGCATCTTCACCGGGGCGCCAGTGCCTGAAGGTGCCGATTGCGTCGAGATGCAGGAAAACACCGAAGTGGCCGAAGACGGTCGGGTGCGCTTTCTCGAACCCTTGCATGCCGATCAGAACATCCGCCCTCAAGGCCAGGAGACCCGCAAGGGCGAGCAGGTGATGAGCGCCGGCACCCGGCTGGGGCCGATCGAACTGGGCCTGGCGGCGACCCTGGGCCACGGCCGACTGGACGTGGTGCGCAAAGTGCGGGTGGCGGTACTGTCCACGGGTGACGAACTGGTCGAGCCCGGTTTGCCGCTGGGGCCGGGGCAAATCTACAACAGCAACCGCCGGCTGCTGGTCAGCTGGTTGCAGCGGCTGGGCTGCGACGTGGTCGATGCAGGCATCCTGCCGGATGATTTGGCGCTTACCCGCGCCTGCCTGGCCTCGCTGGGCGAAGTTGATCTGATCTTGTCGACCGGCGGTGTTTCGGTGGGCGAGGCCGACTACCTGGGAGCGGCCCTGCGCGAAGCCGGCGAGCTGGCTTTGTGGAAGCTGGCAATCAAGCCGGGCAAGCCACTCACCTTCGGCCACTTTCAGGGCGTACCAGTGATCGGCCTGCCGGGTAACCCGGCCTCTACCCTGGTTACCTTTGGCCTGCTGACCCGGCCCTATCTGTTACGTCGCCAGGGCGTGGGCGATGTCACGCCGCTGCGCTTCGACATGCCGGCAGGCTTTGACTGGCCCAAGGCCGGCACGCGGCGCGAGTACCTGCGTGCACGCATCGAGCAGGGCCAGGTGCGTATCTACAAGAACCAGAGCTCCGGCGTGCTGCGCAGCGCGGCGTGGGCCGAGGGTTTGGTGGAAGTGCGAGAGGGCAGTACGCCGAAACAGGGCGACAGCGTGCCGTTCATTCCCTTCAGCGAGCTACTTGGCTGAGCGGCCCAGCCAGGCACTGCCCCGTGGCGCGGCCTCGGCCGGTGCTGCCTGGGCCAGGCGCATGTGCACGTTCTCCAGTTGCTGGGCGGCCACGCTCCAGTCGTGGCGCTGGCGGGCGAACTGGCGGCCGGCAGCGCTCAACTGGCTCATGCGCCAGGGCTGGTTGAGCAGTTGGGTGATCAACAGGGCCAGCTGGTCGCCGTCATCACTGCCCAGATAGTGCTCGCCGTTGTTTGCGGTCAGGCCCGATACGCCTTTGCCGGTGGTGATCACCGGTAGGCCTGCGGCCATGGCCTCCAGGATTTTTACCTTGGAGCCCCCGGCATAGCGCAGCGGCGCGAAGAACAGTGCCGAACGCTTTTGCAGCTCACGCAGGTCAGGGCGGTAGCCGAACCATTCGATGCGCGGGTCGTTCCAGTGCAGTTTCCAGCTGGCCGGCAGGGCATGCCCGGCTATTGCCAGGCGCACAGCCGGGTTGCTCATCCACACCTGCGGCATGATGTCTTCCAGCGCCCACTCGATGGCCTCAAGGTTGGCGCCATATTCGAAGTTGCCGACGAACAGCAGGCGCTGGCTGTGTAACGCGGGCTCCACGTGCTGGTAGAAGTCACAATCCACACCGTTGACCACCACATTCACCGGTCGCCCGCTGATCTGCGCGATCAGCTCGGCGTCGTGGGCGCTGACTGCCACCAGCTCGGTGGGCTGGCACAGCACCCGCTGTTCCCAGCGCCGGTAGCGCCAGCGGTCGAAGGCGTTGAGTGGGCGCAGCCACAGGGGCAGCCGGTCGTGGCAGGCACCGCCCATCACCGACTCGAGCGTGTGTTCGCTGAGCATGTAGGGCAACCCGCGAGCCTGCAGGGCCTTCTCGAACGGTTGAAAACTGTAGCTGTGCTCGATCTGGATCACGTCCCAGGTTTCGTCCAGCAATTGCTCGAAACGGTGCCGCAGGCAAGGGGACAGGCCGTTGATGATGGCCCGCATGGGGTAGTCGATGATGGGCGAAGCCAATAAGTTCAGCGGGCTGTGCAGCGGCCGGCGGGGCATTACGATCAGGCGCTCGAGCAGCGGCTCCAGGGCTTCGCGGGCTGTATCGCTGAGGGGGATTTTCGACTGCGCCAACAGGGTAATGCGGTGGCCCTGCTGTGCCAGTGCGCGCATCAGGTGGTATTGCCGGGTCTTGCTGCCGCTGGTGGTCGGCCAGGGTAGGTAGGGCAGTGTCCAGAGAATGCGCATGACCCGGAATCCTCGTGAAAGGCCGCGGATGAAAAGACGCGCCCATCGGCAGTGTGCTGAACACCACTGCCGGGGCGCGTCCATGGCTAGGGTTTCGAGCCCGGCAAACAGAAGTCAAAAGGCTGACTTCCCAGGTAGCTTTGTTTGCCTAGGTCAAAAACTTGTCAAAAGTTCATTTTCTGAGCATAGCGCGCATTGTCGGGTGTGGGAAAAAGACCACGTTGGCTTGGGTATTTTTTTGTCGGCATGCAACGATCGGTGAGCGGGCATGGTCGAGATCTGGGTCGGTCAACTTCACGGAGAAGCGCGATGCAAGGGCGCAAGGCAATGCTGATCCTGCACGGCAAGCAGGCGATGAATGAAGCGCTGCGCAGCGCCGTTTGCGACCTGCGCGATACCGGCTGGGTGCTGGATGTGCGTGTCACCTGGGAGGCGGGTGACGCGCAGCGCCTGGTCGGCGAGGCGCTGGCGGCGGGCTACAGCCATATCGTCGCAGGCGGTGGCGACGGCACTTTACGGGATGTGGCCGAGGCCATGGGCCTGGCAGATGCCGAGGCCAGTCTGGCGCTGTTGCCGCTGGGCACGGCCAACGATTTCGCCAAAGCCGCCGGCATACCCCTGGAGCCTGCCGAGGCACTGGCGCTGCTGAATACGCCGGCGCAGGCTATCGACCTGGGCCAGGCCGGCGACCAGTTGTTCCTCAACATGGCCACGGGTGGGTTTGGTAGCCAGGTCACCGCCAACACCTCCGAAGACCTGAAGAAGGTGCTGGGTGCCGCGGCCTACCTATTCACCGGGTTGTCGCGCTTCAGCGAGCTGCAGGCAGCCACGGTGGAACTGCAAGGGCCTGACTTCCAGTGGCAAGGGAGCCTGCTGGCGCTGGGGATCGGCAATGGTCGCCAGGCGGGCGGCGGGCAAGTGCTGTGCCCTGAGGCGGTGGTGAATGACGGCTTGCTTGACATTGCCATCCTGCCAGCGCCGCAAGAGGTAGTCGGGGCACTGCGCGACCTGTTGGCCGGTGACGGGCTTTTCGTCCGCGCCAGGTTGCCCTGGGTCGAGATCAAGAGCGCGCAGGGCCTGGACATCAACCTCGATGGCGAGCCGTTGCAGGCCGGCAACCTGCGCTTTCAGGCCAGGCCTGGCGCGTTGCAGCTGCACCTGCCGGCCGGATCGCCGCTGCTTAGTCATCCAGGCTGATGATTTTCTCGCGTACAGCGAACAGCACCAGGCCGGCCACGTCATGAATCTGCAGGCGCTTCATGATTTGCGAGCGGTGGGTTTCCACGGTCTTGATCGACAGGCCCAGGCCCGCAGCGATTTCCCGGGTGGACTTGCCGCGCACGATCAGGCGCAGGATTTCCAGTTGTCGCGCAGTGAGGTTATGCCGCTCGCCAGCCGCTTGGTTGCCCTGCCTGGTGTGCCGTAGGGCCTGGTTGATGACGGTGTGGGCAATGGCCGGGCTGAGGTAGCGCTCGCCGCTGCGCACTGCGCTCAGGGCCTGCTCCAGCTCGGTGGCGCTGGTGTCCTTGAGCAGGTAGCCGTGGGCGCCGCTTTCCAGGGCCCGCATGATCAGGTCAGGGTCGGTATGCATCGACAGGATCAGCACCTTGCATGTACTTGCGCTTGCCCGCAGTTGGGTGAGGGCGTCCAGGCCGCTGGTCGACCGCATGGAGATGTCCAGCAAGACGATGTCGGGCGCCAGCGCGCGCACCTGTTCGAGCAGTTGGCTGCCGTCGTCGGCTTCACCGATCACGTCATAGCCGGGGATGTCGCAGACCAGTGCGCGCACACCGGCGCGGATCAGCGAGTGGTCGTCAACCAGCAGCAGTCTACAGGTCATGGGTGGCCTTGCTCCCGGCGCGTTGCTGGGTACGCGCAGGCCACGGGAATACCGCTTCGATACGCGTACCCATGCCGAGCTGGCTGGTGATGTCGAGGCTACCCTGCAAGGCGGTGACCCGCTCCTGCATGCCAGCCAGGCCGCGCTGGCCTGCGTCGGCCGGGTGCCGTGCCGGGACGAAACCACGGCCATCGTCGTGGATCGACAACGCCAGCCCCTCGGGGGTGCGCTGCAGCTGAATGATCAGGTTATCTGCCTGGGCGTGGCGCAGCATGTTGGTCACAGCCTCCTGGGTAATGCGAAACACCGCCATGGCCACAGCTTCGTCGATGCCGCCCAGGCGCTGGTTGCACGCCAGGCTCCAGTGCACGCTGCTGCTGGCCAGGGTACGCACCAGGTGCGCGCGCAGGCTGGCTTCCAGGCCCAGGCTGGCCAATTGCCGAGGGTTGAGCAGGGCGGACACGTCGCGTACGTTGCCCAAGGTGTCATCCAGCGTACTGCGCAGGGTGTTGCAGTGGCCTTGCAGCTCGTCGGGCATGCGCCTTTGCAGCCACTGCAGTTGCAGCTTGGCGGCGGTGAGCAGTTGGCCGATGTCGTCGTGCAGTTCCCGGCCCAAGTGCTGGCGCTCGTCTTCCTGGACCTTGAGCATGCGCTCGGCCAGTTCTGCCGGGCGCAGGCTGATCGACCTGGCGCTCAGCCCCAGGGAGACGACGGTGCCCAGCGTAGCGACCAGTTGAAGCACCAGCAGGCTGGCCGGGGCTGCCTGGTTGGCCAGGTACAGCATCAGGTTGGCGCCCAGCGAGGCCACGCATAACGCGGCCGTCACCCAACGCAGCAGGGCAACGCGGGAGCAGCAACGCAAAGAAGTCTTCAAGCGTGGAAGCATAGGTAGGGAAGCCACTGAAGTATTGCTGATGGAGGCCTTGCACAATGCTGCTCAGAGGCTTTGGCGCAGTACTTTCGATATTTTTTCGAACACGTGATCGTTCAACCATTATTCAGGTTGCAAGCGTTTGTGGGGGCGCATATTACCACTTCGCACTGTATCGGTCGCGGCTGGGTAACGCCTTGAAACGCCTGCAAGTCGGGCATTCGCAGGTAGCAAAGTGCCACCCCCTGGATCGCGCATTACGCACTTGTCGTGCAACTAGTGCGGCAATGATTCAACGTGGCCCCCGAAAACTTGCAGAACTTTCCAAGTTCGCTCTCGGCGGGGCGTGATTAAACGTGCTTAGTTGCACTTTGTGTCAGGTTAATACCGTGGATTCCACCGGCCGGTGCCTATGCCTGCCGCCACTGTGGTGTGCGAATGCAGGCACACGCTGCCGTGCTCGTCGCAGGAAGCACAGGTTGGCGCAAACGGTTGCTTCACGACCTTGGCCAGGTCGCTCAGCAGCACCAGTTGCTCGCCGATGTCCAGGTTCAGCCGCCCGGTACGGGTATCGACCAGCTCCAGTTGCCAGGCCAGCAAGGTAAGGCAGGCCCCTAGCGCGGGCAGGGCTTCACGTTGCAGGCAGCCGCGGTGACAGGCGGGTGCAAGCAACTGATGCAGGGCATTGGTGTAATGGGCGACTTCACGCAGGCCCAGGCGTGTAGCCTGCCTGGCAAGGCTCTCGAGGGTGTTGTCCAGGCAGCGGCAGGCATCTGGATCATTGTCGATCAGTTCCAGATGCTGCAGGCACTCCTGGGCCTGGGTCAGCAATACCTGGGCATCCAGCAGATAACCTTGCAGGGCGTCTTCGAACGATAAGGCAGTGTCCATGATCAGGTCCCCGCGCGTAGGGCAGGCGCAGGGGGCGGGCACGCCGAAACGATAGCTAGCAAAAGCCTGACTCCATTCATGCATTGAGAATGGCGTCACATTAATGGCTAAAGGATATCGCGAACATCAGGTTGCACCCGATTGCAGGTAGGGGTTTCCCTGATATCGAGCTCAGGTGGGGAACTTTTGTCGCACTGCTGATTTGCCGTGTAATGCCCGCAGTAAAGCATGATGGTAAAGTGATATCAATTGCCTTCACGGCATTTTCCCGCAAGGGTCAAGGTGCGCGTGAAGCCGCCGATACAGGGTGGATGCTTACACTTTTTTGACTCAAGCCTGGGGGTTTTCCAATGGCTGGCATTCTCGACACAGTAGACCAACGCACGCAACTGGTGGGTGAGAACCGCCTGGAAATTCTGATGTTTCGCCTGGCCGGCCGGCAGTTGTTCGCGATCAACGTGTTCAAGGTGCAGGAAGTGCTGCAGATGCCCAAGCTGACCTTGATGCCCCAGCGCCACGCCTTCGTCTGTGGCGTGGTCAACCTCCGCGGCCAGACGTTGCCGGTGATCGACCTGTCCCAGGCAATCGGCATGCGCCCGCTGCAGCCTGGGCCGGACAGCACCATCATTGTCACTGAGTACAACCGTTCGGTGCAGGCCTTCCTGGTGGGCGGTGTTGACCGCATCGTCAACATGAACTGGGAGTCGATCATGCCGCCGCCTGCCAGCGCCGGGCGCCAGCACTACCTGACGGCCATCACCAAGGTCGATGAAAAGCTGGTGGAAGTGATCGACGTGGAGAAGGTGCTGGCTGAGATCGTGCCGTACAACGCCCGGGTCTCTGGCGATAAACTCGCCGACCCGGTGCTGGCCCGTGCCCGTGGCCGCGAGGTGTTGCTGGTGGACGATTCCAGCGTGGCCCTGGCGCAGTTGCGTGACACCCTGTCCCAGCTGGGCATGAAGCTGCATGTGGCCAGTGATGGCCTGAAGGCGTTGCGCATGCTCAAGGGTTGGGCCGATGCGGGCGAGGACGTGTGCGAAAAGCTGCTGATGGTGTTCACCGACGCCGAAATGCCGGAAATGGACGGCTACCGGCTGACCACCGAAATTCGCAGCGATGCCCGTCTGCGCCAGCTCTACGTCGTGCTGCACACCTCGCTGTCGGGCAGCTTCAACGAATCCATGGTGAAGAAGGTGGGTTGCGACAACTTCCTGTCCAAGTTCCAGCCTGATCGCCTGGTCGATGTGGTCAAGCAACGCCTGCTGCTGGATACCGCCACTGCGTGATCGCTGGGCCAGCCAGGTATAAGCTTGGCATTTGGCATGACGCGAGGCGGCAGGGATGTTTCTCAGTGAGTTGTATCGATACCCGGTGAAGTCGGGCCAGGCGCAAAGCCTGCAGGCATCGAGGGTGGGGTTGTTGGGGTTGCAGGGCGACCGGCGCTGGATGGTGGTCGAGGAAGAAAATGGACGCTTCCTGACCCAGCGGGCCTGGCCGCAACTTGGCCAGCTGCAGGCGTGCGATGACGACAACGGCCAGTTGTTGCTGCAGGCGCCTGGGCGGGTGCCGTTGCGGGTGCCTGTGCCCGCTGCCGATGATGCGCTGCGCGGCGTGACGATCTGGCGCGACACCCTGCGTGTGCCCGACGCTGGCGACGCAGCAGCGGCCTGGTTGAGCGCGTTGCTGGGCAAGGCCGTGCGGCTGGTGCATTGCCCGGAGCAGCGCGCGCGTTACCTGCCCAATGGCTATGGCTACAACAGTGACCGGGCGGCGTTTCCCGATGGCTTCCCCTTGCTGCTTATTGGGCAGGGCTCGCTGGACGAGCTCAACCGGCGTATTGGCCGGCCCATGGAAATGCTGCGCTTTCGACCGAACCTGGTGGTGCAAGGAGCAGAGCCGTTTGCCGAGGATGGCTGGAAGCGGATTCGCATTGGCAGCCTGGAATTTCGCGTGCTCAAGCCCAGTGTGCGGTGCATCTTCACAACAATTGATCCAGCAACCGGGGAGCGCAGTGCCGACCGCGAGCCGATGGTCACGCTCAAGACCTTTCGCGAGAAGGAGGGGGATGTGCTGTTCGGGCAGAACCTGGCGGTGGATGGCAGTGGGTGGCTTGAACTAGGAATGCAGGTGGAAGTTCTGGAGTGAATGTGCTGCCTGAACCGGCCCTATCGCCGGCAAGCCAGCTCCCACAGGTTCATCACAGGTTCGAAGACTTGTGCGCTACCTGTGGGAGCTGGCTTGCCGGCGATAGGGCCGGTTCAGGTTCAGCAGGCCTTACATGTCATCGAAATACCGCTCATGCCAATCCACCAGCGGCTGCGGCGAATTCAGCTTCTGCCCGTAGATCACCGAGTATGACAGCACGTTCTGCACATACTGGCGTGTTTCGTCGAACGGGATCGATTCTACCCACACATCGAAGCTCAGGTGCTTGGCGCCTTTCAGCCACTGCCGCACGCGGCCGGGCCCGGCGTTGTAGGCCGCCGAGGCCAGCACCCGGTTGCCGTTGAACTGGCTGTGCACTTGGCTCAGGTAGGCAGCGCCCAGCTGGATGTTCTTGTCCGGGTTCAGTACCTGTGCCGGTGATGCCAGCGGGATGCTGAACTTGCGCGCGGTCTCTTTGGCCGTGGCCGGCATCAGCTGCATCAGGCCGCTGGCGCCCACCGGCGAGCGCGCATCCTCCATGAATGCACTTTCCTGGCGGGTGATGGCGAATACCCAGCTCGAATGCAGGCCGCGGACCTTGGCTTCGCGCACCAGGGTGTCGCGGTGGGCCATCGGGAAGCGGATGTCCAGGTCGTCCCAGTATTGCGCCTGGCTGATGGTGCGGATGGCCGGGAAGTACCAGCGCAGGTCGTAGCCCAGGCGTGCCTGGGCAACCATTTCGTCGCGGGTGAAGTGGCGGCTGACGTGGTACCACTCGCGGCGGCCCTCGACGATCTGGCCACGGGCGTGGAATTCCAGTGCACGCTGGATGCCAGGCGTGTTGCGCACCTTCTTGACCAGTTGCGGGCTTAGCAGCAGCGGCTTGTTGTTCAGCTGGTATGGCGTCTGCGCCCGGTCGGCGGCGAGGAAGCCATAGAAATCGCGCTCACGTGCCACGGTCTTGTACAGCAGCGGGATCTGCGGGTTGTTCGGCTGGGCCAGCTCCAGGCTGCGTGCCTGCCAGTACTTCCAACGGCTGCTGCTGGCCAGGTCCTGGGGCAGGCGCTTGGTCAGCTCGTAGGCGTCTTCCCAGCGGCCCAGGCGCAGCAGCAGGCGCAGGCGCCATTCGCTGACGGTGTTATCGCGCAGTTCGGGGTCGTAGCGGGTCATCAGGTCGAGCGCGCGCGGGTCGTAGCGGCGGGCCAGGGTCAGGCCGATTTCGCGGGCGATGGCCACCTTCTCGTCGCGAGAGAAGTGCATACGCTGGGCGTAATCGTCGAGCAGTGCCATGGCCCGCTCCGGGTCCTGCCGGGCCAGGCGGCGCAGGCCGAGGCTGACGACATCGGACATGGCTTCGTTGACCGAGGTAAAGCGCGACGGCTGGTTGAGCAGCTCTGGCTTTTGCGCCACGTCGACCAGAAGGCGCCCCTGAGGGCCGAGGGTGGTCAAGGTCTTGACCAGGTTGTTGGCCAAAGCGTAGTTGCGCGTCTGGGCCGCCAGCTTGGTGCGTTCCCAGCGCTTGGCCTCGGTCAGCTGGCCTTCGGCCGCCCACATGCCGAACAGTGTGTCGCAGGCGGCAGGTTGCGACTTTCCGACGTTCCACAATTTGTCAGCTGTGGCATAGCCCTCGGCGCGCAGGCCATGGCTGAGCTGATACTGGCCGTTGAGGCAGTCCAGTTCGGTGAAATTGAGCTTGGGGTCGTAGTATTTGACGAAGGTGTCCCATTCGCCGCGTTCGGCCAGCCAGCGTAGCCAGCGCAGTTTCATCCAGTTGGCCTGGGGCAGGTCGCCATGCTTGGCGAGAAAGCCTTCGATCTCCTGGTTGCTGGCGCTTTTGAGGCGGGCGGTAAGCTCGTCGTAGGCCAGGTACGGTGTCAGCGGGTAGTCGCTCAGGGCTTGCGCATAGCGCAAGTACGGGCCTTTGTCGCCTTTGGCCAGCGCACGCTTGGCCTCGTCGTAGTACTGGCGTTGCTGGGTGAGGTCGGTGGCCTGCGCCGCGCAGGTGGCAGCGGTGAGCAGCAGGCATGATGCAATGTGTAACAGGCGGCTGCGCATGATACGTCCGGGCAGTAGAACCATGGGGAAGTGACGGCGGAGCCAGCACTGTTGGAAGCAATTGCCTTAGCTTAGCTGTTTGCCGGCGGCGGGTGAAAGCACTGTGCTTGTATCGGGATATTAACTTCGACCAGATGTCGCAAAGCGCTCGTAGGGTGGCCAAGCGGATGCCGTCGAGGGCCAAGTCAGGTAGAATGCGCGCCCGATTTATGGAGACCAACATGACCCTGCTCAAATTCAGCGATGTGTCCCTCGCATTCGGCGCCATGCCGCTGCTGGACAAAGTGTCCTGGCAGATCGCTCGTGGTGAGCGGGTGTGCATCATCGGCCGCAACGGTACTGGCAAATCCAGCATGCTGCGCCTGGTCAAGGGCGAACAGAAGGGCGACGACGGTGAAGTCTGGCGTGCCCCGGGCCTGAAGATCGGCGAGCTGCCGCAGGAACTGCCGGTGGCCGACGATCGCACGGTGTTCGATGTGGTGGCCGCAGGCCTGGATGGCGTCGGTGAGTTGCTGGCACAGTTCCATCACCTGAGCATGAATATCCAGAACGACGAAGACCTGGAAAAGCTCATGCACGTCCAGCACGAGCTGGAAGCCCGTGATGGCTGGCGCCTGCAGCAAGTGGTGGAAAGCACCCTCAGCCGCCTGCAGTTGCCGGCCGACAAGACCCTGGCCGAGCTGTCCGGTGGCTGGCGCCGCCGTGTGCTGCTGGCCCAGGCGCTGGTGTCCGAGCCCGACCTGCTGCTGCTCGACGAGCCTACCAACCACCTGGACATCGGTGCCATTGCCTGGCTCGAAGAGGCCCTGCGCAGCTTTAACGGCGCGGTCCTGTTCATCACCCACGACCGGTCCTTCCTGCAGAACCTGGCCACCCGCATCCTTGAACTGGACCGTGGCGGCCTGATCGACTGGAACGGTGACTACGCCAGCTTCCTGGTGCACAAGGAGGCCGCACTGGCCGCCGAAGAAACCGCCAACGCGCTGTTCGACAAGCGCCTGGCCCAGGAAGAAGTGTGGATCCGCCAAGGCATCAAGGCCCGCCGCACCCGTAACGAAGGCCGGGTGCGTGCGCTGAAAGCCTTGCGCGTGGAGCGTGGTGAGCGCCGCGAACGCCAGGGCAAGGCCAACATCCAGATCGAGTCGGCCGAAAAATCCGGCAAGCAGGTGATGGTGCTGGAAAACGTCAGCTTCCATCACGCCGGCGGGCCAATGCTGGTCAAGGACTTTTCCATGGTCCTGCAGCGCCAGGACCGTATCGGCCTGCTGGGCGCCAACGGCACCGGCAAGACCACCTTGCTCAAGCTGATGCTCGGCGGCCTGGAACCCACTTCGGGCAAGGTCGAGAGCGGCACCAAGCTGGAAGTGGCCTACTTCGACCAGATGCGCCACCAGCTCGAGCTGGAAAAGACCGTGATCGACAACCTGGCCGAAGGCCGTGACTTCATCGAGATCGACGGCCAGAACCGTCACGTGCTGAGCTATCTGGGCGACTTCCTGTTCAGCCCGCAGCGTGCCCGCACGCCGGTCAAGGCATTGTCGGGTGGCGAGCGTGCGCGCCTGTTGCTGGCCAAGCTGTTCAGCAAGCCGGCCAACCTGCTGGTGCTCGACGAACCGACCAACGACCTGGACGTTGAAACCCTCGAACTGCTCGAAGAAGTGCTGTCCAACTACAAGGGCACCGTGCTGATGGTCAGCCACGACCGGGCCTTCCTCGACAACGTCGTCACCAGTACCCTGGTGTTCGAAGGCGAGGGCAAGGTGCGTGAGTACGTCGGCGGCTACGAGGACTGGATTCGCCAGGGTGGCTCTCCGAAGCTGCTGGGCGTGACCGAGAGCAAAGGCGGCAAGTCGGCGCTCAACAGTGCAGTGGTGGAGAAAGTCGAGGACAAGCCCGCGCCAGTTGCTGCGCCGGTGGCGGAAGAAGCTTCGAAGAAGAAGCTCAGCTACAAGCTGCAGCGTGAGCTGGAGATGCTGCCAGGGCAGATCGACCAGGTTGAGCAGCGCATGGCTGAGGCTCAGGAAGAAGTGAATGCGGCTGGCTTCTACCAGCGGCCGATTACTGAAACTTCCGCAGTGCTGGCCAAGATCGAGAAGCTCCAAGGTGAGCTGGATGCGTTGGTAGAGCGCTGGGCCGAGCTGGAAGGCTGATCGGCGTCAGCCTGAACTGGCCCTATCGCCGGCAAGCCAGCTCCCACAGGTACACCACAGGTTTCAAGCCTTGTGGTATTCCACAGGTACACCACAGGTTTCAAGCCTTGTGGTATTCCACAGGTACACCACAGGTTTCAAGCCTTGTGGTATTCCACAGGTACACCACAGGTTTCAAGCCTTGCGGTGTCCCACAGGTACACCACAGGTTTCAAGCTTTGTGGTATCCCTGTGGGAGCTGGCTTGCCGGCGATAGGGCCGGTACAGGTTAAGTCATTCCTTCTTCTGCAACCGCACCGCCAGTACATCGCACGGTGCACCGTGCAGCACGTCATTGGCCGTGGAACCCAGCAGCAACGCCAGGCCATGGCGGCCATGGCTGCCGACCACGATCAGGTCGCACTTCTGGTCCTTGGCCAGTTGGTGGATTTCCTGGCGCGGTTGGCCGTAGGTCAGGTGCGAATCGCCGCGCTGGATGTCGGGGTATTTGTTGAACAGGCGGTCCATGCGCTCCTTGGCCTGGTCGAACTGTTGCTGTTGCAGTTGCGACAGGTCCATGGGTACGTCACCGCCGAATGCCATGGCCATCGGCTCGACGATGTGCACCAGCGAAACCTTGGCATTCGAAGGTTTGGCCAGCGCCATGGCACGCTTGATCACCGGGTCGCATTCTTCGGTCAGGTCGACGGCGACCAACAAATGTTCATATTGCATGAGCGGTACTCCTGGCAATCGCGATAGAAGAAGTATGGTCGCTTTCGGGCGGGTCTTCCGTGAAAAATGGCTAACCAGCTCATTTGCAACGCTTTATGGGAACTACTGATATGACGGTATTGCTGGTGGTGTCAATCCTTGCGCTGATTCTCAGCCCGCTTTCCTGGCTGCGCGGCTCGCGCAAGCAGAGCGAGCAGATGAAGCTGCGCCTGGAGGCACGGCGAATGGGGTTGGCCATGCAGCTGGCGCCGCAGCAATGGCCGCACTGGCTCGAAAAGGAGCCGCCAAGCCCTTGCCCGCAATACCACCGGGCACGGCGCCGTGGGCATGAAGACGCTTTCAGCTTCTGGCAGGTCAGCCCCGGGGTGTGGTGTAACCAGTGGCGCGAGCCCTGCGAAGACCCACGCTTCAGGGAGGCCTTGGCGCGCTTGCCGGCGAGTGCCTACAAGGTTGAAGCCGACGCACGAATGATCGCCCTGTACTGGACTGAACGGGGTGATACAGCTGTATTGCAAGATGTTGCCTACGTCCTCGAAACCCTGGCTTGAACCCCGGGGCCACCTCATACCTGTAGGAGCAGCCTTGTGCTGCGAAGAGGCCGATACGCCCGGAACACCTCTATCAGGCATACCGGCCTCTTCGCAGCACAAGGCTGCTCCTACAGATACGGCGTAGGCGTCCAGGGCTTTAAACGACAAAGCGGCGGCTTGGCAGAACCCTGAAGGGGTGGGGTGCCAAGTCGCCGCTTTGCGTTCTGCTGCGCAGAAAAGGCCAGGCAGGCCGGGTATTCACTCAAGCAAGTGCCAGTGTAGCCGCCTTGGGTTGCCGCGCAAGCCGAAAGATGCAGCACTGTTCAATTGAGCGTGGTCAATCGCTGACATGAATGGTCGGCGATCACTGTCATCATGTTTTGTACCCAGACGATACAAAGTGACCGGAAAGTCGCGTTTTCGCCATGCTCGTGAGCATTTGACAACGCCGATCTTTTCGGAGAATGTGTGCACACCCAAATCAAACGGTCGTATGAATTGAGCGTTTGTATGTCATAACGCCAAGCCATACTTCCGACTAGCGCGCTGACGGGTGTGCCTGGGGCAGGGCAGCTAGGCCTGCTTCTGCTGCAGCGATCGGCGTGTACAGTTCAGCTTCCATATCGTGGAGATCAGTTGATGATTTACGAAGGTAAAGCCATCACGGTTAAGGCTCTTGAAAGTGGCATCGTCGAGCTCAAGTTCGACCTCAAGGGTGAGTCCGTCAACAAGTTCAACCGCCTGACCCTGAACGAGCTTCGCCAGGCCGTCGACGCCATCCAGGCCGATGCTTCGGTCAAGGGCGTGATCGTCAGCAGTGGCAAGGACGTGTTCATCGTCGGCGCCGACATCACCGAGTTCGTCGACAACTTCAAGCTGCCCGAGGCCGAACTGGTCGCCGGCAACCTGGAAGCCAACCGAATCTTCAGCGCCTTCGAAGACCTCGAAGTGCCGACCGTTGCTGCCATCAACGGCATCGCCCTGGGCGGCGGCCTGGAAATGTGCCTGGCCGCCGACTACCGGGTCATGTCCAGCAGCGCCAAGATCGGCCTGCCGGAAGTCAAGCTGGGCATCTACCCCGGCTTTGGCGGCACCGTACGCCTGCCGCGCCTGATCGGTTCGGACAACGCTATCGAGTGGATCGCCTCCGGCAAGGAAAACCGTGCCGAAGACGCCCTGAAAGTGGGTGCCGTCGACGCCGTGGTCGCCCCAGAGTTGCTGCAGGCCGGTGCCTTGGACCTGATCAAGCGCGCCATCAGTGGCGAGCTGGACTACAAGGCCAAGCGCCAGCCCAAGCTGGAAAAGCTCAAGCTCAATGCCATCGAGCAGATGATGGCCTTCGAGACCGCCAAGGGCTTCGTTGCCGGCCAGGCCGGCCCGAACTACCCGGCCCCGGTCGAAGCCATCAAGACCATCCAGAAAGCCGCCAACTTCGGCCGCGACAAGGCCTTGGAAGTCGAAGCCGCAGGCTTTGCCAAGCTGGCCAAGACGTCGGTTGCCGAAAGCCTGATCGGTCTGTTCCTGAACGACCAGGAACTCAAGCGCAAGGCCAAGGCGCATGACGAGATCGCCCATGACGTGAAGCAGGCCGCCGTGCTCGGTGCCGGCATCATGGGTGGCGGCATCGCTTACCAGTCGGCGGTCAAAGGCACCCCGATCCTGATGAAGGACATTCGCGAGGAAGCCATTCAGCTGGGCCTGAACGAAGCCTCCAAGCTGCTCGGCAACCGCGTCGACAAGGGTCGCCTGACCCCGGCCAAGATGGCCGAGGCGCTCAACGCCATTCGCCCGACCCTGTCCTATGGCGATTTCGCCAATGTCGACATCGTCGTCGAAGCCGTGGTCGAGAACCCGAAAGTGAAGCAGGCCGTGCTGGCCGAGGTGGAAGGTCAGGTGAAAGAGGATGCGATCCTTGCGTCCAACACCTCGACCATTTCCATCAACCTGCTGGCAAAAGCGCTCAAGCGCCCGGAAAACTTCGTCGGCATGCACTTCTTCAACCCGGTGCACATGATGCCGCTGGTGGAAGTGATCCGTGGCGAGAAGTCCAGTGAAGTGGCGGTCGCCACCACCGTGGCCTACGCCAAGAAAATGGGCAAGAACCCGATCGTGGTCAACGATTGCCCGGGCTTTTTGGTCAACCGCGTGCTGTTCCCGTATTTTGGCGGCTTTGCCAAGCTGGTCAGTGCCGGTGTCGACTTCGTGCGCATCGACAAGGTCATGGAAAAATTCGGCTGGCCGATGGGCCCAGCCTACCTGATGGACGTGGTCGGCATCGACACCGGCCACCACGGGCGTGACGTGATGGCCGAAGGCTTCCCGGACCGCATGAAGGACGAGCGCCGCTCGGCCGTCGACGCGCTATACGAGGCGAACCGCCTGGGCCAGAAGAACGGCAAGGGCTTCTATGCCTACGAAACCGACAAGCGCGGCAAGCCGAAGAAAGTCTTCGACGCCGCCGTACTGGACGTGCTCAAGCCAATCGTGTTCGAACAGCGCGAAGTCACCGACGAAGACATCATCAACTGGATGATGGTCCCGCTGTGCCTGGAGACCGTGCGCTGCCTGGAAGACGGCATTGTCGAAACCGCCGCCGAAGCCGACATGGGCCTGGTGTATGGCATTGGTTTCCCTCCCTTCCGCGGTGGTGCGCTGCGTTACATCGACTCGATCGGTGTGGCCGAATTCGTCGCCCTGGCCGATCAGTACGCCGATCTGGGGCCGCTGTACCACCCGACTGCGAAGCTGCGTGAAATGGCCAAGAACGGCCAGCGCTTCTTCAACTGAGCGGTCAACGAGCTAGAGCGAGAGATTTGATATGAGCCTGAATCCAAGAGACGTGGTGATTGTCGACTTCGGTCGCACGCCAATGGGCCGCTCCAAGGGTGGCATGCACCGCAATACCCGCGCCGAGGACATGTCGGCGCACCTGATCAGCAAGCTGCTGGAGCGTAACGACAAGGTCGACCCGAAGGAAGTCGAGGACGTGATCTGGGGCTGCGTCAACCAGACCCTGGAGCAGGGGTGGAACATCGCCCGCATGGCGTCGCTGATGACCCCGATCCCGCACACTTCTGCAGCGCAGACCGTCAGCCGCCTGTGCGGCTCGTCGATGAGCGCACTGCACACCGCTGCCCAGGCGATCATGACCGGTAACGGCGATGTGTTCGTGATTGGCGGGGTGGAGCACATGGGCCACGTCAGCATGATGCACGGCGTCGACCCCAACCCGCACCTGTCCTTGCATGCTGCCAAGGCTTCCGGGATGATGGGCCTGACTGCGGAAATGCTCGGCAAGATGCACGGCATCACCCGTGAGCAGCAGGACCTGTTCGGCGTGCGTTCGCACCAGTTGGCCCACAAGGCCACGGTCGAAGGCAAGTTCAAGGACGAGATCATCCCGATGCAGGGCTATGACGAGAACGGCTTCCTGAAGGTGTTCGATTTCGACGAAACCATTCGCCCGGAAACCACCCTCGAAGGCCTGGCGTCGCTCAAGCCCGCGTTCAACCCGAAAGGCGGTACCGTCACTGCCGGTACCTCGTCGCAAATCACCGACGGCGCTTCGTGCATGATCGTCATGTCCGGCCAGCGTGCGATGGACCTGGGTATCCAGCCATTGGCGGTGATCCGTTCGATGGCGGTGGCCGGTGTCGATCCGGCGATCATGGGTTATGGCCCGGTGCCGTCGACCCAAAAAGCCCTCAAGCGCGCCGGGCTGACCATGGCCGACATCGACTTCATCGAGCTCAACGAAGCCTTTGCTGCACAGGCCTTGCCAGTGCTGAAAGACTTGAAAGTGCTCGACAAGATGGATGAGAAGGTTAACCTGCACGGCGGCGCCATTGCTTTGGGCCACCCGTTCGGTTGCTCCGGGGCACGTATTTCGGGCACCCTGCTCAACGTCATGAAGCAGAATGGCGGTACCCTGGGGGTGGCGACCATGTGCGTCGGCCTCGGCCAAGGTATCACCACTGTCTTTGAACGCGTCTGATCGCGTTGCGGGACAGCAACCGGGGCCTTGTGCCCCGGTTTTGTTTTTACAGGATTAATTCAAGAGGGTGGGCAACATGCAGATACAACCAGGCGTATATCGGCATTACAAAGGGCCTGAGTACCGTGTCTTCAGCGTTGCGCGGCATTCCGAGAACGAAGAGTGGATGGTGTTCTACCAATGCCTGTATGGTGATTACAGCTTCTGGGTGCGCCCCCTTTTGATGTTCCAGGAGTCTGTCGAGGTTGACGGCGAGCAGGTGCCACGCTTTGCTTTGGTCAAGGCCGAAGACGGCCTGCCTGGGTTGCTGGGCAAGTCGCACGAGTGATCACCCGAGCTTGACCTCACACTTTTGCCACTATATATAGCGGTGCCGCGTTTGGTACCTGACGCGTTTTTCATTTTCAGATTCAGGAATACTCCGATCCATGGGCAAATCGCTGGTCATTGTGGAATCCCCGGCCAAGGCCAAGACCATCAACAAGTATTTGGGCAACCAGTACGTGGTGAAGTCGAGTATCGGCCATATCCGAGACCTCCCCACCAGCGGTTCGGCCAGCGCAAGCAAAGAGCCAGCCGCCAAGCGTGGCAAGGCCGCGGGTGAGGCTCCGGCGCTGTCGCCGAAAGAAAAGGCCCGCCGCCAGCTGGTGGCACGCATGGGCGTCGACCCGGATCACGGCTGGAAGGCCAAGTACGAGATCCTGCCTGGCAAGGAAAAGGTGATCGAAGAGCTGCGCCGCCTGGCCAAGGATGCCGACACCATCTATCTCGCAACCGACTTGGACCGCGAGGGGGAAGCCATTGCCTGGCACCTGCGCGAAGCCATCGGCGGTGACGACACCCGCTACAAGCGCGTGGTTTTCAACGAAATTACCAAGAAGGCCATCCAGGAGGCTTTCTCGCAGCCAGGCGAGCTGGACATCGACCGGGTCAATGCCCAGCAGGCGCGGCGGTTCCTCGACCGTGTGGTCGGTTACATGGTTTCGCCGCTGCTGTGGGCCAAGATTGCCCGCGGCCTGTCCGCTGGCCGTGTGCAGTCGGTAGCGGTGAAACTGGTGGTGGAGCGCGAGCGTGAAATCCGCGCATTCATCCCGGAAGAGTATTGGGAGATCCACGCCGACCTCGGTACCGCCAAGAACGCAAAGGTGCGTTTCGAGGTGGCGCGCGAGAAGGGCGAGGCCTTCAAACCGCTGAACGAAGCCCAGGCCATGGCTGCGCTGGAGAAGCTCAAGGCTTCCAGCTACAGCGTGGTCAAGCGTGAAGACCGCCCGACCAGCAGCAAGCCATCGGCGCCGTTCATTACCTCCACCCTGCAGCAGGCGGCCAGTAACCGCCTGGGCTTCGGGGTGAAGAAGACCATGATGATGGCCCAGCGCTTGTATGAAGCCGGCTACATCACTTACATGCGTACAGACTCGACCAACCTGTCGGTCGACGCCCTGGACATGGCGCGCAACTATATCGAGCGCGAGTTCGGCAAACAGTACCTGCCGGATGCACCGCTGGTATACGGCAGCAAGGAAGGGGCCCAGGAGGCGCACGAAGCAATTCGTCCTTCCGATGTGAACACCCACCCGACCAAGCTCAGTGGCATGGAGCGCGACGCCGAGCGCCTGTACGAGCTGATCTGGCGCCAGTTCCTGGCCTGCCAGATGCCGCCGGCGCAGTACCTGTCCACCAGCGTCACCGTGGCTGCTGGCGACTTCGAACTGCGTGCCAAGGGCCGTATCCTCAAGTTCGACGGTTATACCCGTGTGTTGCCGCAGCAGAGCAAGCCGGGCGAAGACGACGTGCTGCCGGAGATGGTCCAGGGCGAAGCGCTGAAGCTGATTCAGATCGACCCGAGCCAGCACTTCACCAAGCCACCGGCGCGCTTCACTGAAGCCAGCCTGGTCAAGGAAATGGAAAAGCGCGGTATTGGTCGCCCGTCGACCTACGCGGCGATCATCTCGACCATCCAGGACCGTGGCTATGTGACGTTGCACAACCGCCGTTTCTATTCCGAGAAAATGGGCGACATCGTCACCGAGCGCCTGTCGGAAAGCTTCTCCAACCTGATGGACTACGGTTTTACCGCCGACATGGAGGAGAACCTCGACGACGTGGCCCAGGGCGAACGTGACTGGAAGAACGTGCTCGACGAGTTCTACGGCGACTTCAGCAAGAAGCTGCAGACTGCCGAGTCCAGCGAAGGGGGGATGCGCGCCAACCAGCCGACCATGACCAACATTCCGTGCAAGGAATGTGGCCGGCCGATGATGATTCGCACCGCGTCCACGGGTGTGTTCCTGGGTTGCTCGGGTTACACCTTGCCGCCAAAAGAGCGCTGCAAGGCCACCGTCAACCTGGTGCCGGGTGACGAGATTGCCGCTGACGACGAGGGTGAATCGGAATCCCGCGTGCTGCTGGGCAAGCACCGTTGCCCGATCTGCGCCACGGCGATGGACGCCTACCTGCTGGATGAGAAGCACAAGCTGCACATTTGCGGTAACAACCCGGATTGCGTTGGCTACGAGATCGAAGAGGGCAGCTACCGCATCAAGGGTTACGAAGGGCCGAGCCTGGAGTGCGACAAGTGTGGCAGCGAGATGCAGTTGAAGACCGGCCGTTTTGGCAAGTTCTTCGGCTGCACCAATCCAACCTGCAAGAACACCCGCAAGCTGCTCAAGAGTGGCGAGGCGGCACCACCGAAGATGGACAAGGTGGACATGCCGGAGCTCAAGTGCGAGAAGGTCGACGACACTTACGTGCTTCGTGACGGCGCTTCGGGGTTGTTCCTGGCCGCCAGCCAGTTCCCGAAAAACCGCGAAACCCGTGCGCCGCTGGTGATGGAAATCGTGCCGCACAAGCACGAAATCGATCCGAAGTACCACTTCCTGTGCGATGCGCCGCAGAAAGACCCGGATGGCCGCCCGGCGGTAATCCGCTACAGCCGCAAGACCAAGGAGCAGTACGTGCAGTCCGAGGTCGATGGCAAGCCGACCGGCTGGAAGGCGTTCTACGACGGCAATGCCTGGAAGGTTGAAGACAAGCGCTGATCTGACAGCGTTGTAATTGGGGCTGCTTTGCGCCCCTTCGCGGCACAAGGCCGCTCCTACAAGAGAACGCGATTCTTTGTAGGAGCGGCCTTGTGCTGCGAAGGGGCGCAAAGCGGCCCTAATCATTTATGATGCATGTATCCGCCTTGCAGCCTGATGGGAGGGCACAGAAATGGCCCAGGAAACCTACACCCGCACCAACCAGAAACTGTTCTTCGCCGGTCTCGCCCTCGAGTCCATGGCCAAGGCTGAACAAAGCCAGGCCATGAACGCCCAAGGCCTGGTTCAGGCTGAGCGCGAGTCGGCGCTGTTTCACCTGTATGGCGCGCTGCTGGGCCTATGCCATGAAATCGGAGTCTTCTACCGACTGCCGGTTGTCGCAACGGTCGAGCAGGCGCTGGCCGACGATGCGCTTAATGGCATCGCCATACCGGAAGTGGCCGAGTTGCTGGAATTGGCCCGCCAGCGCGAAACTTGGCTGGCGCAGATGCTGAGTGCTTATGCCGATTTGTTCCGACCACCGGTCGCCAGGAAAGCGCCAAAAACCGACGTCACCCAGCCATTGATCCAGGCCGTCAATCTCGATGAGCCCGAGCATCCTGCGCTGTCGCGTGCTGAGCTGGAAAGCTGGCGCAACAACCTCAAGGGCCTGGTGAGACGTTTCCGCGATGCGTTGAGTGAGTGCTGATAGCCGTTACGGCTGGTACAATATTCGCCTTTCGCGGAGAACTGCCTTTTATGTCTACGTCTTTTCTGGAAATTGTCGAGTTGCCTGATGGCCGCATCGAACTGCGTCGCGCCGAGGATGAGGGCTCCCTGGTAACCTTGGATTTCTCGGAAGACGCCAAGGCGTTCCTGCAGGGCCAGCATGTAGAAGTGGCCAAGGCCATGCTCAGCGTGGGTGTGCAGATGGCAGGTCGCCTTATGGATGGCGAGCTTGAGCGTGATGAAGGGCCGCGCGTGCTGCACTGAAGGTGCAGCAGGGCATCAGGTTTGTTCAAATGACAGGCAAAGCCTGAACATCAGCCGAGGCGGATGTTCAGGCTTTGTGCGTTTCCGACACTGGCAGCGCGCAGCAATTGCTGGCGTGCAGTGGCGTTGACGTTGCCCAGCCAGCTGACCACGGTGTGGCTGAGGCCCAGGCGCAAGGCTTCGCAGGCCAGTTGCAGCGGGGTTTGGTTGCCGCGAGGCTGCAGCAGCAGGATGCGTTCACGGTTGAGGCCTGCATCGCGCAGCCAGGCCTGGGTCAGGCTCGACGGCGGGGCGATCAGGGTCAGCCAGCGGGCCTCGTCCTCTTCGCTCAACTCGCGCAATACCGGTGCCAGCAGGCTTTGGCAGTGCCCGGGGGCGCCGCGCAGCGACAATTCGCTGAACAGTTCTGGCTGGTTGCTCTTGCGCGCCAGTTCGCTGGCTTTCAGGCCCGGTAGTACGGGCTGGGCGAGAAATGCTTCGAACAGGGGCAACTGGGCTTGCTCGGGTGCGTGAATGAACTGCTGCATGACGCCTCCTGGATCAGCGGCGAATGACGCCGACGCTCAAGCCCTCAATCACCAGTTCCTGATCTTTCAGGTCGACTTCGATGGGGGCGAATTCGGGGTTTTCGGCAAGCAGCCAGACTTTGCTGCCTTCACGCTTGAAGCGCTTGACGGTCACTTCGTCACCGATGCGGGCCACGACAATCTGACCGTTGCGGGCTTCGCGGCAGGTGTGTACTGCCAGCAGGTCGCCGTCGAAGATGCCGACGTCCTTCATGCTCATGCCGTGGACGCGCAACAAATAATCAGCCTGGGGGTGGAAGAAGGCAGGGTTGATATTGCAGGATTGCTCAATGTGCTGTTCGGCAAGGATCGGCGCGCCGGCAGCCACCCGGCCGATGATTGGCAGGCCGGTTTCTTCTGCCTTGGTTTCCAGGCCGGGGATGCGGATGCCGCGGGAGGCGCCCGGGGTCATCTCGATCGCACCCTTGCGGGCGAGGGCCTTGAGGTGCTCCTCGGCGGCGTTGGGCGACTTGAAGCCCAGCTCCTGAGCGATCTCGGCACGTGTCGGCGGGAAGCCGTTGTCTTCGAGGCAGCGCTTGATGAACGCGAGAATTTCGGCTTGGCGTGGCGTCAGTTTCAACATGGTGAGCGCTCTGTCTTTTTGTACAGTGACTGGGATTATATACAGTACTGGATGCGCTGCAAGCCAAATGGCGCAATAAACCTGAGCGGTGGCGCTTGCAGCCCGCAGCCTGGCGCTTTTAAATGGCGACCGCCCGGTCACCGAGCCTTGACAGAAGCAGGCCTGAAACGTATGTTTCAAACACCTGTTTGTCTGGCGGAGCACGCGGAGTAGTCATGGCCCAATCGGAAACCGTTGAACGCATTCTCGATGCTGCCGAGCAGCTGTTCGCGGAAAGGGGGTTCGCTGAGACCTCGTTGCGGCTGATCACCAGCAAGGCCGGGGTCAACCTGGCGGCGGTCAACTATCACTTCGGCTCCAAGAAGGCACTTATCCAGGCCGTGTTCTCGCGCTTCCTCGGGCCGTTCTGCGCCAGCCTCGAGCGCGAGCTGGAGCGGCGCCAGGCCAAACCGGAGCACAAGCCCAGCCTCGAAGAGCTGCTGGAGATGCTGGTGGAACAGGCGTTGGCCGTGCAGCCTCGCAGCAATAACGATCTGTCGATCTTCATGCGCCTGCTGGGCCTGGCCTTCAGCCAGAGCCAGGGCCACCTGCGGCGTTACCTGGAAGACATGTACGGCAAAGTGTTCCGCCGCTACATGCTGCTGGTCAACGAGGCCGCGCCTCGTATTCCGCCACTGGAACTGTTCTGGCGCGTGCACTTCATGCTGGGTGCCGCCGCCTTCAGCATGTCCGGCATCAAGGCCCTGCGGGCAATTGCCGAGACCGACTTTGGCATCAACACCTCGATCGAGCAGGTGATGCGCCTGATGGTACCGTTCCTGGCCGCAGGCATGCGTGCCGACAGCGGCGTCACCGACGAGGCCATGGCCACGGCGCAGCTGCGACCACGCAGCAAGACTACCGCGATCACCGCCAAGGCCTGAAGGCTGGGCGGGGCAGGGCGCTTCGGCTAAGCTAGCGCCCATGCCCGATCTCGACCTGCTGCACATTTCCCTCGCCGACCAATGCCTGTATGGTTTTGCCCGTGACCAGCTGCGCGTGCGCCTGTCGGTTTCCACGGCGCGCAACGGTGCCGGCGAGCGCAATGGCTCGGGATGCACGCCGCGTGGCCTGCACCAGGTGCGGGCGAAGATCGGCGCGGGCCTGCCGCTTGATGCGGTGCTGGTCGGGCGGCGCTGGACGGGTGAGGTGTGGTCGCCGGCGTTGCACGCGCAATACCCCGGCCGCGACTGGATCCTGACTCGCATCCTCTGGCTAAGCGGCTGCGAACCTGGCGTCAATCGCCTGGGCGCGGTCGACACCTTCCGCCGCTTTATCTACCTGCACGGCACCCCGGATACGGAACCCATGGGCGTAGCGCTGTCCCATGGCTGCATACGCCTGCGCAACACTGACTTGCTTGGCCTGTTCGACCGTATCGGGGTGCATTGCCCGGTGCAGGTCGCAGAGGCCGCATGCCCTGATTGGGCTTCTCTCGTTCTGCAATGAAGGATTACCTATGACCGTCAGCCTGCAAGGCTCCCTGATGGTGGATATCGCCGGTAAATGGCTGACCGCCGAAGACCGTCACTTGCTGCGCCAACCCGAAGTGGCCGGCCTGATCATCTTTGCCCGCAACATCGACAGCCCACGTCAGGTGCGTGAGCTGTGCGCGTCGATCCGTGCCACCCGCCCCGACCTGATTCTGGCGGTGGACCAGGAAGGTGGTCGCGTGCAGCGCCTGCGTCAGGGTTTCGTGCGCCTGCCGGCCATGCGTGCGCTGGCCGACAATGACAACGCCGAATACCTGGCGGAGCAGTGCGGTTGGCTGATGGCGACCGAGGTGCTGGCGGTTGGCCTGGACCTCAGCTTTGCCCCGGTGCTCGACCTGGACCACCAGCGTAGCGCCGTGGTCGGCAGCCGTGCCTTCGAGGGTGACCCGCTGCGTGCCACGCAACTGGCGGGGGCGTTCATTCGCGGTATGAACGCCGCAGGCATGGCTGCCTGTGGCAAGCACTTCCCGGGGCATGGCTGGGCCGAGGCTGACTCGCATGTGGCCATTCCCACCGATGAGCGCAGCCTTGAGCAATTGCGCCAGGCCGACCTGGTGCCATTTTCGCGCCTGAGCGGGCAACTGGCGGCGGTGATGCCGGCGCATGTCATCTACCCGCAGGTCGACAACCAGCCAGCCGGTTTCTCCCGGCGTTGGCTGCAGGACATCCTGCGCGGTGAACTGGGCTTTGACGGGGTGATCTTCAGTGATGACCTGTCGATGGCCGGTGCGCATGTGGTGGGTGATGCGGCCAGCCGTATCGAGGCGGCGTTGAGCGCCGGCTGTGACATGGGCCTGGTGTGCAATGACCGGGCGGCAGCAGAGCTGGCACTGAGTGCTGCGCAGCGCATGAAGGTCAAGCCATCGCCGCGGATTGCGCGGATGCGCGGGCAAGGGTTTGCTCGCACCGATTATCGCCAGCAGCCCCGCTGGCTGGAGGCGTTGGGGGCGTTGAAGGAAGCTCAGCTGGTCGATTGAGCATGAAGCGCCTGTCGTGAGGGTTTTGTTCGCTGCGAGATCGAGCGCCGCCCGCGCGGCGCATCGCGAGCTGCGCTCGCTCCTACGTTTGTTTCGGGCCAGTCAAGCCTGTGACAGGCGCGCGCGACCCCCTTGTCCATACGACGCAATACCGAGACATGCGCCAAAGCGTTCGCGCGCAAATCCCCAAGGAATGATTGGCCCGAAACAAACGTAGGAGCGAGCGCAGCTCGCGATGCGCCGCGCGGGCGGCGCTCGATCTTGCAGGCGAAATCTCCCTAAAGGCTTGCACTCCGAATCAATTACCGCCCGCGCTTGCCTGGCAATGGCGCAAACAGTGCCTCGATTTCTTCATCGCCCATGCGCCATTGCCCAGCCTGCCCGCCATCCAGCAAGCTGGCCGCCAGCGCCGCTTTTTCCTGCTGCAACAACTGGATCTTCTCTTCCACCGTACCCCGGGTTATCAGCTTGAACACGAACACCGGCTTGTCCTGGCCAATGCGGTAGGCGCGGTCGGTGGCCTGGTTTTCGCTGGCCGGGTTCCACCAGGGGTCGAAGTGGATCACCGTGTCCGCGGCCGTCAGGTTCAAGCCCACGCCACCGGCCTTGAGGCTGATCAGGAACACTTCGCTGTCACCCTGCTGGAACTGCTGCACAGGCGTGCGACGGTCCCGGGTATCACCGGTCAGCAGGCTGTAGCGGATGCTGCGTTTTTCCAGCTCCTGCTGGATCAGCGCCAGCATCGAGGTGAACTGCGAGAACAGCAGCACCCGGCGCCCTTCGCTTAACAGCTCTTCGAGCATTTCCAGCAGTGCGCCCAGCTTGCCCTTGTCAGCCTGGTTGCCTTTGCTTTCCACGCCCTTGACCAGCCGCAGGTCGCAGCACACCTGGCGCAGTTTGAGCAGCGCGTCGAGGATGACGATCTGGCTGCGCGCCGCGCCATTGCGGGCGATTTCGTCGCGGACTTTCTTGTCCATGGCCACCCGCACGGCCTCGTAGGTATCGCGCTGGGCGTCGCTGAGCTCGACCCAGTGCACCATCTCGGTCTTGGCCGGCAACTCGGTGGCCACCTGCTCCTTGGTGCGGCGCAGCAGGAACGGGCGGATGCGCGTGACCAGATGGCCCAGCCGCTCAGCGTCGCCATGGCGTTCGATCGGGGTGCGGTAGTCTTGGTTGAAGCGTTTGACATCGCCCAGCCAGCCGGGCATGAGGAAGTGGAAGATCGACCACAGCTCGCCCAGGTTGTTTTCCATCGGCGTGCCGGTCAGGCACAGGCGCTGGCCGGCCTGTAGCTCGCAGACGGCGAGGGCGGCCTTGCTGGTGCTGCTCTTGATGTTCTGTGCCTCGTCCAGTACCAGCACGTGCCAGGCCTGGGCGCGCAGGTGTTCGAGGTCGCGTGGCACCAGGGCATAGGTGGTCAGGACCAGGTCGTATTCATGCAGCTTGGCAAAATGCTTGCTGCGACCCGGCCCATGCAGTGCCAGCACGCGCAGGTCGGGGGCAAAGCGCTGGGCTTCGTCCAGCCAGTTGGGTATCAGGCTGGTGGGCATGACCGCCAGGGCTGGTGCTTCCAGGCGCCCGGACTCTTTCTCCAGCAGCAGGTGTGCCAGGGCCTGCAGGGTCTTGCCCAGGCCCATGTCGTCACCGAGGATGCCCCCGGTGCCCATCTCCCGCAGTGCCTGCAGCCAGTTCAGGCCCTGCTGCTGATAGGGGCGCAAGCTGGCCTGCAGCCCGGCGGGTGGGGCCACTTGCAGGTCGCGGGCATCACGCAGGCGGCGGCCCAGATCGCGCACGTGCTGGCCCCCTTCCCAGTGCAGGTGCAGGCCGTCGATGTCGTTCAGGCGCGCGGCGTCGGCGCGCTCCATGCGCAGCGCCGGGCCCGCAGTGTCTTCGTGCAGGTACAGCTCGCCCAAGGTGCCCATCACGGCCTTGATGCGGCCGTAGGGCAGGGCGACGCGCAACGCCGGTGCATCCAGGCGGCCGCGGTTCAGGTCGATCAGCAGGTGTTCATCGTCACTGCGCCGGGCCAGTTCGTTGGGGCGCAGCAGCTCCGGGCTGCTGCGTAGCAGTTGCAGCACGATTGGCAGCAAGCTGTGACGCTGGCCGTCGACCACGATGCCCAGCTCCAGGTCGAACCATTCATGGCCGGGCGCTTCGTCGATGGTGGCGTACCAGTCGTCCACCTCCTGCAGGTTGAAGGCGAAGTCACGGTGGACGTCTATGTTCCAGCCGGCTTGGCGCAGGCGTGGCAGGCCCTCACGGGCGAAGCGCAGCCAGGCTTCGTCGTCGGGCAGTTGGAACATTTCGCCGGCACTGTCGGGCAGCGCCTTGCTCTGCCGGGTAGCGGCCTTGAAGCCCAGGTCGCGTAACACTTTGCGCAGGGCCTGCTCGGCTTGCGGCTGGCGGCGGATGCGCTGGCTGGTATTGCCGACCAGGCGGGTCAACGGCTTTTCGTCAGTGCCGCTGGCGCGCAGGTCGTCGTAGTCGAATGCCAGTGCGGCACGGTGTTGCATTTGCCGCTGCATACGCCCGGTCTTGGGCATATAGGCGCTGAATTCGAGGCTGCCCAGCGTCAATCGCCCTCTTGGCGTGATGTCTTCGATGTGCTCGGTGCTCACGGCAGTGGGCGTGGGGACGTGACGGTTCAAGGCGTTCAATCGATGACTCAAGGGGATGACCAGATGCTCGGGCACGATGGGCGCGCGTGCAAGCTGGCTGGCAATGAAGGGGTCGAGGTCGTGGCGCAGCTTGCCGGTCAGATGCTGCTGCCGGTCAACATAGTGCATGGGCTCGATGGGCACCGCATGCAACTGCTCGTGACCATTGTGATACCAGGCGCCACGGTAGCTGCCATTGTCCAGCCTGACCCAGCGGAACTCGGCATGTAGCTCCGGCCCCGGGGCCAGTGGCGCCAAGTCGTCTTCAAACAGCAGGCGGCCCGTGGCCAGGGCATAGCTGTAGAGCTCACCGCCCGGTTTGCCTTCCAGTTGCACCGTGGCCGCCATCGTTTCGCGGCGGGCATCGATCAGGCGCAACAGCCGCGCATCGTCTTCTGTGACGTAGCGAGGCGTGTAGTAGAGCATTTCGGGCATCGATGTGATGCGGCCGATCTTCAGGGTGTCGTCTGCCTGGCGGGTACCTTTGATTGGCTCAAGCCGCCAGAGCCCGTGATCCACCTGAATGCGGTAATAGATTGCCGGGCCCTTGCGCGCTGGCCCTTGAGGCGTTGGCTGCGAGGGGGACTCAAGGGCTTCAACCCATAGGTTGAGGTCCGGTGGCAGCGACAGGGCGGATTGTTCATGGGGGGCTGTGGCGTCGGGGCCGTCCTGCAATTGCAGCAGCGCCGCAACGCAGTGTTTGCAGTTGAGCCCGACTGGGCAGCTGCATTTGCCAAATACCCGCAGGTCCCCATGGTTGACGACCAGGCGGATTATCTGCTGGTAGGTCTCACCTGCCGAGCCCTTGCAGATGGCCTCCACCGTTGCGCCATCCTGCGACAGGAGGCGTGCCCGCGCTTGCGCAGCATAGCTGCGGCCTCGTGCCAGCGTGCCGGCCTCGATGAAGTCGACCCAGCCCGGATAGGCCCTGAGTAGCTGCTGCGCATCGCCCTCGCTCACATCACTGCTCCATCATCTCCGGGTCCATCACCGGCATTTTCGGCGTGCCCGGTGGTGTCACCTTCAACAGCACCGCCAGGTGACCGCCGTCGAGGAAGGTCAGCTGGCCGCCCTTGACGTTGCTGTTGCTCTGCTTGAACTGCTCGCTTTGCAGGACGCTGCCGTTGCCGTCCAGCTGGTTGACCCAGAAGTTGGCCTCGACCGCGATAAAGCGGCCTTCAGCGATGCTCAGGTTGCCTTCGATGGGGAAGTGGCCGAACTGTTCGGTGCCTTCACCCAGGGCGATGCGGCTGGGTTCGCTGCCCACCTGCTGCTGCCAGGCCTTGTGCATCAATACGGTGTAGTCGGCAGTGGCTTCCAGGCGGGTGGCTTCGTCTTCCAGCGCCAGGCGGCGCTCGGCGTCCTTCGCCAGGCGTGGGGCGCCGGCGCTCCAGTCTTCCGGGGCAAACGGGCTGGTGAAGGCAGGCACGCTGTTCTGCCGCACCAGAATCATTTCTACCTGATACAGGCCTTCGGCGAAGGCGGCTGGCGCGAACAGCGCCAGCAGCAGGGTCAGGCAACGGATGGCACGCATGGATCTTCCTTAGGCAGGCTGTGGTGTCAGGCGCTCGAACAGCGCCTCCAGGGTATTGAAGCGTTCGTCGGGGCGTTCCATCGGCACCAGGAAGCGGAACTGGGTGGCGCCTTCGAACTTGTAGCGTTTGGGCTGGCCCTGGATCAGCTTGATCAGGGTCAGCGGGTCGACCGGGGTTTCGGCCTCGAACTCCAGCTTGCCGCCATTGGGGCCGGCATCGACTTTCTTGATGCCGAGCTTTTCTGCGTGCAGCTTGAGCGAGGTCAGGCGCATCAGGTTCTTGGTCGGCTCTGGCAGCAGGCCGAAGCGGTCGATCATTTCCACTTGCAGGTCTTTGAGGCCTTCTTCGTCGGCGGCCGAGGCAATGCGCTTGTACAGGATCAGCCGCGCATGCACGTCGGGCAGGTAGCTCTCGGGGATCAGCGCTGGCAGGCGCAGGTTGATCTCCGGGCCGCCGCCCAGCGGCTGCTCCAGATTTGGCTGGGTACCCTTGCGGATCGCCTTGACCGCGCGCTCGAGCATTTCCATGTACAGGGTGAAGCCCACCGCCTGGATCTGCCCGCTCTGGCCTTCGCCCAGCAGCTCGCCGGCACCGCGGATTTCCAGGTCGTTGGTGGCCAGCACGAAGCCGGCGCCCAGGTCCTGGGTGTTGGCTATGGCCTCCAGGCGTTTTTCGGCGTCGGCGCTGACCTTTTGCCGGGTTGGGGTGAGCAGGTAGGCGTAGGCCTGGTGGTGGCTACGGCCGACCCGGCCACGCAGCTGGTGCAGCTGGGCCAGGCCGAACTTGTCGGCGCGCTCGATGACGATGGTGTTGGCGCTGGGCACGTCGATGCCGGTTTCGATGATGGTCGACGCCACCAGCACGTTGAAGCGCTTGTGGTAGAAATCGCTCATCACCTGTTCCAGCTCGCGCTCGCGCATTTGCCCGTGGCCGATGCCGATACGTGCCTCGGGCACCAGTTCGGCAAGGTCGGCGGCGCATTTTTCGATGGTTTTCACATCGTTGTGCAGGTAGTACACCTGGCCACCGCGCAGCAGCTCACGCAGCAGCGCCTCCTTGACCGTGCTCTTGTTCTGCTCCATGACAAAGGTGCGCACCGACAGGCGGCGCGCCGGCGGCGTGGCGATGATCGACAGGTCCCGCATGCCAGCCACTGCCATGTTCAGCGTGCGCGGAATCGGCGTGGCGGTCAGGGTGAGGATGTCGACCTCGCTGCGCAGGGCCTTCAGCTGCTCCTTCTGGCGCACGCCAAAGCGGTGCTCTTCGTCGATGATGGCCAGGCCCAGGTCCTTGAAGCGCACATCGTCCTGCAGCAGCTTGTGGGTGCCGATGAGGATGTCGATCTTGCCTTCGGCCAGGTCGGCGGCGGCGGCGGCCACCTCTTTGGCCGACTTGAAGCGGCTCATCACCTCCACGGTCACCGGCCAGTCGGCAAAGCGGTCGCGGAAGCTGTTGTAGTGTTGCTGGGCGAGCAGGGTAGTGGGCACCAGCACCGCTACCTGGCGGCCACTGTGCACGGCGATGAACGCGGCGCGCATGGCCACTTCGGTTTTGCCGAAGCCGACGTCGCCGCACACCAGGCGGTCCATCGGCTTGGGCGCCAGCATGTCGGCCCGCACGGCCTCGATGGCGGTTTGCTGGTCCGGGGTTTCTTCGAACGGGAAGCCGGCGCTGAAGGTGGCGTAGTCGGCGGACGGGTCGGCAAACGCATAACCCTTGCGCGCGGCGCGGCGGGCATAGATGTCGAGCAGTTCGGCGGCCACGTCGCGCACCTGTTCGGCGGCCTTGCGCTTGGCTTTCTGCCAGGCCTCGGAGCCCAGCCGGTGCAACGGTGCCAGGGCATCGTCGCTGCCGGTGTAGCGGGCAATCAGGTGCAGGTTGGCCACCGGCACGTACAGCTTGGCGTTCTCGGCGTATTCCAGGGTGAGGAACTCGGCAGCCTGGCCGTCGATCTCCAGGGTGGCCAGGCCCAGGTAGCGGCCCACGCCATGGTCGATGTGCACCACTGGCGCGCCTTCGCGCAGCTCGGTGAGGTTCTTGATGACCGCGTCGTTGGCGGTTTCGCCGCGCTTGTCGCGGCGGCGGCGCTGCATCACTCTCTGGCCGAACAACGGGCTTTCCGCGACCAGGGCCAGGCCTGGGTCGTCCAGCACCAGGCCGTCGTCCAGCGGGGCGATGGTGATCGCCAGGCGCTCGCTGCCAGTGATGAAGTCGGCCCAGCCGTCGACGGTGTGCGGGCGCAGTTTCAGCCGTTCCAGCAACTCCAGCAGCACTTCGCGGCGGCCGGCCGACTCGGCGGTGAACAGCACGCGGCCGGGGAACTGGTCGAGGAAGCTGGCCAGTTCGGCCAGCGGCTGGTTGGCCTTCGCCTCGATGGCCAGGTTGGGCAGGGCGCGGGCCGGGAAGCGCTCGCGACCCACGCCCGGTTCGATGTCCTCGCTGCTGACCACCACCCGCGGCCATTGCTTGAGCCGGGCGAAGCAGTCTTCCACCGGCATGAATAGCTCGGCGGGCGGCAGCAGCGGGCGGCTGAGGTCGCCGCGGCGGTCTTCATAACGCCCGCGCACGTCGTTCCAGAAGTGTTCGGCGGCCTGTTCCACACCGGGCAGCGAAAACACCTGGGTGTCGGCTGGCAGGTAGTCGAACAGGGTGGAAGTTTCTTCGAAGAACAGCGGCAGGTAGTACTCGATGCCGGCAGGGATGATACCGCTGGCCAGGTCCTGGAAGATTGCGCTGCGGCGGAAGTCGACGTCGAAGCGTTCACGGAAGCGTGCCTTGAAGCGGGTCACTTCCTCTTTCTGCATCGGAAATTCGCGTGCCGGCAGCAGGCGCACCGAATCCACCTTGTCGATCGAGCGCTGGGTCTCGGGGTCGAAGGTGCGCAGTGTCTCGATCTCATCGTCGAACAAGTCGATGCGGTAGGGCAGCTTGCTGCCCATCGGGAACAGGTCGATTAGCGCGCCGCGCACGGCGAACTCGCCATGTTCATAGACGGTGTCGACGCAACGATAGCCACTGGCCTCCAGACGCGTGCGCATCTGCTCCACGTCGATGGTCTGGCCCACGTCCAGCACCAGGCTGCTGCCCAGCAGGAAGCGCGTGGGCGCCAGGCGGTGCAGGGCGGTGGTGACCGGCACCACCAGGATGCCGTGGCTCAGCTCCGGCAGGCGGTACAGGCTGGCGATGCGCTGGGAAATGATGTCCTGGTGTGGCGAGAACAGGTCGTAGGGCAGGGTTTCCCAGTCGGGGAACGGCAGCACTGGCAGGTCGGGGGCGAAGAAGCGCAGCTCCTGCTCCAGACGGTCGGCGGCCTGGCTGTCGGCGGTCAGCAGCAGGGTGAAGCGGCCAGCGTTGCTGGCAGCCTCGGCGATGGCAAGGCTGAGGGCGGCACCGGGCAGGTTACCCCAGGTTTGTTTGCCGGCCGTGGCCGACATGTGCGGTAGGCGCAGAACTGACACGGGAGATTGCACTCCAAGCGTTGCGGCAAAGACACCGATTGTACCGGTGAGCGTGCCGGCTGTCAGGCTCGAAAGGGCGTGAACGCTGGCTTGCATCGCTACGACAGGCGCTCATTGCCGGTTCCGCGTCGGGGCGTCATAATGTAGCCCCTTTTTTCTGTCCCTACATGTGGAAGGTTCCCGTGACTCAGAAGCCCGACCAGTGTCTTGGTGAGTGGATTGATCGTGAAGCTCTGGCTGAAGCGATGATCCCGCTTATCGGTCAGCTCTACCGCAACAATAACGTGGTGAGCTCGATTTATGGCCGTAGCCTGATCAACCGTTCGGTTATCTCGATCCTCAAGGCGCACCGCTTTGCGCGTCATCGTCAAGCCGACGAAACCGAACTGTCCGTCCACGAGACATTCCCCCTGCTCAAGGCCATGAGCGAGCTGAAACTGGGCGCCGCTTCGGTCGACCTGGGCAAGCTGGCCAACAAGTTCAAGCAGGAAGGCAATGGCCGCACTGCCGAGCAGTTCGTCCGTGAAGAGCTGGCCGACGTGGTTGGCCAGCAGAATGCTTCGGCGCGCAAAGGCACCGACGTTGTCCTGTACGGCTTCGGCCGCATCGGCCGCCTGCTGGCGCGCATCCTGATCGAGAAGACCGGTGGCGGCGACGGCCTGCGCCTGCGTGCGATCGTCGTGCGCAAAGGCGCCGAGAACGACCTGGTCAAGCGTGCCAGCCTGCTGCGTCGTGACTCGGTGCACGGCCCGTTCGATGGCACCATCACCATCGACGAAGCCAACAACACCATCACCGCCAACGGCAACCTGATCCAGGTTATCTACGCCAAGAGCCCGAGCGAAGTCGACTACACCCAGTACGGCATCGACAACGCGCTGATCGTCGACAACACCGGCGTATGGCGTGATGCCGACGGCCTGGGCCAGCACCTGGCCTGCCCGGGCGCTGCCCGCGTGATCCTCACCGCACCTGGCAAGGGCGCGCTGAAGAACATCGTGCACGGCATCAACCACGGTGACATCGCTGCTGATGACAAGATCATCTCGGCGGCCTCCTGCACCACCAATGCCATCGTGCCGGTGCTGAAGGCGGTCAACGACAAGTACGGCATCATCAACGGCCACGTCGAAACCGTTCACTCGTTCACCAACGACCAGAACCTGATCGACAACTTCCACAAGGGCAGCCGCCGTGGTCGTGCCGCGCCGCTGAACATGGTCATCACCGAAACCGGCGCCGCCACTGCTGCTGCCAAGGCGCTGCCAGTGCTGAAGGGCAAGCTGACCGGCAACGCCATTCGTGTGCCGACGCCAAACGTTTCGATGGCCATCCTGAACCTGAACCTGGAAAAGGCCACCAACCGCGACGAGATCAACGAGTACCTGCGCCAGACGGCCATGCACTCGGAACTGCACAAGCAGATCGACTACGTCAGCTCGCAGGAAGTGGTTTCGACCGACTTCGTTGGCTCGCGCCACGCCGGTGTGGTTGATGCTGAAGCCACCATCGCCAACGACAACCGCGTTGTCCTGTACGTCTGGTACGACAACGAATTCGGTTACAGCTGCCAGGTGGTTCGCGTGATGGAAGACATGGCCGGTGTGAACCCGCCAGCGTTTCCACGCTGATTCGCTTGTAAGGCAATGAAAAAACGGGAACCTTCGGGTTCCCGTTTTTTTTGCCTGATGAACTGATCGGGCATCTACTGTGTCTGTACTGGCCTCATCGCCGGCAAGCCAGCTCCCACAGGTACTGCACAGTCGTCAGCCTCAGCTCAGTACTTGTGGGAGCTGGCTTGCCGGCGATGAGGCCAGTGCAGGCAACCGAGAGCCCGAACCTTGCGCACAGCCTTACTGTTCATCCTCCTACTGCTCACCGCCTGCAACCAGGGCCCCACCCTGGAGCGCCTGGGCGGCCCGACCATGGGTAGCAGCTACAGCATCCAATACGTCCGCGAGCCCGGTGGTCCGGCGCCGGCCCAGGTGCAGGCGGCGGTCGAAACCATCCTTGGCGACATCGACCGGCACTATTCGACCTACCGTGGCGATTCCACCGTCAGCCGTTTCAACCAGTTGCCCGCCAACCAGTGCCTGGCCCTGCCGCCCGACATGCTTGAACTGGTTGCCCTTGGCCAGCAACTGGCCGAGCAGAGTGATGGCGCCTTTGACCTCACCGTTGAACCCTTGCTTGACCTGTGGGGCTTCGGCCCCCAGGCCCGCCACGAGCAGGTGCCCGACCCGCAAGCCCTGGCTCAGGTTCGTCAGCGCGTGGGCTACCGGCACTTGCATGTGCAAGGCCAGGCCCTGTGCAAGGACGCCCCGGTGCAGCTCGACTTCAACAGTATCGCCGCCGGCCATGCCGTGGACTTGATCGCCGCGCGCCTGCTTGCCATGGGTGTCGCCAGTTTTGTCGCCGAGGCCACTGGCGAACTCAAGGCGGTTGGCCGCAAACCCGACGGCAGCCCCTGGCGGATCGCCCTGGAATTGCCCCGCGAAGACCGTCAGATCGCCCGGCAGATCATTGCGGTCAATGGCCTTTCGGTCTCAACCTCGGGTGACTATCGGCACTATTTCGAGGAGAATGGCCGGCGCTATTCGCACACCTTCGATGCCCGTCTCGGGCGCCCTGTGCAGCACGACCTGGCCGCAGCCACCGTGCTGGATGTCTCGGCGTTGCAGGCCGACGGCTACTCGACACTGCTGCTGATCCTTGGCCCTGAGCGTGGCTGGGATTATGCCGTGGCGCATGGCCTGGCCGCGGTATTGGTGACTCGGGCCGAGGGTGGCTTCGTCTCTCGAGCTACGCCCGCATTCGAACGGGCAGTGAAAGGCGATTGAAAGCGCAGGCAGGGATGATTGCCGCCAGGGAATGGGTGAACCATATGTAGTGCGGGCAAAATTGGCCTACGACGCGACCAAGGGTTAATGTGCGCGGCGTTCACGCTTGATTAGACTGCACCCGAATTTTCTCATGACGCCCCGGCGGCATGATCGCGCCCCGCGAGCGACCGTGGCTTGCGGGCAGTTCTGAAGGAGTACGCATGGCTGTCTACAACTACGACGTAGTGGTGCTGGGTTCTGGCCCGGCCGGTGAAGGCGCGGCAATGAACGCCGCCAAAGCAGGGCGCAAGGTAGCGATGGTTGATGACCGTCGCCAAGTCGGTGGCAACTGCACGCACCTGGGTACCATCCCGTCCAAGGCACTGCGTCACTCGGTGCGGCAGATCATGCAGTTCAACACCAACCCGATGTTCCGGGCCATCGGTGAGCCCCGCTGGTTCTCGTTTCCGGACGTGCTGAAAAGCGCCGAGAAGGTGATTTCCAAGCAAGTGGCATCGCGCACCGGCTACTACGCCCGCAACCGTGTCGATGTGTTCTTCGGCACCGGCAGCTTCGCCGACGAGCAAACCGTTGAAGTGGTGTGCCCGAACGGTGTGGTGGAAAAGCTCAACGCCAAGCACATCATCATTGCCACCGGCTCGCGCCCGTACCGCCCGGCCGATATCGACTTCCACCACCCGCGCGTCTACGACAGCGACACCATCCTCAGCCTCAGCCACACCCCGCGCAAGCTGATCGTGTACGGCGCTGGCGTGATCGGTTGCGAATATGCGTCGATCTTCAGCGGCCTGGGCGTGCTGGTAGAGCTGGTGGACAACCGTGGCCAGTTGTTGAGCTTCCTGGATTCGGAAATTTCCCAGGCACTGAGCTACCACTTCAGCAACAACAACATCACCGTGCGCCACAACGAAGAGTATGAGCGCGTCGAAGGCCTGGACAACGGGGTGATCCTGCACCTGAAATCGGGCAAGAAGATCAAGGCCGACGCCTTGCTGTGGTGCAACGGCCGTACCGGCAACACCGACAAGCTGGGCCTGGAAAACATCGGCATCAAGGTCAACAGTCGTGGCCAGATCGAGGTTGACCAGGCTTACCGCACCACCGTGCCGAACATCTACGGCGCCGGTGACGTGATCGGCTGGCCGAGCCTGGCCAGTGCCGCCCATGACCAGGGCCGCTCTGCGGCTGGCAGCATCGTCGACAACGGCAGCTGGCGCTTCGTCAACGACGTACCGACCGGCATCTACACCATTCCGGAAATCAGCTCGATCGGCAAGAACGAGCAGGAACTGACCCAGGCCAAGGTGCCGTATGAAGTGGGCAAGGCCTTCTTCAAGGGCATGGCGCGTGCGCAGATCGCCGGCGAGCCGCAGGGCATGCTGAAGATCCTGTTCCACCGTGAAACCCTGGAAATCCTCGGCGTACACTGCTTCGGCTACCAGGCTTCGGAAATCGTCCACATTGGCCAGGCGATCATGAATCAGCCGGGTGAGCTGAACAACCTGAAGTACTTCGTCAACACCACGTTCAACTACCCGACCATGGCCGAAGCCTACCGGGTAGCTGCCTACGACGGCCTGAACCGGCTTTTTTGAGCGGCTCCGACCGGTGGCCTGAGCCGGTCGGAGAGACCGATTTCAACCCTACCCGAGGGTGGTCTTGGCCAAACCGGGAAAGTCTGTAATCAGGCTGTCCACGCCAAAGTCAGCGAGCCGGCGCATAAGCGCCGGTTCGTTGACCGTCCACACCGACACGTGCAAACCCTGGCCCTGTGCTTTCAGCAGGCGCTCGGGGGTGCACAGTGTCCAGTTCAATGCCAGCAGCTCGCAACCGTAGTTCTGTGCCACCTTCAGCGGGTCGAGCCAGGCGTACTCGGCGACCAGCCCGCGTTTCACGTCCGGCACCAGCTCCACGGCCGCGCCCAGCACTTCGCGTGAGCTGGAGGTGATGGTGACCTTGTCCAGCAGGCCGTATTGCTGGGCCAGTTCGCGAATCGCCAGCACGGTAGTGGCGGCGCGGGTGCGCGAAGCGCTTTTCACTTCCAGCTGCCAGTGCTCGAACGGGCATTTCTCGAACAGCTCTTCCAGTTTCGGGATAGGGCAGGGCTGCACGTGGCCCGGGCCGCCGTTGCGCGCATCGATCTTCACCAAGTCGGCGGCAGGGTGATCGACCACCTTGCCGCGTCGGCCGGTGGTGCGCTTGAGGGTTGGGTCGTGGATCACCATCAGCTCGTTGTCGGCCGACAGGTGCAGGTCCAGTTCGCAGCGGGTGACGCCGTGGGACAGGCACTGGCGGAAGCTGTGCAGGGTGTTCTCGGGCGCTTCGCCCTTGGCGCCGCGATGGCCGTAGATCAGGGTCACGTTCGTTCCTTCAAATCAGAGAAAAACAGGGTCATGAGGCGGGATCGTTCTGTTCCAGCTGCTGGCGCCGTTGTTGTTGCTGGCGCTGCAGGATGTAGCGAGCCAGCAGTTGGCGCTGGGCGTCGGTCATGTCGATGAATTCGGTGCCGACCTCGAAGCCGCCCTCGGGGCAGGGGTCGCAATGGGTGACCTTGCCGCGCAGCAGCAAGCCATGGGCGCGCGGCATCAGCACCATCTTCACCTTTACCCGGGTGCCCGGGGCAATCTGCGTCGCCTGCGCGAATTCGATACCGCCTTCGGAGAGGACCACCGGCAGCGGCTGGCCTACTTCGCCGAGCAGGGTCTGGGCAACGACTGCGCTGAGCAGGTCGAGGCGTTTGTTCTGTGCCCGCAGGAAGGCCGCGAGGGTGCGGTCCTTGTCGCTCAACTGACGCAGCAGGTGCTGCGACTCGAAGTCGGACAAGTGCAGCTCGCTGAGCAGGTTGAACAGCGGGGAATCATCTTGCAATACATCTGGCTCAAGGGCTTCGGCCGCGCTGAGGGGGCTGATTTGAAGTGCGATCCGATCTTCGATGCGGTAGTATTCGCGGCGATCTTCTTCGTCTAATGTCGTCATGGCGAACCCAAGGTAGCGGCGGTGGTCCGAGTGTAAAGCCGCCGTAGGCGCCTCGCCACAAGGACGTTCCCTTTCATCCGAACAAGCCCCGACATGTTCAGACCTCTTTTCGCATTCATAGGCACGCGTTATACCCGTGCCAAACGCCGTAATCACTTCGTCTCGTTCATTTCCCTGACCTCGATGATCGGCCTCGCCCTGGGCGTGGTGGTGATGATCGTGGTGCTGTCGGTTATGAACGGTTTCGACCACGAAATGCGCACCCGCGTGCTGGGCATGATCCCCCATGCCACGCTGGAGAGCGGCCAGCCCATTGCCGACTGGCCTGCCCTTGCCCAACAAGTAAAGCAGAATCCGCAGGTGGTGGCGGTTGCGCCGTTCACCCAGATGCAGGGCCTGCTGACTCATGATGGCAAGGTGCAGAAGGTGCTGCTCAACGGCATCGACCCGGCCCGCGAGCGTGAGGTGTCGATCATCGACAACTTTGTCCTGCAAGGCCGCCTCGACCAGCTGGCGCCGGGTGAGTGGGGCATCATGATCGGCGACAAGGCTGCGGCCAAGCTGGGTGTGGCCATCGGCGACAAACTCACCTTCGTCGCCCCCGAGGTCAGCGTGACGCCGGCGGGCATGTTCCCGCGCATGAAGCGCTTCACCGTGGTTGGCACCTTCCACGTGGGCGCGGGCGAGATCGACGGTTATCTGGGGCTGACCAACATCAGCGACCTTTCCCGCCTGCACCGCTGGAAGCCCGACCAGGTGCAGGGCCTGCGCCTGAAGTTCGACGACCTGTTCCAGGCGCCGCGCGTGGCCTGGAGCATCGCCCAGCAGCTGGGTGACCAGGAATTCTACAGCCGTGACTGGACCCGCACCCACGGCAACCTGTACCAGGCCATCCGCATGGAAAAGGCCATGATCGGCCTGCTGTTGCTGCTGATCGTGGCGGTGGCGGCGTTCAACATCATTTCCACCCTGGTGATGGTGGTCAATGACAAGCGCGGCGACATTGCCATCTTGCGCACGCTGGGCGCCACCCCCGGGCAGATCATGCTCATCTTCATGGTCCAGGGCACGGTGATCGGGGTGATCGGTACCCTGATCGGCGCCGTGGTCGGGATCGTTGCCGCGCTGAACGTGAGTGCGGCGATCGCCGGCATCGAGAAGCTGATCGGGCACAAGTTCCTGAACGCCGACGTGTACTTCATCGATTACCTGCCGTCGCAGATCCAGTCCCAGGACGTGTACATGGTCTGCGGTGCGGCGCTGGTCCTGAGTTTCTTCGCCACCCTGTACCCGGCCTGGCGTGCGGCCCGCACCCAGCCTGCAGAGGCGCTACGTTATGAGTGAGTCGTGCATGAGTGATAAAGCCGTTCTGAGTTGCCGCAACCTGGGCAAGTCTTACGACGAAGGCCCGGAATCGGTGAAGGTGCTGTCCGGGCTCAACCTTGAGCTGCATGCCGGTGAGCGGGTGGCCATTGTCGGTAGCTCCGGCTCGGGCAAGAGTACCTTGCTCAACCTGCTGGGCGGCCTTGATCGGCCGACCCAGGGCAGTGTCTGGCTGGCTGGCGAAGAGCTGTCGGCGCTGGGTGAACGTGCCCGTGGCCTGCTGCGCAACCGTGAGCTGGGCTTTGTCTATCAGTTTCACCACCTGTTGCCGGAATTCACCGCCATCGAGAACGTGTGCATGCCGCTGCTGATCGGCCGCACGCCCATCCCCGAGGCCCGGGAGCGTGCCGAAGCGCTGCTTAAGCGCGTGGGCCTGGGCCACCGCCTGAGCCACAAGCCGGCCGAGCTGTCCGGCGGTGAGCGCCAGCGTGTGGCGATTGCCCGGGCACTGGTCAACCGCCCCGGCCTGGTGATGCTCGATGAGCCTACCGGCAACCTCGACCACCATACCGCCCAAGGCATCCAGGAACTTATGCAGGAGCTGTCCAGTTCGTCGCGCACGGCGTTCCTGGTGGTGACCCACGACCTCAACCTGGCGCGTCAGATGGACCGTGTATTGAAGCTCGACGACGGCCACCTGGTGGCGATCTGATCGACTGCTCGGGGTGGCAGGTGCCGCCCCGTTTTCCTGTTTTCATTGGGTGATTTCGTACATGTTCAGACCCTTGCCCATCTTCATCGGCGCGCGCTACACCCGAGCCAAGCGCCGCAACCACTTCATCTCGTTCATCTCGATGACCTCGATGATCGGCCTGTCGCTGGGCGTGCTGGCGATGATCGTGGTGCTGTCGGTGATGAACGGCTTCCAGCGCGAAATGAGCTCGCGCATTCTCGGATTGGTACCGCATGCCGCCATCCTCGGCGTGCAGCCGCTGGACGACTGGCGCAAAGTGGCCGACGCAGCCTTGCAGAACCCGGCGGTGATGGCGGCTGCGCCGATTACCGAAATGGAGGGCATGCTGTCGTACAAGGGTGCGATGCAGCCGATCCAGGTGGGCGGTATCGACCCGGCCGAAGAGGGCAAGGTCTCGATCGTTGGCCAGCACATTGTCCAGGGCCGCCTGCAGGACCTGCAGCCGGGTGAGTTCGGTGTGGTAATCGGTGAATTGACCGCGCGGCGCTTCCGCCTGAACACCGGCGACAAACTGACCCTGATCGTGCCGGAAATCAGTAAGGAACCGGGTGGTATCACCCCGCGCATGCAGCGCCTGACGGTGGTTGGTATCTTCAAGGTCGGCGCCGAGCTGGATGGTTCGCAGGCCTATATCCACGTGGCTGATGCCGGCGAGATGCAACGCTGGGCACCGGGCCAGGTGCAGGGCGTGCGCCTGAAGCTGCATGACCTGTATGCGGCGCCGCAGGTGTCCAAGGCGATTGCAGCCGGGCTGGGTGATGCCTACCGCGCCGATGACTGGTCGCACACCCAGGGCAGCCTGTTCAGCGCCATGAAGATGGAAAAAACCATGATCGGGCTGCTGCTGATGATGATCATCGCCGTGGCGGCCTTCAATATCATTGCCACCTTGGTGATGGTGGTGAACGACAAGGGGCCGGACATTGCCATTCTGCGTACTTTGGGCGCCACGCCCGCGCAGATCATGGGCACGTTCATGGTCCAGGGCAGCCTGATTGGTGTGGTCGGGACGTTGATCGGCGGCGTGCTGGGCGTGATTGCGGCGTTCAATGTCAGCCAGATCGTGGGTTGGCTGGAGCGGGTGAGCGGGCAGCACATCTTTACGTCGGACGTGTACTTCGTCAGCAGCTTGCCGTCGCAATTGCAGTGGGGCGATGTGGTGATGATCTGCACGGCCGGGTTGGTGATGAGCTTCCTGGCGACCATTTACCCGGCTTACCGGGCGTCGCAGGTACAGCCGGCGATTGGCCTGGCGGTTTGAGGTAGGTTCGAGGGCCTCATCGCCGGCAAGCCAGCTCCCACAGGTACCGCGCAGGCTCTTGGCTTGATGCGTACCTGTGGGGGTCGGCGGGCAGCACAGCAGCCCCAGCTCCCACAGGTACCGCGCAGGCTCTTGGCTTGATGCGTACCTGTGGGGGTCGGCGGGCAGCACAGCAGCCCCAGCTCCCACAGGTACCGCGCAGGCTCCGGGCTTGATGCAGTCCTGTGGGAGCTGGCTTGCCGGCGATGGGCTGCGAAGCAGCCCCAATTTCACCGGTCCTGAGGGAACTCGATCACAAACCGTGTCCACCCATTTTCACATTCCGCCCGAATGCCCCCGCCATGGGCCTGCACGATTGACCGGGTAATCGCCAAGCCCAACCCAGCATGCTCGCTACTGCCTTCGCGCCGTGCCGGGTCCACACGGTAAAAGCGGTCGAACAACCGCGGCAAAGCAGCTGGCTCGATGGCCGGCCCGGTGTTGGCCACGCTGATTCTCGGCCCAGGCGCCAGCGTTACCCTTATCTGCCCTCCCGCCGGGGTAAAGCGCATGGCGTTATCCAGCAGGTTGGACAGCGCCCGGCGCAGCATATGCCGGTCACCGTGCAACACGGCCTCCCCCTTGCGCAGCATCTGCACATTGTTGTCTTCGGCCAGCGGCGCGTAGTACTCCAGCAGCGCATCCACCTCGTCATGCAACGCCAAAGGCGCTTGCCCCGGTACCAGCAGGCCGTGGTCGGCCTTGGCCAGGAACAACATGTCGTTGATCATCTGCGCCATCCACTGCAGTTCTTCCAGGTTGCCATGCAGCGCTTCGCGGTACTCCTCAAGGCTGCGCGGGCGGGTGAGGGTAACCTGGGTATGAGTTAGCAGATTGGACAGCGGCGTGCGCAGCTCATGGGCAATGTCGGCAGAAAATGCCGACAGGCGCTGGAAGGCATCGTCCAGGCGCTGCAGCATGGCGTTCATGCTGGTGGCCAGTTCGGCCAGCTCTTCGGGCATTTGCGCCACCGGCAGGCGAGTGGTGAGCGAGCGTGCCGACACGCTGGCGGCCACCTGGCCCATCTGCCGTAACGGGCGCAGGCCGCTGCGTACCGCCCAGGCACCGAGCAGCGCGGTGGCCAGCGCTGAAAGGCCGACAGTCAGCCAGATCAGGCGTTGCATGCCCTGCAGGAAATGCTGGTGGTGGGTAATGTCGAGGTACAGGGCCAGTTGTGGCGACTGCACGGCGCCCTGCGCCAGGTGCACCGCCAGGCTGCGGTAGTCGGTGCCTTGTGCATGCAGGGTGGCCAGCCCGGCGGGCAGCGGTGCCTGCGGTAGCCCGGTGCGGCTTTCGAACCAGGTGGTGCCGTCGCTGCCGCTGATGCGCAGCGCCAGGTCGGCCTGGTGGCTCAGCTCATCGTGCAGGGCGGGCAGCCGTGCCTGCAGCTCGGTTGGGGTGGTGATGCCAGCCAGTTGCGTACGGAACAGTGACAGGCGCGAGTCCAGCAGTTGCTGGTCGAGTTCGACGAAGTGCTGCTCGCTGGCCCGGTTGAACAACACGCCGGCGCCCAGCGAAACGGCGGCGGTGCAGGCGGCGAACAACAGGGCCAGACGGCTGCCGAGGGAAACCCTGCGCATCATTCCGTGCGCTCTTCGAGCACATAGCCCATGCCGCGTACGGTGTGGATCAGCTTGTTGGGGTGCGGGTCGTCGATTTTCAGGCGCAGGCGGCGGATCGCCACTTCGATCACGTTGGTGTCGCTGTCGAAATTCATGTCCCACACCTGCGAGGCGATCAGCGATTTTGGCAATACCTCGCCCTGGCGGCGCAGCAGCAGTTCGAGCAGGGCGAACTCCTTGGCGGTCAGGTCGATGCGCTGGCCGGCGCGCTCGGCGCGGCGGCGGATCAGGTCCAGGCGCAGGTCGGCCAGGTTCAGGGTGGTGTCCTGGCTGGGGCTGGTGCCACGGCGCAGCAGGCTGCGCACCCGGGCCAGCAGTTCGGAAAAGGCGAACGGCTTGACCAGGTAGTCGTCGGCGCCCAGCTCCAGGCCATGCACGCGGTCCTCGACGGCATCGCGGGCGGTGAGGAACAGTACTGGCGTATCCAGGCCGGCCTGGCGCACGGCCTGGAGGATCTGCCAGCCGTCACGGCCAGGCAACATTACGTCGAGGATCAGCAGGTCGTGGTCGCCGGTCAGGGCCAGGAACTGGCCGGTTTCGCCATCGGTGGCCAGCTCGGTGGCGAAGCCGGCCTCGCTCAAGCCCTGGCTCAGGTACTGGCCGGTGCGGGCTTGGTCTTCGACGATCAGCAGTTTCATGCACTGTCCATAATCTGAAAGTTTGTTCCTGCCCTGTGGAAGCGGGCGGTGTAGTGGCTGAAATGATACGTGACGAAGCGCAGGCACGCCCAAGCTGACAAAGTTGTAATCTCCCTGTCAGGTAGCTGCCAGTCGCCCGTGACTAGGGTGGCCTCATCCTGTTGTACATTTCCGGAGTCATCATGAAACGCCTGTTCATCGCCGCCCTTGCCCTGGCCAGCCTGCCGACCTTTGCCGGCGAGGCGCAAACTTTCGCCTTTGGCGAGCCGGCCCCGGCGAACAAAGCCACCCGCACGGTCAACGTGGTGCTCAAGGACATCGCCTTCGAGCCCAAAAATTTGCAGGTAAAAGCCGGCGAGACGGTGCGCTTCGTACTGGTCAACGAGGGTAAGCTGCCGCATGAATTCAACCTGGGTGACAAGGCCATGCATGCCGAGCACCAGAAGGAAATGGTCGCCATGCAAGGCAAGATGTTCACCGAGGCCATGAACCACGAAGGCATGGACCACGGCCAGATGATGGAACACGGCGGCGGCCATGGCCACGGTGGCGGCAACACGGTGCTGGTCATGCCAGGCCAGCGCGCCGAGCTGACCTGGGCCTTCCGCAAGTCGGCGCCTATAGAGTTTGCCTGCAACGTGCCAGGGCATTATCAGGCTGGCATGGTCGGGGCGTTGACCATCGAGTGACTTGCGCTCCAAGGCAGGGTGCAAAACCGGTAGACTAGGGGCAATTTCGAACCTCTAGGTCAGTTTCCATGCATCCTGCTGCCGAACACTCGCCGCTGGGCAAGTCCAGCGAATACATCGCCACCTACTCCCCGGAGCAGCTGTTCCCGATCCCGCGTACTGCCAAGTGGGCCGAGCTGGGCGTCACCGCGCAGACATTGCCCTGGCATGGCGTGGATTACTGGAACTGCTTCGAACTGAGCTGGCTGCTGCCGTCGGGCAAACCGGTGGTGGCGATCGGCGAGTTCGCCATCCCGGCCGACTCGCCGAACATCATCGAGTCCAAGTCGTTCAAGCTGTACCTCAACTCGCTGAACCAGACGGTGTTTGCCTCGCTGGGCGAATTGCAGGCCTGCCTGGAGAAAGACCTGTCTGCCGCGGCTGGCAAGCCGGTGGGGGTGAAGGTTCGTACCTTGGCTGAAGTCGAGGCCCAAGGCGTGGAAGCCTTGCCGGGGCTGTGCATCGATGCGCTGGACGTTGCCATCAGCAACTACGAGCAGCCGCAGCCAGAGCTGCTGCGCTGCAACCCGGAGCACGTGGTGGAAGAAACCTTGCACAGCCACCTGCTGAAGTCCAACTGCCCGGTAACCGGCCAGCCGGACTGGGGCAGTGTGGTGGTCGAGTACAAGGGCAGGGCGCTGGACCACGCCAGCTTGCTGACCTACCTGATCAGCTTCCGCCAGCATGCCGACTTCCATGAGCAGTGCGTCGAGCGCATTTACCTGGACTTGAAAAACCTGCTGCAGCCGGAGCACCTGACGGTGTATGCGCGGTATGTGCGCCGGGGTGGGCTGGATATCAACCCGTACCGTAGCACTGGGGCGATCAGCCCGGATAACAAGCGGCTGGTTCGGCAGTAAGGCTCAAGTACGTTGGGGGCGCTCTGCGCCCCTTTCGCGACACAAGGCCGCTCCCACAGGTTCAGCGCATGATCAGGGTTTTGCGCTGAACCTGTGGGAGCAGCCTGGTGCTGCGAATGGGCTGCCGAGCAGCCCCAGCTGTTTCAGATCCCCATGCTGTGCAGCGAGTTGGCAATGCTGCGCAGGGTGGCGGTGAGGTCGGGATGATCGGCCTCGAAGCGTTCGATTGCCAGGTTCACGCCATCCACCAGATTGTTGTCCGGCGTGGCTTCTTCAAGTTTCAGTTGCGCCTCGATCTGGCGTGCTTCTTCGTGCAACGCGGCCAGTTCGTCTTCCGAAAGCGGTACGTTGCGGTCCAGTTGCTCGCGCAAGCTGTTCAGGCGCTCTTGCAATTCGCGGGCAGGCATTGGTAGTTCTCCATCAAGGGCTTGGCAAACCATGGACCTCAGCGAAGCGGCAAAGGTTCTGGCCTGTCTTCAGCGTAATCCACCTGCCGCCGCTTTGCATGATCCGCGTCAAAGGTGCTGTATCAGGGTTTTTCACCTTTGCGCCGGCGCTGGGCGATGTCCTGCAGGCAGGTGTCCAGCGCTTCCAGGTGGTCGATTACCGAGTGCACGCCCAGGCCGAACAGTTCCAGCGTTGCCTTGCCACGGGCCACGTCCTGTTGCTGCGAGGTCATTGCTTGCCATTGCCGCGAGCTGCGGTCGCAGAACGGGCTGCAGGCGGCCAGGCCCACCGTCCACAAGCCTGCGTTAAGCCCGGACTGCAGCAGGCGCGGGTCGCCGCTGACCAGCACGCAGCCATCCAGGCGTTCGCTGTCCAGGGTCATCAGTGCCTGCCAACAGGCGTTGGGCGCCGGCCAGCGTACGCCGTTTACCGAATGCCCCGGCAGCCAGTCGGGCAGTACGTGTGCCAGGCGCTTGCTTTGGGTGGCGCTGAGGTCATCCAGCCAGATGCACGGCACCTGGTGCTGGCGCAGGCTGGCGAGGGTAGCCAGGGCGCCGGGTGCGGGCGAGGGGGCGCCACCATTGGCGGCCTGCACCAGGCAGCCGCGCAAGCCGAACAGCACAGCAGTGAAGGCGGGTGCAGCGTCCATGGCAACTTCCCCCAAATAGTCCGCAGGCTATTCGGTGATTGTTACCGCCCTGTGACATCGGCGCCCCTGCAACAGTTGTTCACAAAATATTGAGCAAACATGTGTAAAGCTGTTTATCAGGCCGCAAGCCTCTATACTGCCGCCTTACCAGCAGCGCGACCCGTTGCGTTTGCGGCCGAGAAATTCGATGGAGAGACATCTATGCGTAGGATCGGTGCCAGTGTGATCGAACGAGTCACCCAGGCCTGTGTCTGCGCCAGCATGCTGCTGGCGCCCGTGGCAGCCACCCAGGCAGCCACCGAGGAAGATCCCTGGGAAGCGGTCAACCGGCCGATCTTCCGCTTCAACGATACCCTCGACACCTATGCCCTCAAGCCATTGGCCAAGGGCTACCAGGCGGTCACTCCGCAGTTCCTTGAAGATGGCATCCACAACATCTTCCGCAACCTGGGTGATGTGACCAACCTGGCCAACGACGTGTTGCAGCTCAAGCCTCATGCTGCGGGGGTGGATACGGCGCGGCTGATCGTCAACACCACCTTCGGCCTGGGCGGTTTCTTCGACGTGGGCACCAAGATGGGCCTGCAGCGCAATGACGAAGACTTTGGCCAGACCCTGGGCTACTGGGGTGTGCCGAGCGGCCCGTACGTGGTCATCCCGCTGCTGGGGCCAAGCACGGTGCGTGACGGCGTTGCCAAGTACCCGGACAGCTACACCAAGCCTTACCGCTACATCGACCATGTGCCGACGCGCAATTCGATCTTTGCCCTGGACGTGATCGACACGCGTGCCGACCTGCTCTCTGCCGAGAAGCTGATACAGGGTGACAAGTACATCTTCATTCGTAACGCCTACCTGCAGAACCGCGAGTTCAAGGTCAAGGATGGCGAAGTCGAAGACGACTTCTGATCTATGAACAGGGGCCGCTTCAGGCCCCTTTTCAATGCATGGCCAGCACGCGCAACCCGAATTTCTGCTGGCCACCCGGCTGGTCGGCAATCCATACCACTTCGGTGCTGGCATGCAGCCCTTTGAGCGCCGGGTGGTCGGACTCGATCCGCACCTCAATATGATCCCCCACCTGGAAGCGTTGCGGTGCCTGCACCTGCATGCCGCCGCTGGACAAGTCCAGGCACACGGCTGCGATCACCTGGCCTTCATGCAGCAGGTTGACCGCGGTGTCGATGCGCATGCGGATGAAATCGCGTTTTTCGCTGTGGCTGGAGGGCGTGTTGGGCATGCTGCATCCTTCCCATCGGGGTGCGCTGGTCGACTTTCTTATAACTCCCGGTGATTTGCCCTGTAAAGAGCGGCGAGGTCGACCCTTGCATGCTTGAAACGCCTGCCGGATGGGAGTACCGTCTGCGCCTTACAAGGTACCTCTGAACAGTTGCCGGGCAGGTGTTCTTGTCCTACAACTCAAGTAGAGTGTGACCACAAAAAATTCCCGTAGCTGGCCGTCTGCTTTGCCGACACCGCTGCACCCACCCAAATCGGCGCCGTTCGCCCACATGCAGAAAACCAGTGCAACGCTGCTGATTATCGATGACGACGACGTGGTCCGTGCGAGCCTCGCCGCCTATCTTGAAGACAGTGGCTTCAGCGTCCTCCAGGCCGGTAATGGCCAGCAGGGGCTTCAGGTCTTCGAAGAACACCAGCCCGACCTCGTGATCTGCGATCTGCGCATGCCGCAGATGGGCGGCCTCGAACTGATCCGTCAGGTCAGCGAGCGTGCGCCGCAGTTGCCGGTGATCGTGGTGTCTGGTGCCGGTGTCATGAGCGATGCGGTGGAAGCCTTGCGCCTGGGCGCCGCCGACTACCTGATCAAGCCGCTGGAAGATCTGGCCGTCCTTGAGCATTCAGTGCGCCGCGCCCTCGACCGCTCGCGCCTGGTGCTGGAAAACCAACGCTACCGCGACAAGCTCGAAACGGCCAACCGCGAACTGGAAGCCAGCCTGCACCTGCTGCAGGAGGACCAGACCGCTGGTCGCCAGGTACAGATGAACATGCTGCCGGAAAGCCCCTGGGTAGCTGGCGAGTTCGCCTTCGAGCACCAGATCATCCCGTCGTTGTACCTGTCGGGTGATTTTGTCGATTACTTCCGCGTCGACGAGCGGCGTATTGCCTTCTACCTCGCTGATGTCTCCGGGCATGGCGCGTCGTCGGCCTTTGTCACCGTGCTGTTGAAATTCATGACCACGCGGCTCATGTTTGAGCTAAAGCGCAGCAGGATGCGCGAGTTCAAACCGTCCGAAGTGCTCAGCCACATCAACCGCGGCCTGATCAATAGCAAGCTGGGCAAGCACGTGACCATGGTTGGCGGGGTGATCGACGAAGAGGCTGGTCTGTTGACCTACGCCGTGGGTGGCCACTTGCCGCTGCCCGTGCTGCATACCCCCGGGCATACCCGTTACCTGGAAGGCCGTGGCCTGCCGGTGGGGCTCTTCGACGAGGCTACCTACCAGGACTTGGTGGTGGAGCTGCCACCTCAGTTCAGCCTCAGCCTGATGTCCGATGGCATTCTGGACCTTTTGCCGGGTGACACGCTCAAAGATAAAGAGGCTGCCTTGCCGGAGATCGTCAAGGCAGCAGGTGGCAGCCTGGATGGGCTGCGTCAACGATTCGGATTAGCTACGCTTGGGGATATGCCGGATGATATCGCCCTATTGGTGTTGAGCAGGAACCTTCAATGAGTACCGGTAGAATCCAGTTCGCCGAGCAGAGTGGTACCTTCGTACTGAAGTTCGTCGGTGAAGTGCGCCTGACCCTGTGTTCGGCGCTGGATGCGACGATCGAGAAGATATTCACGGCGTTGAACTTCTCGGCGATTGTCATCGACCTGACCGAAACCGAGAGTATCGACAGCACCACCTTGGGCCTGCTGGCCAAGCTGTCGATCCTGTCGCGGCAGAAGGTCGGCCTGTTGCCGACCGTGGTCACCACCAACCCGGATATTTCCCGGTTGTTGCAGTCGATGGGTTTCGATCAGGTGTTCAACATCGTCGATCGCCCGATTCCGTGCCCCGAGTGCCTGACCGACCTGCCGTCGCAGGACCAGAACGAAGACGTGGTGCGCTCCAAGGTACTGGAGGCGCACAAGATCCTCATGGGCCTGAACGACTCCAACCGCGAAGCTTTCCATGACCTGGTCAATGCGCTGGAGCGGACCTGATCGTTAACCTGTGCCGGCCCTTTCGCGGGTAAACCCGCTCCCACACGGATCTGCACGGGTCTGAAAGGCCCACGATTCCTGTGGGAGCGGGTTTACCCGCGAAGAGGCCAGCACAGGCTGAAGACCAGACTCAGCCAGTAAACTCGGTAGCCTCACCCCCACCCGCATCGAGCTGATACACCCGCATCGGCCGCCCCTGCTCATCAAAGAACACCTGCCCCAGCCCCGCACCGTTCCACAAGCGCTCCCCGGCCTTGCTGTGACTGGGCGTACGCGGCACCACTTCCATCTCCCGGCGCTTGGTAAACCAGTTCAGCGGCGAGCGCGGTGCATACAGCCAGCGGTTGAGCCGGTCGAGTACATCCAGCAGGCGCCGGGGGAACTCGTTCTTGATCCCGCTGCTGGTCACCTGCCACAAATGCGGGCTGCGCTGGCGGTGGCGGATCAGCACTTCATAGACGAACGAGTAGTGCACATCCCCGGACAACACCACGTAGTGCCCCGGCGTGCGCGAGTGGCGGAAGATGTTGAGGATGACCTGCGCCGCACCCCGGTGGGCCATCCAGTTTTCGGCATCCACCAAAAGCGGGTAGCCCAGCCCGCTGAACACCTTCTGCACAGTCTCGATCAGCTTCACGCCAAAAATTGGCGCAGGCGAGACAATCACCGCTGACGGGTGGTCGAGCAGCGCCTGCTGCAACTCGCTCAGGGCTTCCCAGTCGAGCAGGCCGGACGGCTTGGCCAGGTTGCTTTCGCTGCGCCAGCGGCGGGTACGGGTGTCCAGTACCAGCAAGGGAGGGTTTGTTGGCAAGCTGAATTGCCAGCCCTGAAAGCGCAGCAGTTCGCCGATCAGTTCATCGCGGGCCCGGCTGCACAAGGCCTGGCATTGCCTGACCAGGGGCTTGCAGCTGTCCGGATCGTTGCCCCAGGCCTGACAGAGCAGGTAGCCAAGCAGTGCGTTGCCAATGATCCGCCGCGAGAAGGGGTGGCCGTAGGCGGTTTCTTCCCACTGTGCCGAGAGGTTCCAGTCGTCGGTGATGTCGTGGTCGTCGAAGATCATCAGGCAGGGCAGGTGGGCCATCACCCGCGCCACCTGGCCAAGGTTCCCGGCAAACCCCTGGATAAGCGGCAGCTCCTGTCGATAACGGGCCTGGCGCTGGTCGGTCAGCCCGCTGGGCATCGCCATGTCCACCAACTGCCAAGGCACGGGTGACCACACCAGCAGGTACATGGCCATGACCTCGGCGAAGGTCACCAGGTGGTTGTCGGCGTTGCTGGACGAAAAGATCGGCTTGCGCTTGCCGCCAAAAAAACGCTCGCGCAAGGTGTCGTTGGTTTCCTGCGCCGGCAGCAGGTCGGCGCGGTGGTAGTAGCTGGCCGGGTGCTGGTACAGCGCCTGGCTGTCGGCAACCACTGCGCCATCCAGCTGCTCGTCGAACAGACCCAGGCGCTCTATCAGGCTATGGATAGCACGCAGCATCGGGCCGGCGACATCGTCGGCGTACACCTGGTCGCCGGTCATCAGCAGCACGGCCGGGCGATCTTCAGGCTGCTCGCAGGCCTGCAGCAGGCGGTCAGCGCACAGCAAGCCATCGGCAGCGGGGTGGTGCGGCTTGCGGCAAGAACCGTGCAGCAAGTGGTCGAGACGGTCGCGCAGCACCAGGCTCGGGCGCTGGGTGCCGGGGTAGAGCAGGTGCGGCGCCCAGCCCGCGATGCCCTGGCCGTTGATGAGCAGGTCGTAGTCGAGCTGCTGGTTGCAGGGCAGGGGGTTGGCGAAGTGGATTTCCAGCAGGTGAATGAAAGCGTGCTGGCCGACCGGGACGACCTGGCAATCCACCTTGGCCTCGCTTGCCGGGAAGATGAATTCGGGTTGCAGCGGTTGGGTAGCGACCAGCCAGATGGCCAGGCGCTGGGGTTCCAGGCGGCGCAGTACCGGGCCGGCAAGTACGAGAGGTAAGGGGGTAGAGGAGGTCATCGACAGCTCGGGTGGCTTATCGGGCCCCTTCGCGGGTAAACCCGCTCCCACAAGTACAGCGCCAATTTCAGGCCTGTGGGTATGCGTGTGGGAGCGGGTTTACCCGCGAAGAGGCCCTGGAATTCAATTCACAACTAAAGCTTGGCAAAACAAAAACGGGCGGAAAATGCTGAACACTTCCCGCCCGTCCGGCAAACCGGATATGTATCAGGCTTTTTCAGCCATCAACTTCTCCAGCTTCTCCTGGTCCCTCGCAAACTGGCGAATACCCTCGGCCAGCTTCTCGGTGCCCATGGCATCTTCGTTCATCGCCCAGCGGAACTGGCTTTCATTCAGCTGCTGCTTGGCCTCACCAGCATTGCCGGGCTTGAGCACGCGCGGCAGCTCCCCCTGGTCGTCGCTCAGCTGCTGCAGCAGTTCGGGGCTGATGGTCAGGCGGTCGCAGCCGGCCAGTTGTTCGATCTGGCCGATATTGCGGAAGCTGGCGCCCATGACCACGGTGTCGTAGCCATTGGCCTTGTAGTAGTTGTAAATGCGCGTCACCGATTGCACGCCAGGGTCCTCGGCGCCCACGTAATCCGTGCCGGTGCTCTTTTTGTACCAGTCGTAGATACGGCCTACGAACGGCGAAATCAGGAACACACCGGCATCGGCGCAGGCCTGGGCCTGGGCGAAGGAGAACAGCAGGGTGAGGTTGGTCTGGATGCCTTCCTTCTCCAGCTGCTCGGCAGCACGGATCCCTTCCCATGTGGAGGCCAGCTTGATCAGCACGCGGTCTTTGGAGACCCCGGCTGCGTCATACAGCCCGATCAGCTGGCGGGCTTTGTTCAGCAGCGCCGGCTCATCGAACGACAGGCGAGCATCCACCTCGGTGGAGATACGCCCCGGAATGACCTTGAGAATGCCTGAACCCACGGCTACCGCGAACTTGTCGCACGCCAGGTCGACATCGCCCTTGGCATCGGCCTTCACCTGCTTGAGCAGGTCGGCGTAGCCCGGGATGGCGGCGGCCTTTAGCAGCAGGGACGGGTTGGTGGTGGCATCGACCGGCTTCAGCCGGGTGATGGCGTCCAGGTCCCCGGTGTCGGCGACCACGGTGGTGAACTGCTTCAGTTGTTCCAGCTTGGAAGTCATGGGCGTGCTCTGTCCTGTGCATTTACTCGACATTACCCGAGCCCCGACAGCCGCTCAAGGGCCTGTAGAAGCGGGCTTGCCCACGAAGGGCCGTACGTAAGGTGAAGATTCGAGTGCCCGGCTGCCTTGAGGTTCCACATACTGCAATTCTCAAGCTCGCACGATCGTCTGTAGGAGCCGCCGGGTTGCGTGCACGGGTAGTATCACCGGCCTTGCAGCAATTCCACCGCCTGGTCAAACACTGCCAGCGGCTGCGCCGCCTTGTGAATGTCCGCCGACAGCAACTGACGGAAGCGCCGCGCCCCTTTGAACCCTTGGGCCAGCCCCAGAATATGCCGGGTAACGTGGTGCATCGCGCCACCGCTTTCCATATGCGCCACGATATATGGCCGCAACTGCGCCAACGCCTCGCTACGGCTGACCACCGGCGCATCGCTGCCAAACAGCTGCTGGTCGACCTCGGCCAGCAGGTAAGGGTTGTGATACGCCTCACGCCCCAGCATCACACCATCGAAGTTTTCAAGGTGTGCCTGGCATTCTGCCAGGGTCTTGATCCCGCCATTGAGCACGATCTCCAGGTCCGGGAAGTCCGCCTTCAGCTGCGCCGCGACGTCATAGCGCAGGGGCGGAACCTCGCGGTTTTCCTTCGGCGACAGCCCCTCCAGAATCGCGATACGCGCATGCACGGTAAAACTCCGGCACCCAGCCTCACGTACCTGTCCGACGAAATCGCACAGTTCGGCGTAGCTGTCGCGGCCATTGATGCCGATACGGTGCTTGACCGTCACCGGTGTCGACACCGCATCCCGCATGGCCTTCACGCAATCGGCCACCAGCGCCGGGTGGGCCATCAGGCAGGCACCGATCATGTTGTTCTGCACCCGGTCGCTCGGGCAGCCGACATTGAGGTTGACCTCGTCATAGCCCGCGTCCTCGGCCAGGCGTGCGCAGGCTGCCAGATCGGCGGGCACGCTGCCGCCCAGTTGCAGGGCCAGCGGGTGCTCGGAGGCATCGTGGCGCAGGAAACGGTGGGCGTCGTTGTGCAGCAGGGCACCGGTAGTGACCATTTCGCTGTAGAGCAAGGTTTGACTGGAGAGCAGGCGCAGGAAGAAGCGGCAGTGGCGGTCTGTCCAGTCCATCATGGGTGCTACGGAAAATTTTCGATTCATAAAGCCCCGAATCTAAAGGCCTTCAGCGGTTTTTCATGCTATCTTTCGTGTACATTTTGGGGCCGAAATGGCAGTTTCGGTACACCTGGTGTACACGCCGTGTGCATAAAAGGTATGCCTCGGGTACAGGTAAATGAACAGTGAGTGAACACGAGCCATGGCATCAATTTCGAAGCTTCCGAGCGGCAGCTGGCGCGCTCTGATCCGAGTCAAGGGGCACAAAGCGATCAGCGCCACGTTCTCGAGCGAAAAGCTTGCCAAGACATTCGCAAAGGAGAAGGAGCGTCAGCTTGAAGAGATCAAGGCCACCGGTAGGGCGGCAGCTCCGAAAGGCTCAACTGTGGGTCATTATATCGACGCGTACCTAGATTACATACAGCCCGGACGAACGCTTCAGCGGAGCGCGCTCTTCATCTATAAAGCGCTGAAAGAGCGTTTCGGAAAAATCGGGATTGAGCGGCTGTCCAAAAGTCACCTTGATACCTTCATCGAGGAGCGAAAAAAGCAGGGTGTCCAAGGGCAGACCATTGCCGGAGATCTGTCTCTGCTTTCCAGTGTGCTCCGCTACTGCTATGACGTGAAGCATCTGGATATCGACCCGGACATGGCTGACAAAGCTCGGAAAAGCCTGAAGTCTTCTCATAAGCTACGGATCAAAAGCCGAGAGGTTGAGTGCGTGCCGACGCAGTCAGAGATTGACGCTATCATCGGTGTGTTCGCTAAAAAGAAACGGCAAGTGATAGACATTCCTCAACTGATCAGATTCGCTTTGTACACATCAATGCGTCAGGCTGAAATATGTAGAATCCGCATAGAAGATCTAGATTGGGAAAATAAGACCGTCATCATTCGTGACAGGAAGCACCCGGATGAGAAGATCGGCAATGATGAAACTGTGCCTCTTCTTCCTTCGGCCTGGGGTATTGTAGAGTCGGTGTTGAATGAGAGGAAACGTGGGCCGATATTTCCATACAATCCGAAATCCGTTTCGGTGGCTTTTTCTCGAGCCCGAACTGAATCAGAGGTAACTCGGCCAGTAAGATTTCACGACTTGAGGCATAAAGCGATAACTGATTTCTTTGCTATCGGTTTGAATGTGCCTCAAGTTGCATTAATGAGCGGGCATAGGGATTGGCAAACACTGAAGCGTTATACTCATGTCAAAGCTACCGATGTCCACACTGCTTATAATGCTTTGAGTATTCAGCAGCAGGATGCCAAGAGTCTTAACGATAAGGTTACTTGGCTGATGGAACGCATGGAAGCAATGGCTGGAAAATAGAAACGAGCAAAAAAGGGGCCGGCTGGCCCCTTTATTCATTTGATGCAGCGCATCATAAAGTCATCATTTGGCCCATCGCACAATGAGCTAATGAACTCAGTTACCGACGCTTTGGAGTAGAGAAACGCATTTCCGAAACGAATCGGTTGTGGGCCCTTTCCATGCTTACGCCAATACTCCAGAGTTTCAAGCTTGACCTTCGCTAGCTCGCTAAGATCCTCGGCTGTGAAACAGTTGATGTCGTCTGCCATTTTTCTACGCAGTTCTTCTGCAATCATGACTGCCGTTTCCTATGCAAGCGATTCGTAATGTCGTTGGAAAACTGCAGTCATGTTTGCTTCGACGAAACGCTCAACATCAGTACGCTTGTAGTAAACCTTGCGATTAACGTAGACATAGGGCGTAAGAGCGTCCAAATGCTTGCCGCTAAATCGCCAGTAGCGAAGTGTCTCAGCGGAGATCCCCAAAATTGCGGCGGCTTGGTTCGCAGGGACGTAATCGCTCATCTTTTGCATGTGCATACAAATACCTTTTAAATTTCAGTGTTGCACCTTGCTGCACATCCTGGGGCCGCCGGTGTCAATTTATGCTGATCATTCGCCAGGTCGCTGTCAACAAAAAAATCGACGTGCAGTATTGACTTTTTGTCAACTTTGGAGTTCTCGGTAAAGCAGTGCTATACCGGAACTTCAGGAAAGGGCAGTAAAATCGGGCATTTCCTGCACTGCATTCAACAAAGCGTTTAACCAGAAATTTTTTCAACTTTTGAATCTCGGTCAAGCAGCGCTATACCGTAAACGTCGGGTTGCGGGCAAAAAGAAGCCCCAGCGTGGGGGCTGGGGCGGGGTGGGGCGGGGTGGGTCAGATGAGGTGGATGTCGCCGATTTCGTTTTGAGCGGGGAACCCGTTCGTGCCGGGCTTGTGCTTGATGCGTGCCAGCATGGGAATGTCAGCGGCTTTGGTGATGTCGCTGATTGTTGGGATCTCCAGCTTTGTGGCTTTTGCGATTTTGACCTTGATCGAGTAGGAGATCTTAATAGCGACTTCGTGGCTCCCGGTGCCGTAGAGACGGTGCCAGAGATGGCGGCCAGCGTGCTCGCCCGACATTACCTGCAGCTCGAGCAGGACGGTTTCGGCGCCGGCCTTGGTTTTGCCGATCTTCGCTGATCGGATTTTGATCATGGCGTCGTGTGTTGGCATTGGCTCTTTCGAGTCTGCCTTTTTGTTCACGATTGTCGTATCGACGGGCTTTCTAGTCTTCCGCTTCAAGCTGTTGATGTGGGATTTCGTGAAAAGCTGGCACGATCTCCATGCCGCCGCCTCTGGCGACTCGCCGGCGCGCGGGCGGTTTCGCGGGTATTGTGGGTCGCGGAAGTATTCAGCTCCGGCGTGCAGCGAGTTGTCGATTTCAAAAAGGCGCTTGGCGATTTCGTCTTCTGTCGATGATGTGATCATGCCGCCAACGATGCGGTTGAGCTCGTAAGAACGTCCGCGCGCGCCTGTTTGACCTGTGGCCTGGCGCGGCGCGCCGGGTTTGTATTCCGTTTCGATGCCGTAGTTCGACTGATGGAGCTTGTATTCGTCAATGTCGGCTGGCGCGCCAGGGTTGTAAAAGCTGATGGCGAATTGCTTTCTGTCGGGATGGGTTGTATAGACGTAATAGCACTGGCTCAGCGTCTTCCAGCATTGGTCTATGACTTTAAGTAGGCGCCCGCCCAAGAATTCATCCAAATGCTCCAATATTGCCGCTCGGATGGTGATGTGCTCAGCCGGGAAGTACGGTCGGGACGCAGCAATAACAATCCTAAAGCGGGGCGCCTCGAGCGTGTGGCTGTGGCTCGTGTAAATAAAGTGCTCTAAGCCAAGGTCGAGCAGGGCGTCCTCGGCCTCCTCGAGTGCGATCATGTCATCGTCATAGCCATGACCGAGTTTTTGGTCTACGTCAAAGATCACCAGAGACGAGCTGTGGATGCTTTCGTCGTTGCGAGTCGGAACGCGAAATGAAGCCGGGATGAAAGTCGAAGCGCGGGATTTGTCGATCAATACGAGCGGCGATTCGAAGTGCGTTTCGAAAAGTGACTTAAACGAAGCGGCTTCTCGTGGATTAACTGAGTTGGTTGATGCGGTCGACTGAGTAGCGTACTTGATGGCCATTTGCACATATCTCTCTTTGATCGAAGTTCTTTTGCTTCGATAAATCAAGTATTAAAAATGAGCGAAGGGCGGTGCAACACTTTTTTGATGTATACCTGAAAATAAATTGTTGGCTAGAGCTTAGGAGCGTTGAGATGAGCTTGCAAGGGCTTACCTTGGCCTATATATGTGTGCATGGGCTTGAGCTGGCGATGATGAGCTTGCACGAGCTTATCTAAGCAGTGCTTGCGGCTAAAAGCAGTGTTCCTTAGCCAGATGTCATAATGCCACCCCCGATGCTACCTACCTTCTTCTTTCTTATATATAAAGAATAGAGAGTGAGGGCATGGGGGGTGACCTAGGCGGGTCGATAATTACCCCCATCCTGGCTAAGAAGGACTTAAATAGATGAGTAATTTGCCATCATCTAAGGTATGTCGGAGAAAAATATTTAGTCAAATCTGAAAATAGGTGTTGCAAGCTGTCTCACTCAAGTTCAATACTTAACTCAAGACGCAAGAGAGACGTCTTAAAATGCAAGTGAGTCAGCAAAATGCAAAAGATCACCACATACGCAGTCAACGCCACTATCGTCGGCCACGAAACCATCAGCTCCGACGACGTAATGAAAACCGTCGAAACTCTTCGCTCTGACTATCCTAAGGTTTCCCGTGTTATCAACATTGATGGCAATGTAATCCCTGCGATCAAAGCAGCATTGAAAACCGCATCGGGCATCGCATCGGGCGAAAAGGGCGTCATTGCAAAAAACGTATACGACTTGTCGAAAGTCGAGCTTGCAGTATTGATCGCGTCAAACGACTCCAGCGATGAGGCGTTTGATCGCGCGGCTTACGAGATCTCCCGCGACGCCTTCACATCTGGTGGAATTGACGAAAAAGCAAAAGCCCTCGCTGACGCATCTGGCCGCAGCCACGAAGCGTGCTTAAAGCTGATCAATGCAAAGCTGTCTCGGAAAAGCGCTGAGCTCATCTCGCATCTCAAAGCGCTCAGGGACGAGGGCCAGGCTCCACGCGACGCCGCTGAAGTGCGTGACTACATCTTGGGCAGCGAGGGCGCGACTCTCCTAGCTCTCCCAACGGCTTATGGCAAAACCAGCCAAATCATCGAACCAGTTCTCGCCGCCGAAATGGAAGCGGGCAAAAAAGTCCTGGTCATCAGCCATAGGCGCTCAATCAACAAAAACATCGCAAACCTGCCTGGCATCGTTAGCTACGACGAATGCGACACCCCCGACGTCCTGCAAAACGCCAACGGCTTGAAAATCGTTGTCAACTCGCTCTCAGCTCACAAATTCAAAGACTTCATCAAATCAGCTGACGTAGTAGTCATTGACGAAGCGTCACAAGTCATAAGCCACGTGCTGGGCGGCGAAGTGAAGCACCGCGAAGCCGTGTGGAACGCTCTGAGGTTTGCCATCAAAGCGACCCCAAAGGTAATTCTCGCTGACGCTGATATCAACACCCGTTGCGTCGAGATGCTTGATGGCCGCCCATCGAAGCTCTTTAAGATCGCGCAGACCCACAGCGACATCACTGTCAAAACCTCGGATTCGAGCTCAGTGCGCGGCCTAGCGGTTAAGGCCGCTACCGAAGGCAAGAAAATCCTTGTCTCGTGTGACGTTGCACGGGAAGCCACAGCGTTGGGTAAATACCTCGAAAAAAAGACTAAGCGACCGGTTCTCGTTGTAACGGCGGATAACGCAAAGTGGACTCAACAGGCTGAGTTCATTGCAAATCCCAATTCCACTCGGCATGAGATCGTAATTTACTCGCCGGTGATCACAAGCGCCCTTTCGATCACGACCAGTCACTTTGACGAGCACTTTGGGCTGTTCGGAGGGCAGATCGTCCCGTCGGACGCGATTCAGATGCTTCGTCGCGACCGCACCGCCAAGGTGTTTACCGTAGGCCTCAAAAATCCGGACTACCGCAAATCTGAAATCGTGGACATTACTTTCAAAAAGGCCATGGTTGCGACAGAGGAGCTCCTGCGCGGTTTGACGATCAGCGCGGATGCCAAAGCTAAGATCCGCGAAGCGATTGCGGCTGACAACGCCCCATCCGCTTTTGATGCGCTTCGGTACGACCACTCCTCAAGTGAAGCTTGGCTCAAGGACAACATCTCTAACACCCTGCCAGCACTCCTCCTGATGCAAGGCTTCAACGTCGAAGTCCTAGAACAGGATGATGACATGTCCACGACTGGCTTCGTCGCTGATTGCCAGGGGCGCAAGGCTGTCAAAAAAGAGACCGTCGCTAAACTTCTGAGAGCCTCGCCGGCCAGGGCAGAGGTCGTCCAGGTGGTGCAAGACTCTGGATCTGAAGACGAGACCGAATACATGTCCGTGATTCGAGCCCGAGCGCAGGAAGTGATAGGTCGTGCACACTTAACTACTGAAGATGCGAAGCTGTGGGGCGAGGGGGAGGGCGAGTCCAAGATCAAGCTCTTCCGAAAAATCCACAGCGTTAACGAAGTTAGCCCCGAAGAAGAACTCTCAGTGTTCTCCAAAGTACTGCCGGCAATCGCGGAAATGTCCCTGACTAAGGGCTGGAGAGCAGACGACTCAGCAGCATTGTTCGACAGCCTCAACGCCATCCGCTCAAAGGTAATCGGCCTCGGCATCAACATGCCGCGCGCCAACACCACGAAAGCAAAACAAGCGGCGATCACCAACGTCTTGAAGTGCTTCGGTCTGAAGACCCGTAAAGTAGATGGCGGCAAGTCCGGTGACTACTACATCATCGACAACGACTCGCTCGCTCTGATGTCTAGCTACATCAAAACCAGCACTCCGCTTTAAGCATCCTCAGGGCCACGGACGGCCCTCTCTATATACTCAGGAATTTTTCTTTGTCAAAGATCGAATTATTTTGACCTGAGCTATTGCGCGCTCGAAAGCTCATTTTTAATATGTACATATAAGAGCAATAACAACAATAAGAGCCTTATAAAATGAATATGCCAGTTAAGTGCCCACCTGTTATCGATATGGCCGAAGTTGACGATCTGCGTAGAGCGCTCAACAAGGGTTACGATAACGTCGATCTCGAAACGCTCAAGCTCATCACTGAAATGTGCTTGACGGCACTCAGAAAAGTCCACTGGAATGAGTATAACGAGCAACGCTTTGGTCGTAAGCCTGTGACTGTAGACGAGGTGATTTTCCTACCTTCATTGCCACCGCACCCAAAACCTTTTCGCTCCTGGCCGGAAGTCCACATCGGCCTGTTCGGCGGGCTCAAAGATCTTGAGTACGAGCCGAAGTCGCACAAAGTAAGTTATATCGTCGAGCATACCTATCAGCCCGATTGGGTCGACGCGAGTAACGACCGAATCTTTTATGAAGCCAAGGGCATCATCCCAACTCAAGCCGATGCCGCAAAGTATCGCTCAGTAGCTGACTGCAATGATGTCCACTTCGTATTTATCCTACAAGAGCGAAACATTATCTGCCCATTCGCCAGGCCACGCAAAGACGGCTCGCGAATGACGCATGAAGAATGGGTCAAGAATCAGAAGTTTGACTACTGCTATCAGGGCGAAGAAGCGGAATTCCTGAAGTCAGCTCGTTACAAATACCTCGTCGAAAACTTCGGTAAAGGTCTCCCGCGCTTAGAAGAGACTTTGCGCACAACCAAGAAGAAATAGATGTTACAATAATCGCATAACTATAATAAGAAAACTGTTATGCGAAAGATCCTTGGTATCGATCCTGGCCTCTCCGGGGGCCTATCTATCATCGACGAGCAACTCAACTTCATTGCTTGTCTCCAAATGCCAACTATTAAGGTCGACTCCGGTAAGCGTCGGGTAGACCCGCGTCCGGTTTTTGACTTTATTGCGGAGCATAGGCCAGAGCTGGCGGTGATTGAACAGGTCGGCGCGCGGCCAGGCCAGGGCGTGACTTCGATGTTCAGCTTCGGTGATGCCTTCGGGGTTGTACGGGCTGTCGCAGAGTGCCTGTGCCCTGAAGTGCGGTACAGCAGGCCACAGGAGTGGCGTGGCTATCAGGGAATTTCCGGGCTTTCGAAAGAACAGATTGCTGAAGTGGCCTTTGAGATTTTCCAGACTGAGCAGATCTACGGCAAGGCCCGTGGTGGCAAGCGTGCTGTGCGTGATGGTATATCGGACTCCTTGATGATCGCCAAGTACGGCGTGCGCTTCCTGGAGTGACGTATGAGCCGGACGCGAATGCTCGATAAAAAGCTCCTAAAAGAGATCGTGAAGGGCGTTGAACGAACGTCGACGGTCGAGCTCGCTTGCGCCATTGCAAACATATCAGAGGCGGCATTTTACAAGTGGCAGGCGCGTGGCCGTGAGCTCGTTGAAGCACTGGAAAACGGTGATCAGATCGAGACGGCTGATGAGATCTACGTCGAGTTTGTGGAGTCGGTTGAGCGTGCTCGGTACATCTCCTGTCTACCTGCCGTGGACACCATCCAGAAAGCCATCAAGATGGGCGACGTCAAGGCTGCGGAAAAATTCCTATCCCGCCGCATGCCAGGTCAATTCGGCGACTACGAGCGCAAAGAAGTCACCATCAAGAGTGACATAAATACAGATGATGGCACCGGCATCGCTCTCATCCCTTCGATGTCGGGCGACAATGACTTAGACCAGCTCCTCCAACAACAGCAGTCAGAAGCCTTGTTGCTCGCAAAAACCAAAACCAACGAACTCTCATAACAATAATAAGAAGGGTAGAGTGATGATCAAGCAAAGAAGTTGGGGCGATTGTGGTGTTGTAGCACTGCTCAATGCATTCCAGGACTGTGATATTAAAAAATACAGCGGCCCAGGTGGCTACGAGGCAATGGTCTCAAATCTTAATGGCAGAGATTACGGCATCACTATTCAAGAGCTTTCCAGCATTATTTTGGAGCATGGTCTCATTCCTGTGCATATCCCGCTTGAGGGTTTCGCCAAAGAATCGGGAATAGCCAATGCAAAGACAAGCACTATCGACCCGAAAGATGGGCTGTTCGAGAACTGGTCTAAAGCTATTTATCAAGTTAAGACTAAATCTGGTCTTCTTCATTTTGTCTATTTTGATGGTCACAATATTTGGGATGGCTCTCAACATAGTCCTGTATATCCAAAGTTTAGCGATTACGAATCAATTATCGATGCTGTCTTCCTGATTCCTGGCGCTAAATACCACGGGCGCTTAGGCTCGATTATCGCGCGAGACGGTGAAAAACCCATCCTGACCCGTAGTGATGCAAAAGTTAACAATACTGAAGATTGATTTGTGATCAAAAGCAATCAGGCGTTTGTGCGCAACCCTCGTTTCTCTGAGCCAGAGAAGGGGGGTTGCATGAGTTCGGCTGGAAGTCTCAAGCACATCAGCAAAGCCGTTCGGAATGTCGTTTGGCAGCCAATTCCTGGTGCTCAAGGCGGCCTGAGTTCGCAAGGAATGCTGCTCATTACCGGTCAACCGCACAACCTGATTCGGGAAGTCCTGTTCCATGGCTCGCGGGGCAACGGAAAGTCAGAGTGCCTGTTGATGTCGTTTGCGCAGCACGTCGGCAAAGGCTGGGGCAGCTACTGGCGTGGCGTGATCCTGCGTCGTCAGTTTTCCTCCTTGAAAGACCTGATCGTCAAGAGCCACAGGCTTTTCCCCAAGATGTTTCCTGGCGCCACTTTCAACAAAAGCCTCCGCGAGTGGACGTTTCCGACAGGCGAAGTCCTGATCTTTGAGTACATCGAGAAGAAAGAGCAGTACGAAGCCAAGTTCCACGGCCAGGAATACAGCTTCATCGGCTGGGACGAGCTGACCACGTGGGCGACAGACGAAATTTACGAATCCATGATGTCGACGCTCCGGACGTCGTACCAGCCAACAAAGACCCAGCCGCTCATGCCACCCCTGCAAGTCAGGAGCACAACGAACCCTTGGGGGGCCGGGAAAAGGTGGGTGAAAGCCAGGTTCATCGACGGCAAAATCAGCGGCCAGATTGAGTACAAAAATGGTCGTCGGGACAAGTGCGCGATCTTCGGCACCGTCTTCGAAAACCCGCACCTCGACGATGAATACAAGGCCTGGCTGCGCACGATCAGCGACCCTGCGAAGCGTGCATCATGGCTGCTTGGGGATTGGGAAGCTGTCGACGACACCGCCATGTTTGCGGCCTTGTGGAAAAAAGACGTGTTGCTCATGCAGCCATTCACCATCCCCCCGCATTGGAAAGTCGAGCGATCCTTCGACTATGGGCAGTCGACTCCCTTCTGCTGTCTCTGGACTGCCGAAGCCAACGGGGAATCAGTGATGGTCAATGGACGGCAGTTCTGTCCGCCCAAGGGCTCGATCATCGTCGTAGGTGAGGACTACGGTACTCCACTGAACGCAGACGGTACTCAGCAAAAGCGCGACCTTGGCCTTTTTCTCAGTGCTGGCAACATCGGTAAGCGCCTAAAGGTCAGGGAGCTCAAGCTGCAGGAAACCATCCTGAAAAACCACTCCAAGGTCACTCCAGGCCCAGCCGATAATCAAATTTTTAACGGGAGCAAGGTTGATCAAGGCACTGCACCGACCGTGGCCAAGGATCTTGCCGCCGAGGGAATGACTTTTGTAAACAGCGACAAATCGCCGGGTTCCAGGGTTACGAGTGCGCAGCTCATGTTCAACCGGCTGCAGGCGACGATTGAGCAGGATCCCAGCAAGCCGCACATCTATTTCTTCACGAATTGCAGGTTTCTGACTTCTTCGATTCCTGAGCTTCAGCGTGATGAAGATCAGCTTGATAGCGTGGCTAAGTGCGGCGATGACCATGCCTGGGACGCGCTTGCATACCGTTTGACTTGGAAGCGACCAGTTACATCAGTGCAGCAAGGCGTGCGGTGAATACAGGGCTCTTTTCATTGTAGTACCACTTGATGACCTCCATGTTCTGCAGCTTCGTTCGGAATGTGATGGATTCGATGTGGTTTGATGAGAATACTGTATATGCGTGGTTCCGTTCTCTAATCAATTCAAAGGTGCATATTTTGGTGCCAAACTCTTCACGGACTTTCACGTGCCCCCACATTTTCTGCTCTCGTAAAAGCTCACGGTTGGTGCCAGTAATTATGTCTGATGGGTTGCCTGGGCATTTTTCGTAAACGTGTAAGGTGATGTGGTTTTCAACGGAAAAGTCGACCATGACTACGGTTGCAGAGTTGTACTTGTTTCCTGGTCGCCATAGCCTGCGAATTCTTCTAGCCAACTTATCTTCAAAGATGGCGCGAGATATCTTCTGATGCTTCTTGTCCCTCTCCCAATAAACTACGCGCATCCACCTATAGAGATCTTCATGAGTGCCAATTCCACGAGTAGCCATTTGATCACTCCAAATCATTGGTGGAGACAAACCTACAGCCCGTTTGCGGACTTGTAAAGTATGTGTTTACGCTTACGAAATTAGGGAAGTTTCAAAATCTACCAAGTTTCGTGTCAAGCACTATTTGATAAATGATAGAATATTTACATAACAATAAGAGGCATTAGCAAGATGTCCGTATCGACTCGCACCCTGAGGTGCCAAAAATTTTACGATGATCGCGAGCTGATCCGTGCCGTTCGCGGCGGGACGCAGGCGCTCAGGGCTGCTGGAACAAAGTATCTTCCCCGAGAACCGGGTGAGTCTCAGGACTCATACCGCAGGCGCCTGGACAGGTCTTTCCTAACTAACTACTGCGACCGGACGGCAAAAAACCTTGCGGCCAAGCCATTTACACGCCCTTTGGTTTTGAAAAGTGAGAAGTATCAAGACCTGGCAGATGAGTACCACAAAGCGGTTGATGGCAAAGGCACGAGCCTTAGCGGCCTGGCGTCCACCACATTCGAAGATGCTCTGTGGAATGGCTCAAGCTTCATTGCTGTTGACTGTGCTGTCCACGGCGGCAGGCCATACGCTTACCACCTTTCCGGTGACCACATCCTTGGCTATCGCCTGGACGAAGACGACCGTCTGACCGAGATCCGCATCCAAGAGAAGGCCGTGGTTGCGGATGGCGAATGGGCGGAGAAAGAGGTGTCTCGCGTCAGGGTGTTCAGGCGCGAAGGGGAGGTTGTGACTTGGTCGCTCTACGAAGAGGACGGCACAGCGGTTGCGCTCGACCAGGCGTTTGCGCTCAAAGAGATTCCCGTTGCGCCGGTGCACTCGTCAGCGGTCGTGGCCAGTGGTGAGCTTTTTGCGCCGCCACCACTGAAAGATCTGGCATTCATGAACGTGCAGCACTATCAGGAGAGTTCGGATCAGTCCAATATTTTGCGGATTGCCAGGGTGCCGGTGCTTTTTGCGTCGGGGGTTGCTGATGACGCTGCTATCGCGATTGGCTCGGAGTACGCGATCAAGGGCGATGCCGGGGCTGATCTAAAGTACGTCGAGCACAGCGGAGCAGCCATCGGAGCTGGCCGAGACTCGCTAAAAGACTTAGAGGCTAAGATGCAGTCTTATGGCAGTGACATGCTCGAAAATTCGGGAGCTGTCGAAACTGCCACTGGAAGGGCATTGCGAGCAGGGGAGACGAACAACAAGATCGCGATGATTGCTCTCAACCTGGCTTCGGCAGTAGAGCGTGTACTGGGGTGGATTGCTTACTTTAATAAGGTCGCGGAGCCGGATTTTAACGTCGACATCAACACTGAGTACGGCATCAATAGCGCGCCCGAAGAGCTCACTGCCCTGGCTAATGCGAGGACGATGGGTGACCTCTCGCAGGAAGATTACCTCCAGGAACTGAAGCGCCGGGGTCTGCTGAGGAACGACTTTAGTATTTCCGACAACCAAGATCGCTTGACAACGGAGTTAACTTAACCGCCAATTGACTTTTGTGCTGTTGAGACTTAGATTGCATTCGTCATTTATTTTCATCCAAGGATACTTATGTCCCGTCTCGCAGAATTCCGCGCCCTAGAACAGCAACTGGCAGCCCAGCTGGCAGAACTCGAAGCTCTCAAAAACGACGATAGCCTGAAAAAAGAGATTGAGTTCGAGCAAAAACTGCGTGACCTGCTTGGCGAGTACGGCTACAGCTTGCGCAACGTAATCGCTATCCTCGACCCCCAGGCTGCCACCCGCCGCGCCCCAGCTGCTGTTGAGAAAGCCGCTCGCAAGCCGCGCCAGGTTAAGGTCTACAAAAACCCGCACACCGGAGAAACGATTGAGACCAAAGGTGGCAATCACAAGATCCTGAAAGAGTGGAAGGTCAAGTGGGGCGCCGACGAAGTCGAATCTTGGTTGGCTAAGTAAGACTTTTTGAGCGCAAAACTAAGGGCCCCAGCGGGGCCCTTTTTTAGTTCCTGTGGTTCATGATTTCATTCGGAAATTGTGGCCGGTTGACATCAAAACTTTGTGTTTGTTAGTGTGTATGGCACAACGACATCAAGGAGTAGATGAATTGGCAATACTATATCGAACGGGCTGGATCATTTTGATGATCTTAGTCGTTGCGCCTGGCTTCATCATGGCCGGCCAAGTCGATGGCATCACATACACGGAAGCCACCGCTGTCGTGATGGAAAATATTCATTATTGGTTCTCCATTCCTTGGGAAATAGCCGCTGTTTTAAGTCCGGTTGTGGCATTTGTGGCTCAGTTATTTCCCGCATCGAGTGCAGTTGCAGTAATGGCCGGAGAGATGGTGTGGGAGCACCTTGGGGTGATTCTCACGTTCTTGTTCTTCGCGACAATCAAGCCGCCGTTTTACGCAAAAATCCAAAAGAAATATGAACTGCAGGGGCAGGCAGCATGAAGTCACGTACTTTCAAGCAAGCAGCATGCATCCTTGCGGCATTTTGGGTTTTGGTTGAGGTTTACTGGGGTTTTAGCAGAAGCCCTATTGATGACCGCTGGACTGGTGATGTCAGCTTGGTCAACGTGTTTACCCCGGCAAAGGTCGACGCGACGATGACCATGGATTTGATCGTGCCAGGGCATGTCATGAACCGTCGACCAGACGTTGATAAGCCTGGGGCCCGCTTCAGCTTTGACGGCTCGCAGTCCGATGTCATCCGTAAGCTAGGCGTTCCAGCTGCGTTTTTCGAGAACCCCGAAAGCTGGAAGTTCAGCCAAGGCTTCTGCGCGCTGAAATTTGAGAAGCATCGTGGTTCGGGCGCATCGTGGATCAACGGCCATGAGGATGTACGAAAAGTGGCGGTCATGGATTACGAGTCAAACACCGCTGACTGCTTCAACTTTGAGCTTGGCGTTGTCGACTTTGATCATATCGAGTTTATGATCGTCAAGCCGGGACAATCAATCACAAATCGCGAAAGCCTGAAGAACGTCGTTTTTGTTGAGCTGAAGCGCGACAGTCGCGTGAGTTTCATCCAGCGGATGATCATGCGAGCTCGTTTCTCGTCTTGGATCGATAAACCATCTCTTATAGATGCATAATAATAAGGCCCTGCGGGGCCTTTTCTTTTATCCTTGGTTTGCGAGCAGAAGCATTGCAGCACCAACGGCCATCATCAAAATTCCCACAACTATCTTTTTAACACCGCTGCGCATACCCACTCCAACAATAATGGCAAAGGGCTTTCTTATACCGGAGGGGTGGGTTGCCGTCAAACTTTGGGACGCTCAGTGATTCGCGGGGCTTCTTGCACGACTTCTGCAAAAATTACTCCTGGGCCTGACGTGATACGTATAAGAGTCTGCTCAAACGGCTTCGCGAGTCCAAAATCTTCTAGGCGCTCGATCAGCAGCCAAGATTCGTCAGCTGTTTCGAACTTATTCATGCCGGCCACGATTTGATTCGCCACGGCCACCAGATCGAAGTCCTGCAGTGCAACCATGGGGCGATTTCGCTCGTCAAGGTCGTGCGTAAGGGTAAAGACCTCGTCTTTTTTGATCAGCATCGCATCTCTCTTGGTCGTAACCCATCCTGCCGTGGTGGCCATTTGGAGTCAAACGGCTTTGAAGGGGTTGAGCTGCGTGATACGTTGAGTCCATGAGCCAGCCTTTGTTTGACCTCGATCTCAGCCGCGTCAGTCGTGAGCACTACATCACCGGGAAAGCGGCCATCAACTTCCCGTTCCCTGGGGTGACGACCGGGGGGTGGCATTTTCTGTCGTACTGGGATCGAGCAGCAGGCGTTGCAAAGGTCTCGCTGGCTGGGATTCATTACCCTGACACTGCAGAGTTTTTCGGGGATGTTGGGATCGTTGAGTTCGGCCAAGTGCTGGGGAGGCTTGGGTGGCCTGTCGATGGAGTGGTGGTTTACATCGCTGATCACTACCGTGCTGCGGCGGATATGATCGTCCGTTGGGCGTTGAGTGAGTCGCAGCACTGCAATGTCGAAATCGAGGACTGGTTTCCTGACGATGATGACAAGCAGCGATTCGTCGATCTTCTGCTGGCCGCCAGGCCAAAGCTGCAGGAGCTGGGGCGGCTTGAGAAAGTGGATTCCTGGTTGCGTGATCAGCTGGGGTTTCGCGGAGCCGACTGAATGCAGTATCGGCCATCGTCGTCGTAAATAAAGTAAACGCGGGTCGGCGACCACAGGTGCTTTTTGTGCACTAACGCTTCGTTCAGATTCGACGAATACCCTAGCTCGTCGACATTGATTATCTGAGCCAGCTCGCTGCTGCTGAAGTCATGCACGCAATCTTCGAAAAAGACTTCGGGCTCTCTTTTAGATAGAGCTGTACTCAAGAAGTCGCGCAGGGGCATTTCGATTGTGCCGCTGTAGAGCCAAGCGTTGTATTCCGGGGAGTTGAAGCTCATGACGACCTCTTTATTGCTGTCAACTCAGGTGTTATAGCGCAGGATGGAAGAGTCGTCAAAGCTAAGAGAAAAAGGCCCTGGCGGGCCTGATCTGATGGGGCGCATTATTTTTTGAAGACGTCGTAGTGACTGTAATCGACACCACTAAACACTTTATCAACTTCATGTCGTATCTCATCCGGATGAAGAGAGTCACCGTCTTCGTTTACGATGCTGATGTCTTTAAGTTCTACGTTATTGTCCAGTCCTTCGTAATCTGCATCTACTTCTTCATCAGAGCCATCAATAAAGCTGAAACCCTCCAAAAGCTTTATTGATGCGTCGCCAAGGGTTAACTTGATGTGAGCGAAGCCCCAGTGCTTTCTCTCAAGAAGTTCGCCCTCACCGCCGAATTCGAGGGTATCCCACTGCCCGTAGAGCTCGGTATCCTGGGTGCGAATCCAGGCGTCGTTGTTCAAGCTGGTTTTAAATTGTTCGAGAGTAAGAGATTTCATTTCGGCTACCTTAATGCTTTGCTTGGAGGTCTTGTACCTCACCACTGAAATCAATATCTCACTCTGTAGATTGACGCGCAATACCCTAGACAACAGTTAGACAAAATAATTATGTCCAGTATATGAGCTGGCTTGAGCTTGCTTGCGTTGAATTCAGCTTGTGAAAGCTTAGCTGAGCTTATATGTGTGTGCATTAGCGTGAGTTAGCGTTGATGCGCTTGCCGGAGCTTGTATAAGCAGTAGTTACGACTAAAAGCAGTCTTACTGAGCCAAATGGCAATGCCACCCCTATGCCCCATGCTCTCTCTTCTTCATATATAAAGAGAGGAAATGGAAGCATCGGCGGTGGTCGGGGCGGGTCGATAATGCCTCTCCTGGCTAAGAAGGGCTCAATAGATGAGTGATTGGTCAACATCCAGAACATAGGATGATTAACAGCCTCAGTTAATTTCGACTTGGAGAAAAACTATTTTCAGGTATGCATAAAATAGTTCTAGACATCGATAAATCTGCCTAGCTATTATTTACTTAATAAGAAAAAGAATGTCTAAAAGGCATCGGTAATGACGCTAATCACATCAGTCACATCTGCGACCGTCGACATCTGCGCCATCTATCTGGTCGGCGGATACTGCGGTCATCGAGACAACGGTACGCGCAGCTACACTCCGCCACTGCACATCTTTCGTGCCGGGTACAAAGAGCGCTTTGCAAAGCTCTGCGCAGCTGCCGAAAAATTCGAACCCTACGCACTCAGAGCACTAAGGCGACTGGTCGAATCAGAACTCCGGCGCGCCAAGTGGCTTAGGTTTGATGGCAAAGAGTACACGTTTGAGATCAAGTCATTTGATCCGACTGCTATTGGCTTCTTGATGCGTGAAGTGATGGCACAAGTTAACCCGCTATAACAACAATAAGAAAAGGGTGAGAACAATGAGCAAAATCCTGAAAGACTTTATCGTTAGCTGTGTCATCGAGTCTGACTATGTCGCCCTCAGCAGTCTCAAAGAGCAGGAGGGTGGTGTGCTCGACAGTATCTATCTGCCGATGTCGCGAGAGCTGCGCGCGGCTGAGCTGATGCTGGGCCGGCACACGCTGGAGTACGTCTACACAGATGCGCAACGCAAGACTCTGCTTGAGCTGACCAGGGTTTTTGGCACTGTCCAGGTGCTCAAAGGCGTCACCAATTTCTCGCTGCCAAACGACCTAGTGCTGGTTGATCACTTCCTGCTCAGCGGAGAATTCGACAGGAACTGCTGCTACGAGCTCCGAAATTTCGCGACAGCTGCTGCAAGGCAGGGGCAGACCGAGGTCGTTCGAGCAATCGTAGGGTGGATGCTCGAAAATCTGAGAAAGGCAGACCTGCCAGAGCTGATTTATGAAATCTACGAAGTAGATAATGATCCATGGATATTCCGCAAGATGTACGAAACTGGGTTGCTCGTGACAGTGCTAAACGCCGCACGCATTGGACGATTTGGCATCCTCCCTGCGCTGCTTAATGACTTAAATGAAATGCAAGAGCTGGAGAAGTTGGAAGTGCTCACCGCGATCTTTAGAAAGAGAACAAGGCGGGCGTAAAAATATTTCGAAGTCAACCCCTTTTGATCTTTTTGTTGTTATAATGGACATATAACAATAAGAAGATCCTCGGGGGATCCATGCAGTATTCGCAAAATCTGGTTGTATTCCAAGCCTTTGGCGACGAAGAAGGTAGCAATGAGCCAGGGGCTCAAGTACCTATCACAGAAACTCCTGAGTTCCAGGAAACTCTCCGTGCTGAGCTTGCCAAAGCACTGGCTGCCGAGACCGGTGGTTTGAAGTCAAAGAACGCAGAGATCTTGGCTGAGAAGAAGAAAGTCCAGGATCAACTGAACTCCATCTTGGCGCAGGCGGAAGACGAGGCTGACCAGGCTGCTCTGAAGTCCGGGAAGATGGACTTCCAGGCATTGCTGGATAAGCGAGTCAATGCCGCTAACGCCACTTGGCAAGAGCGCCTGCAAGCTGAGCAGAGCGAAAAGGAAGAGCTGCGCAAAGCAGTTGAAGCCGAGAAAGGGCGGTTGAAACAGTTCCAGATTAAACAGTTGATTGGTAACGAAGCTCTGAAGAATGAGTTCTTCCAGCCCTCTGCTATCGATGACCTGATCAACCTTGCTGGTGGTTCCTGGGAGTTGACTGATGCTGGCGAACTGGTTAGTCGAGATCAACACGGCAACGTCGCGATGGGCAAGGCGGGTCGCGCACTGACGCCAAAAGAGTGGATCGAGAGCTTGACTCAAACTCGCCCTCACTATTTTAAGACGATGCCGGGATCTGGCGGTAAACAGGGTACTGGTGGTGCTGGTAAATCAGTTAGTCGCGAAGAGTGGCAGAGCATGATCATGCTTGCAGACAGTAAGACTCAGGCCGAGTTGTTTGCAAAAAGAACCAAGGGCGAAATTGTAGTAAGCTAAAGAATATGGATGTGTAGGTAAGCGGTCAAAGCCAGCTGACTGTAAATCAGCCGCAATGTCTTCGAAGGTTCGAATCCTTCCGCATCCACCACATACATCACCTGGGGCTTAGCCAAGCCCCAACTCAACAGCTGGTCGGGCCAGCGACTGTTTTGCTCTGTGAGCGACAGATACCTCAGAAATACCAAATAAAAATAATAATAAATAGGTATATACATGTCTCAAAGTAATTCACTCGTTGTCCTGCGCGCCTTCGGTAATGATTTCGAAGCGCTCATTAACGAAACCATCCTGCCAGTCGCTATGTCCCGCCTGCGCGGCCAGCTCACGATGCCAAGGCTAATCTCGGTCGACAAAGCAGACGAATCGAAGAAAGTTGGTGAGCTGATTCGCGTCAACAAGCCCATCGAGTTTGGCAGCGCTGACGAGCACGGAACTGGCGCCTCTGTTGCGACTGACTTGAGTGTCGAAAAAGTTGAGTTGCGACTGAATCGCCATCCGTATAAAGAGTTCAAGATGTCGGACAGGGAGTTTACCGGTATGAAGCCGGGTGCAATTCCTGATGCACTTGCTGCCGCTGTTGACGTCCTTGCTCGCGAAGTAAACAAGGCGATCTTTGACATGTACACCGAAGTCCCGTACTTCTCTGGTGCCCTAGCTTCGACAAACGCTCGCGACAAAAAAGACCTGATCCAAGCCCGCAAAGCCCTGAACAATCGCAAGGTGCTCGGGGACAAAAACCTGGTGCTGACTTCGGACACCGAAGCCGATCTGCTCGGCATCTTTACTGTTGGCAACGAACAGCCGGCAGAGAAAGAGGGCATCATTGGTCGCCGCTTTGGTTTTGACGTATACAGCGACGTTCAAGCCCCGATGCACTTCGCAGGTACTGCATCTGCTAGCAATGGAATCAAGACCTCGGTCGCCGGCAGCGTCGGTTCGAACCTGCTGGTTCTGTCGGGTGCAGGCGCAAACGCAACGTTTGTTAAGGGTGACATCCTGACCGTCGCCGGCACTGACCAGGTGTTCGCTGTGACTGCTGACATTGTCGCTGATGAGGATGGTGCTGTTGCTGTAGCTGTCACTCCAGAAATCACCACGGCCATCGCCTCGGGCACCTCGGTAGCCGTAGTTGGCGATCACCCGGTCGACCTAGCTTTCAGTAAGTCTGCGTTCCTGATCGCTTTCCGCCAGCTGGAAACCCCGGCTAATGCCCCAGGCGTAACCATGGGCAGCATGACCGATCCAGAAACCGGCATCACCCTCCGCTTGCTTAGCTGGTACAACGCTTCGACCGAGTCGACCCACTGGAAACTGGAAACGCTGTTCGGCACTAAAGCCGTTGCTCCAGAGCGTGCTAGCAGACTCGGCGGGCACTGATAGAGCTGGCTCGCAAGAGCCGCAGGCGTAACCAAGCCCTCGTTTGCTGCGCACCAGCTGCGGGGGCTTTTCACTTTCAGGAGCTCAGAATGAGTGAAGTAACAGCAACAACGGAACGCAACGGAGCAATCCTGCCAATCGTTTCGCCTGGTGTATCTCGCGGCAAATCAGCACTGACCCAGGGCACTGCATTTACAAGTCAGGTAATCCAGGGCGAGGCGCTCTACATCTTTTGTCAGTCGCTAATCCACCTCGCCGAGGGCTCGACAGTGACCGACAACGACGCACCAATCGATGCCCGTGGCGGCTGCTATTTGAATGCAAACCGGGGTAAGCCGATCAGCGTGCGCCTGCTGGCTGGTGAAGAGCCGGCGACAGTTTGGATTCACGAAGTGAGATGAACCGATGAATCTACCCGGTCGTAATCTCTTATCGCTCACTGTCTATCACCTTCGGCGTGTTGTGCGTCTGGTGATTGGCGCGCCGACAACTCCGGAACCGGGCGAGGTGAAGCCAGGCGAAGGGGGCGGCACTGTCGTGGGAGGTGGTGGAGCGACTCCTGGTGATGACGTCGAAGTTACGCTGCCAGGGGGCGAGACCGGTTCCGGCGAAGTGGGCGATGGCGGCGAATGGGAAGTCGAGTTTCCGGATGTGCCGTACAACCCAGACGTGGGGCCCGGCGACGTCGAGGTGGTGACTAAGCCAAAGCCTGGCGAGTCGGTGATCGAAGACATCACGCCTAACCCAGATGGCACGACTACCGTTGGTGGCGGTGGCGCAAAACCAGGTGAAGACGTGGAAGTCACTTTCCCCGACGGCTCAGTGGGCACCGGCACTGCAGATGACAACGGAAACTGGGCAGTAACGTCGCCAACTCCACAACCGCCTGACCTAGATTCAGATGATCTGACAGTCATATCAAAACCGAATCCGTGGCAAGAATCTGTCTCAGGCGCCGACGCCATTTGGATGGAAATTGGAAGCTATAGTTTCGTTGAGTGTGATGAAGGCGGTAATTACATTGTTTTCGAAACTATAGTTGAGCTAGATCCTGTGCTGTTAGTTGAAACAATGAACCCGGACGGATACGAAACAACAGAGGGTGGGAGGTACATAATTTTTGGCTAAGATAGACGCTTTACCAGGATTTGCGGGCGGCAGCGACGCTGTGGCGCATGCTTCGAAATTAGGCACATCGCAAAAAATAAAAGTCAGCCAGCTCGTCGATACTCTGGGCCATATCCTCACTGCCGGTGACATCATGATCCGCCCGACTAAAGCATATTTAGATGCACTCCCATGCAAGGGGGTGACGTACAACTCGGCAGATTATCCAGCTCTTGCAGCAAAGCTGGGTGGTGATGGAATATTTAAAGTTCCAAACATTCCGAGTAACGTCAGCAATATCAGTTACTATATAAAGACATAAAGCCCCGGTTTGCCATCAACAACATTGCAGACAACTAAAACAAGAGAGCGCAATGACTACTCCAATTAAGATCAGCGAACTCCCAGCGTGGAGTGGCGACACCAGCATGTGTTTGCATGTGAGCAATTCCGGACAATCTCAAAAGCTGGCTATTTCGGATCTAGCTAGTTTCGGGAGTGGTGGGTCTGGCTTGGTGACAGGGGATATTGTGCTCAGGCCTAACGGAGTCTATCCGGGTTTGTTAAAAGCTGATGGTGCTGTTTACGATGTTAGCGAGTATCCAGGGCTGTTTGATGTGCTTGCTGAGCGGCTTGATAGTAAATATCAGATTTATGGTTTGGAGTATTTGTCGCGTATCACTCTGCAGGGCTTTGATACGTCTCTATCAGTAGTTGATGCTTGTTTCTTCGGCGAGAAAATTGCTGCAGTTTCTGCTGATGGTACTGCTGGTGTATTTAATCTCGATGGAAGCTTGGCATCCAATACTGTCGATTTAGGAACGGGCGGCAGTTCGCTTGATAAGTTCTACAAAGTCTTTGCTACGGCTAATGCAGTGTATTTTAAAAATAACTCTACAAGCCAGTTGTACGTTTTCGACAAGATAGCTGGAGCTATTGTTGATGTCGGAAATATGGTTGTGAGTCGTGACTATGTTCCAGTTTCTGTTTCGCTGACAGAAGACGTGCTTTTAACTACGCCGGGCTCAGGTCGATTGGATGTTAGTGTTTTTAATGTAGATCAGCTGGCATTTACTCAGCTTAATAAAGTCACGGAAGACCTTGGCATCGGCGCCCTGTTTATTAAGTGGGATGGTGAAGTCTGGACACAGAAAGAAACTGGGAGTCGTGACATTTGCAAGGTTCTTGATCTGTTGACGACTCCGAGGCTTGCTGACGAAGTAGTCTTAAATCCTGTGCCGGGCGTTGGAGTTACGGCATATACGGGCGCTTCAGACTACTTCTATTTTCAGATTGAGATGAACGGGGTCAACTGGAAACTCGACACCACAAACAACAGGTTCGAGGCTGTATCGCAATTTCACGAATCATCTGGATATACCCGACTCACGCCCTATTTGAACGCGGCTGTCAGAAGTGATACATCTCTCGACGATCCTGATGCAGTAGCGTTGTCTCTGATTTCGTATGACTTTTGTGAGAGCTGGCAGCAGTTACCTGATTTCAGCGGCAGCAGGATTGTAAGCCTGAGCGATACGTATGCTTTGCAAGCAGGGAAGATGACAACTGCAGGCGCCCCTGACGGCTCATCTGGCAATGTTCAACTGTGCCGACTGCAACTAAACGACAGTCAAAGATTCCGCCTGCCAAATCTAACTTCGAACATTACTGGCTTCAGCTATTACATCAAAGCCTGATGTATAATAAAAACAAATAAAGGGCGAATTTGATGGCAACCAATAAAAAGAAAATCTCTGATCTGCCTGTTTGGGGCGGTGACAAAGAGATGAAGCTGCATGTGCACAAGCCTGGTACGTCGCAGGGGGTGTCGATTGCTGAGATTCTTGCTGCGGTTCAAGTTCCTGTAGCTCAAGAGGGCGGGGCACTTCCGGCTGGTGCCGTCGTTCTCATGCCGGTTGGGACGTATGAGGACTACTTGGAGTGCAACGGTGCAGTCATACCTGACGCTTCTGCTCCTGAGCTTGCCCAAGTTTTGAAGACTGACGGGCAGGGCCAAAAGTATGCGGGCTACATTGCCGACTCAGAAGTTAGGTCTACTGCTGGCACATCTGTTGAGATTTCACATGCAGTACGACATAAGGGCTACACATTTTATAAAACGCCTACTGCCGGTAATTTGATTGTCGCGATTGACGGCGCTGGAAATGTCGTGTTTACGGGTACTACAGCTGCTTCGGGTGACTTATATGCTACAGAGAACGCCGTTTACTTTGTGAGTAGCAATAGTCTTTATTCGATTACAGTCGTAGACGGGGTGTTCAAGAGCCAATATACGGGTGTGTCAGCTTCGTCTTTTGGCGGGTTTGCAACTGTTAGCGAGACCGAGGATCTTTACATCCAAGCCACTGGTTTAGCTCGACTATTTGACCCCGTTGCGAAGACGTCGCGCGCGGTCAGTCACGCGAATGGGGCGTCTCTGTCTGGTACTTACACTGCTCTGATCGGGTGCGCTGGCGGACGAATATTTGCTACATCCACTATCAATACTGTGCCTGGGTTGTACGAATTTAAGTATGATCCAGTGACTGGCTTGCTGTCTGCTGATTTGATGATGGTCGCAAGTCCTGCGTTTAATATTTTGGTCGGCGCAGTTGAAAGTGACTGTATCTATTTCGGCACAAATGGAATTCAGTTCCGACTTGATGCAGCGAGCGGCAATATTAGTCGAGTCTATGCTCCGGTGTTTGCTTCTTACAGTGCCAGTATTTTCAAGTCGTATGCTCTGGATAATTTCGTGTTCTTCACAATGAATAGCGGAGCCAATTTGGCATATATGTCCTTTGATGGCGGTAGGAATTGGGTTGGCGCGCCAGGCTTTAACACTAAACTCTCGCTTGCATTCATCGATGAAAGTACGGGTGAGTTAGTGGTTGCTGGAAGTTCTGGATCTCAAGGTTCGATCAACGGCGGAACTGGCAATATTCAAAGAAACTTGCTGAAAATACTAGCAGCCGATCAGTTTGTTCTTCCGAAAATTAATACGATTGCTGACGGATACAGATACTATGTCAAAAAATAAAGTTCATTACTCTCGCAATGGTTTTGTTATTGGGGTCGGGGAGATTCCTGGTAGTGACAGCTTTGTCGAGGTTGATGGTGATGAGGTGTTGATTGCTTTGAACGCCGGTAAGAATGCGTCTGTGATTGATGGGCAGGTTGTGATTACTGAAAGTCGAGCGGCTAAGTGGTCGGAAATCCGAGCGGCGCGCGACTTGTTGCTTATCGAGTCTGACGTTGAAATTCTGAAGATCAATGACGTAGAGGCTATCAGTGGATATGTTGACGTTGAACGTCGGCAGAGCCTGGCTCAGTACAGACAAGATCTCCGAGATTTAACCACTCAACCAAACCCATTCGACATTACCTGGCCAACATCGAGTTCGATATGACAAAAGAAACAATCACGCTGAGCAAAGACGAAGATTATGTAATCGTTGATCCCGGCTCTAGAGCTCATGAGCACTTCGTGTCCATGGGGTATCAAGAAAAAGAGGCAGTGGTAGAGAAGGCTAAGCAGAAGAGGAAAGTTAAAGAGTCGACTGGTACTGCTGCTTGAGGGTGTTAATGCAAGCTTCGTTACTATAGATTTTAGTGATGCCAGTTGTAAGCTTGTCGCGTGAGTAACTATCGAGTGTGTTGGGAGCTATCTGGCTGACGACGTAATCGATGACTATTTTGAAAAATACATCTCCATGCTCCTGGCGCTCCTTATCAAAAGTTCCGGTTTTGATATAGAAGTGATAAGGGGCTGGGTTATTCATATGTTTAGGTCTTCTTCGAAACGATATTTCAGCATCTGAATTTCGTCGCCGAAGATTTGCCGTGCGGTTTCGCGGATAGCAAGCAATACTAGGGCTGGCTTGTCAGATGCTTTGAATTCCTCTTGATGCATCTCAGTGGCGGCGAAAATTACACGACGACAGACATCGTATCCAAACTTTTCCTGCTCTTTCGAAAATTCTTCGAATCGCATCCTCAAACTCCTTTTTGATAGTGATACAATTATCACAAGGCTATAATAATAACAAGAAGTGCTTATGTCAACGATCCAAGAAGTGACGACTGAAGTTGTCAAGTCTGCGCCGCCACTGGCTGTAACCGGCGCAATGATTATGGGTATTTCAGTCAGTGACTGGGCCGCAATTGTCACAATTGTTTACGCCTCACTCCAAATATTCTTTTTGCTTCGAAAGCAGCTAAAGAAAGAGCCTAAAAAGCCGGTGGCTACAGATGCTAAGTAAACGCTTAGTAACTGCATCCCTGGCTGCGACTGTTGCTATCGCTTCAGCTGTAGTGACGCATTTCGAGGGCTTGCGCACGAAAGCATATATGGATCCTGTGGGCATACCGACCGTGTGCTTCGGACACACCTCGACTGCCGCCCTTGGCCAGGTGAAAACCACATCTGAATGCCAGCAGCTGCTTGAAGCCGATCTCGCGGTTGCCCTCAAATCAGTCGACGACCTGGTCAAAGTACAGCTTCCGGTTGAGCGACGCGCGGCCTTGGTGTCGTTTGTTTACAACGTTGGCGCAGGTCAGTTGGCCGGTTCGACGTTGTTGAGGAAGCTTAATGCTGGAGACGTGGCTGGGGCATGCGCGGAGCTGGATCGGTGGGTTTTCGCCGGGGGCGTGAAGCTCAATGGCTTGGTGGCGCGCCGAGCTGAAGAGAGGCAGTTGTGCGAGGTAGGGCTATGAACAGGTATCTGGTAATCGCCTTATCCGCCTTGGCGGCTGTGCTCTTCGTTGTGTTCTCGGCACATGACCGGGAGCGCCTGGCGGATGAGCTGAAGGCCTCGCGCGCGGAGGTTACCAAGCTGCAGGCAGACGCTGAGTTTGCTGCTCAAACCTTGACAGCAAGGGACGCGCTAGACCGTAAATTTTTCCAGGAGATGTCAGATGCTAAACGCGAAAACGAAAGCCTGCGCGCTGATGTTGCTGCTGGTACTAAGCGGGTGCTCGTCAAAGCAACCTGTCCTAAGCCAGTGTCATCCACTGCCGGAGCCACCGGCCTGGATGATGAAGGCAGCGCCGAGCTTAACGCCGATGTTAGAGAGGATTATTTCCGCCTCAGAGAACAAATAGTTGAGACGGAAAATCAGCTTGCCGGGCTGCAGCATTACGTTCGACAGGTCGTGCAGGTCGTGAAGCAATGACGAAGAAAACGAATAGGCACGCTGACAAAACGATCAAGCATCAAATTCAGCTGCGTGGTCAGTACACGCGTATCGCTAAGCAAGCCGTGGCTCATCTAGCGGCACTAAAGGGCTTGATCAAAGCTGAGCTTGATGAAGCATCGGTAGCGAAAAACTGGAACGCGGCAGCAAAGCTTAGGAAGACCCTCTACAACCTGGACAAGCTCGTTGAGGCGCAGTACTCGGTAATGTCTGATGAGCTCATAGCCGAGCTATCTGACCTGTTTTACTACCAATCGGAGTGGACGGATAAGCTGCTCGGCGCTGACGTTGGCTACTCAGTGCTCACTGAAAACGCAGTGCGCGCGCTGATTGAGAGTGATCCGTTTGATGGCAAAATCCTATCAGAGTGGATTGCGGAGCAGAGGCTCGGGACACAGACCAAAGTCAAGCAGGCAGTCAGGGTAGGGGTGATGAATGGCTTGCCGGCTAAGGATATCGTCGATGCGTTGATGAATGATCCCGCCAGCCCTTTTGTAGGTACCCGTCGCAATGCTGAGATTCTCGTACGCACGGCTGCAGCTCATGTTTCGTCCCAGGCCGATATCCGGTCGTTTAAGCAAGCAGGGTATCAGTCGTATCAGCTGTCAGCTGTACTCGATACACGCACGACGAAGCTGTGTGGGGCGCTCGACGGGAAGATCTACAAGCTGTCCGATACGGGGCGCAAGGTGCCTCCTTTTCACCCTGGGTGCCGAACCACAATGATTGCGATCTTTGACGAAGATGAGCCTTTCGGTGATGACTACGAAACGTGGCTTGGCAAGCAGAGCGAATCAGCGCAGCGCAAGGTTCTTGGTGCAGTCAGGTACAAGATGTGGAAAGCCGGAGCGCCGCTGGAGAGCTTTGTAGATCTCGACAGTGACCACGTGATCCCACTGTCCAACCTCAAATCCTCTGACAGTTTCCCTGAGCCAAAAGAACTACGGCCCATCTCCTAGCGGCACATCGCCACCCCCGATGCTCATCTTCCTCTCTCTATATATAAAGAAAAGAAGAGGGTGAGGGCATTGGGGGTGACGGGCGCAGGGATTATCTACTTAACAGTACTGGATAAGAAAAACTATGACTAGCACAGCTTACGCAACACCAGTCGACTACTTTAATGAGTTCAGCGGCGATACCGTGCACGACGACAGTGGCATTCGTATCCCGCGCACGCTTGACCGCGCATCTCGACTCGTAGACACGTATGTTCGCTCGACGGGGATCGCAGTACCTCTGACCGATCCAGCGACCCTGCGCGACGTCAAGGGCTCTGTTCTCGATCTAGCACGCTACTTCGCCTGGCCAGACAAGCCGAGTGAAGAAGTCCGCGCGCGATACGAAGATGCCATCAAATTCTTGGAGCTAGTCAGCACAGGCAAGATCAAACTCGTGGTCGAAGGTCAGGAGGTCGTTAAATCTGGCTTTACTAACATCAGACTTTTCCGAGCGTAGTCGTGCTGCCACTGATCGCGAGAGCCCTAGTCGCAGGCAACCAAAGCAACGGCCCTGATTTCGAATTGTCGGTTGATACAGCCCAGCTCCGCGCGCTAGCAGACAAAGTAAAACGGCTAGGCCCTCAGAACCCCCACATCCACCAAGGCCTCACAACCATCGGCCAAAACTGGGTCAACAAAATAAAGGCCAACTTCCGCCATTCGATCAACCCATACGGCGAAGCCTGGGCCCCGATCCACCACCGCGAAGGCCAACCTTTGCTCGACACCGGCGCGCTAAGAAACAGTATCAAAGCCGAAGTGCGGGGGTTGCAAATAGTCCTCGGTACTAACATGAAATACGGTCAAACCCACAACGAGGGCTTGTCCGTTAAAAAGCGTCAATTCCTCCCCGATTCCGAACGAAAACTTCCAAACAAATGGCAACAAGAATATGAGAGAATACTTGTAGAACAAATAGAAAAGGCTCTCCAGTGAACATAACTTCACATCTCGAAAACGTCAAATCACTGCTCGAGAGTTTGCCATCAAAGCCGGTTATTAAACTTTTTTCGGGAACCTTCGCTGACACAGATCTAAAAAATCTCCAGCTTGACGGCCAGCGACCGTATATCTTGCTTGCCTGTGCTGGCGGCCCGATTCCCGAGAAGTCCAAGCGCGTAAAACTCGAAGTAGATGCTGTTTTTGGTGCGTTCGTTATCGGTAAGACTGATCCGAGCACACGCGGCGTTTCTCGTGTTGCATCTGACACAGCAGTCGAAATTGCGAGACTCATTGAAAAATATAGAGCGGGCCCGGACTCAAATACGAAGCTCCCTGAGTTACAATCTATAGAAGAGCTTTTCTCCGGCGAGAAGAGTGGCAACAACTATTCCGCATGGAGCGTCCTGTGGACTCAAAGAATAGTCCTGGGATAAACCGAACTACCTATAATAATAAGAGGCTACAAAATGTCCCTAGGCTTTAACGCACCTGATACCACAATCGGCTGGATCGCAAACGGCGGCTTACTCATTTCCAAACTCGATGCTAACGACCAACCTGTCGGGGGCTTTTTTACTGTCGGCCAAGCTTCGTCCGCAGTGCTCGCCCTGAGCTCTGACAAAGTGGAAATGCAGGACATGGTCTACGGCACCCTGGGCGTGGCCAAATCAAAGATCATTAAAAACACTGCTGAAGCCACGATTAACCTCAAGTCTTTTAGTCCGGAAGTTATGGAGCTTGCGCTCTTTGGTCAGGTTACCGAGGACATCGCGGAGACCGGCGCTACTGCGACTGCAAAGGCGTACAAAGGTCGCAGCATCATTGTCGATGGGATTATCGCTGCAGTCACGAGCATCAAGGTGGCCGGGGACGTCGACCCGCTGATCCTAGGCGCTGACTACGTCGTCTCGAACGGATCGATCTACTTCCCCGCCACCTCGAGCATCACTGACGGTGACACCGTTGATGTTGTGTACGACAAAGCCGCCGTGCGCCGAATCGAGGGCATGATCAACTCTGGCGTGAACGTGATGATTGTCTTCGATGGCGTGAACTTGGCCGAGAGCGACACGCCGGTCAAAGTCACGTATCACAAAGTTGCTCTGTCGCCAGCGGCGCAGCGTCAGCTCTTGTCGAGTGACTACGCCGACCAGGAAATTAAAGGAACTCTCCAGGTCTCCAAAGCCGTGACCGGCAGCGGACTCAGCAAAATGTTCAAAGAAGAGCACGTCGTAGCTGTTTGACAGCAAACGTTGAGACTGCAATTGCGCATTTCCGAGCCTGGCTTACCAGTAGTGGCCCCTCGGAATCTGGCAGCAGTGAACTGGCACTCACTGACGTAGTGACAATCGATATGACGATTGGATTCTGACCCCACGGCTTTACGGCCAGGAGCTAAAGAATCGCTGCGACTACTCTCATCTCAACACCATATAGGGGCCAGCGGCCCCTTTTTTTATTCGTCAGCAACGATTACGCCCATCTTTTTGCTAGCGACCATGATTTCATCAATGTCCAGCAGAAGGTCATTCAGCAGTTCCTGGTCACCAACAATCGTTTTGATCATCGCTATGGTATCAGTTGGGCAAGCGCCCTTCTTGCCACATGTTTTCAGCATATTTCTTGCAGTTCTGTAACCGATAGAAACCCGACCATTGTGGCCATAACTGGCGTATTTTTCGATCATTCCGATTCCGGCAGTACGATTTTCATTGTAGGTGTAGGCAACTTGCTGACCGGCCACGACAGCTTCATCAAACAGCCCCATGAATTGCCTTGGGGTCAGGCTCTTAGCTTTCTTCCAGGCTGGCATCAAAGCAGTCTGGTAAGCAGGTGTTCCGTTTACATAGGCGTTCTTGGCGTGAAGTGTTTCATGAAACATTGTTCCACTATCATTAATCCAGCGGGGGTCTGTTATGACGATAGCGGTGATCTTTTGTCGATTTTCGTTTCCTGGAATATTTTTTCCGCTGACTGTATAAGCCCGTACCCCGGACTCTGCAGTGAGTTTTGTGGAAATTCTTGTTAGCAGATAGTCAATCGTTTTAGTGGAAAGTCCAGCGTTCAAGAATGCTTCGCCATCGATCTGCTTTAAAAATCGCCCACGGTCATCTTTTATGAGATAAACAATAGAGGCGTCTCTGGGGAGTACGTACTCCACAGCGTTAAACAGCGAATGAGCCTGTGTGCCTGGTTTGTATATGTTGTCTGCTAGAGCAGTGGTAGCTGTTAGTGCTATCGTTAAACTGAGTGCGGCTCGTGTACGTCGCATTGACTCTTCCGTGAATTGGTTCAATTTTCTGATTGTATGATGGCGGCCCATTAAGTCAATACAAATGTTATTATGAGACATAAAAACAATAATAAAGGCTCGACATGTCTCTGCTTGATCTGGTAGTTCCATCCAAAAAAGTAACAATCACTCAAGCCGTAGGCGAGCGGCCCGAAGTAGTGCTCGAGGTATTCGGCCTGACGACTGAAGACATCATTCACCTAGTCGACAGTCACAGTAAAGTCCTCGCCGCGATTTTTCTCAGGAACGCTAAAGAAGAATTGAGGAGCCTGGAGACTTCCAAAGAGATCATGATGGAATTCCCGGGGTTCGGAGCTGCTTGCATTGCGGCTGGTTGCAAACAGCGGGAAGCAGCTGAGCATGTCCAAAATTTGCCAGTCTTGACGCAGGTTGAACTCCTCTCAACGGTATTCGCGCTGACATTTCCCGAAGGTCTAAAAAAAAGCCTGGAAAAGCTCGCTCCGACAATCGTACAGCTGCTGAAAAAATAGCGGATTACGAGGCCCAACGGAAAAAACAAGAGTCGAGCACAGACGAGACTCTTGATGACTTTGTTAACAGCTTGCTGAGCACCTGCGAGTTTCTGATCTCGCGCGGACACAATACTGCCGACCTAAATCCATATCGATACTCGATTCGGAAATTATTCAAAGTGGCGGTTATCCAAAAAGATAACTATCGCAGCGAGCTCGTCGGCACTCTGTTTGCTCAGCATCTAAGTCGCATCTCGTGTGTGTCCGGCGATGTTAAGCCGTTTAATGACTTGATGACTAAATTGGCCGGAGAATAAAAATAATATGGCTGCCAACGCTGTAATTAATCTGGTCTTAAAAGCCAAAGACCAGGCTTCAAGCGTACTGACAGGTACTGCTGCGAAAGTAACCGCTCTCGTTGCATCTTTCGCGGGTGCAGTTGCTATCAAAGAGACTGTCCATAATTTAACTGAGCTCGATTTTGCGGCTAAGAGACTGGGCATCTCGATGCAAGATCTGACGGCTGCACAGTATGCTGCTTTCAATGGTGCTAATGTTTCTCCTGACCAGCTAATTGATGCGCTTGATGAGGTGCGCATTAAAGTCGAGGAATTTAGCTCTATTGGCTCTGGTGGTGCAGTCGACTTTTTCGAAGTACTTAATGTCGACGTCGAAAAGTTTAACAAGCTGAACCCATTGGAGCAGTTAGAGAAAATATCTGAGAGCCTAAAGGGCATGTCAGATAATTCGGCGTTCACTTTTTTAGATCAAATAGGTTCTGATCCGCTTCGTAATTTACTGCCTGTATTACGTGACGGTGGAAGTGAATTTAAGCGCCTCATGGAAGAGGCCAAGCGCTTTAACTTAACCCTTAGCGATACTGAGACCATTTCTGTTTCGCAGCTGGGGAAAGCGTTCTCGCAGCTGGGGAATGTTGGTAGTACTGCTTTCAGTAAAGTGTTCGCAGGGCTGTCTCCACAGATTACAGCTGCCGTGCAACTAATCACGGAAGCCATTGTTGGCATATCTAATGATATTGATAAGCCGGTAAAAAGCATTGGTGATAAGTTTGCTGATGTTTTTGCTGGGATTCTTGGTGGGGTGGTGTTTGCGGGGAAGATAAAAGACACATTTGACGTTGTTTTTAGTTTTCTCGGTGAGGGCTTCTTATTTGTAGTAGAACTGTTCATCCGTGGTTTGACTACGATTGATGAAGGCTTCGTCAAAGCTGCGAATGGGATGACCAACATCTTCCGCGCCGGGTTCTCAGTAATAGTTGGGTTGTTCAATACGCAAGTTGTACAGCCGATCAAAAATTTTACAGATGCATTTAATATGACCGGCGCGTCTGAAAAAATGGATCGATTTCAAAAAAAGGTGCTTGCTCTCCAGGCTAGCTCTAGGAAGCCTATCGTAGTTGCGAAGCGTGAGCAGATCGAGCCAGTAATTGAGGCTGTGGAAGGTCTTAGGAAAAAGCTTCACGAAGTCGGCAAAGAAAACTTCAATATCTTAAATAGTGATGCAGACCAAAAGGCCGCAGATGAGCTTTTAAATAAGTTCAAGACGCAGATAGTCAAAAATGAAGACGCGACACAAAAAGAACTTGATGCTCGGAGAGATAAGTCAAGTCAAAAGAATATCGCGAAATTACAAACAAAAAACGTCGAAGCGGCAGCGAACATAGCGGCAACGCAAGCTAAGTTGCAAGCAGACCTGGCGAAGAAAGAAATTGATATAACTATCTCGAAGCTTGAGACGAAAAAGCAGATTGAGCTATCTGCTTTGCAAGAGCGTGCTCGCTTGGAAAATTTGTCGGCGGTGCAGGTCGCTGATGAAAAGTACCGGATCGAGATGGAAGCCGCGAAAAAGCTCAGCGAGCAAAAGAGGCGTTCGCTGGATCTGGACATCAAAGCGCTACAAGGCAGTCTCGCGGGTCAGCAAAAACTCTTGGGCGTCACGCAGAACTTAAACGACCGGCCCGGCATCTTAGCGACTATCAGCCAGATCGAAGCTGACATCACTAGCAAGCGCGCGGATCAAGCAACCATTGGCGCTGAGCTGATTAACCAATCGGCTTTGCTCAAAGCTGAGCGAGCTGCTGAGCTGGGCGTGATCAAGCAGCAACTACAACAAATTAAGGACGATGCACAGATCGAGCTCCTGGCCATCGGCGGTGATCAGTTCAGCGCTGACATCAAAAAGATCGAGTCGGATTTTAAAGACACGATCAAGAATATGGAAAGCCTCGGCGACGACTCGACGGCTATTCAAAAGCTGATCAGCGCCAAAAAAGCTCAGGCAGAAATGCAAGAGATCGAGCGCCAGTACGCGGCTCTGAAGACAAAGCTTGAGAAGCATCAGATCTCGCCAATGGAGTACCTGACCAAGGCGAATGAGCTGGAAGAGAGAGGGACAAAGGCTGCTGAAGTCACTGGTAACCCGGCAGACCTGGAAAGGGTGAAGGATACGGCGAAGGCTGCCAGGGCCGAGGTGTTTGATCTCTCCACGCTGACGGACACAGTGGCTGACAGCTTACAGGGTGACCTGGAGGGCCTGTTTACCGATTTCATCTCGGGCACGAAATCAGCAAAAGAGGCGTTCTCCGACTTCGCGCAGGGTGTGCTGACTGAAGTCTCTAAAATCATTGCAAAGCTGCTCATACAGTTGGCGATTCAGTCCATGCTCAACGCATACACAGGAGGCGCTAGCAGCGGTGCCAGCGGGCTGATGAGCATGATCGGGATGAAGCACAGCGGCGGGCTGATCGGCGGTGCTAGTGGAATGAGCCGGTACGCATCTATGAGCCTTTTTGCCGGGGCGCCGCGCTATCACACAGGCGGGGAGATCGGGCTCAAGCCTAACGAAATTCCGATCATCGCGATGCGTGGCGAAGAAATGCTCACTGAGTCTGATCCACGCCATCGGAAAAACTTGGGTAAAGGCCGCTCATCGACTGCAAACCAACAGCCCAGAATCAGCATTCACAACGTCCTTGATGCCCCATCACTAGCGAGTGCGATGGAGGGCCCCGAAGGCGAGCGAATGGTTATGAATCATATTAGGGCTAACAGGGGCGAGCTGAAAAACCTGTAAGCCTAATATGATAGAATGATTAAAAAGCTAATAAGAATAACAACATGGCTTTCATCCATTCTAGCTACAACTCTGGAGCTGACTACATGTCGGCTCTTGCTGTTTCTATTTTGCCATCAAATGGTTGGGTTGCTGTCAAAAACAGCGACAGCGAGATTGTATTCGAACTGCCGCACGGGCATGGTCACGTAGCATTTATAATTGCTGGTGATATTTGTGAGATACAAGCGTTCCAAGACTATGATCCTTCTGTTTCAGCCAAGATGCAGGCGGGCGGATATAGTACTGCGTACTCTCCGTTTTTACCGCGCGTGAGCGTTCCTGCGGGGGCTGTTGAGGGTTGGACTGTTGTGAGCTCTCGTCGGGTTGCTGCTGTCATCAAGAGTGGGGATGCCTGGTATTCGTTTTATGCCGGGCTAATGCTGCCGTTCGGGTCGAACAGGGTTTATTCGTTCCCTTGCTTTATTGGTGGGTCAGGGCAAATCGGTAATGCTACTTACGAGTCGGCATATCCTTTCTTTTCGGGTGGTGATAGCTATTGTCCAAAGGTTGTACTGCCGGACGGTGGCTGGCAAAAAGTTGGGGGGAACGCAGGAGGTACGTCTTCATTTTTCAGCTTCCCGTATTCGTATGCTTATTCGTACATCTGGCCGTTTGATGGCAAATTTCAAAGGCTGGGGAGTAAGCTTGATGGAACGGCGATGTTGTACCAGGCGTTAGTGTGTAGCTCAGGTCGTGTTGATGCAGCTGATGCGTTGAATGCAGATGATGGTAAGTGGCTGGGCTATTTGGATGGCGTGTATGCGGTTTCTCAGGGACGCGCTGCGGGTAGTGTGATAGAAGTTGATGGTGTTGATTATTTGATTGTGCCGAATGTTTCTAAAGCTTCTGAAACTTACGCTCTGAGGCTGTCATGAGATATTACACATCGGTTTACTCGTCCGCTGAAGACTTAGTCGCTATTATTAACCAACGGCTGAAAGCCGAGGGGTGGGTTGAGCATAAATATGCTGATATGCCCGATCCGCGCATTGGCAAGCAGTTGCATATATCAAAGGGTGGTTTGCATTTTGGTCTTAGGAGTCTTGGAGCTTATGATCCTTATGTTGATTACTACGCGGAGCGAGGGCATGGGCAGCGGGGCGTAATCATAAATTTAAAGACTGGATTCGATGGCGGTGTTGGATATTCTTCTCAGCCAGGTTTTCAGTTTTCGCCCAAGTGCTATTTAGAAAGTGGTGATAAGGGCGTTTGTCACATTTTCACTGCTGTTGATTATGTGCTGGTAGTGACTAATTTCTCGTCTGATCAGTATTCGTGCTTGGCTTTTGGGAAGCTGCCCGTTCTTGTTGGTGACACGGGAGGGCAGTTTGTGGCTTCAACGAATGCATACGAAGCCTCGGGTAGAGAGTCGATATTTTCTAACGCTAGTAATTTCTTTGGCGTATATATAAAGAATTCCGAGTTTACTGGGTTTGATCGCGGCGAGCGAGCTGTTGGGACGCTTTCGACTACTTCGCGTGGTGCTGTTTACGGTCTGCCGCACATGCATGCCGGAAACTCGTCGTTTGGTAGTGTTGGGTCGGTAGTTAGATCCTCTAGTTTGTCTGGTGGGTATAGCGGGCTTATACCGGTGGGTTTGTTTACTTCGCATGCTGGGATGTATTCGCCTTATAGTCAGTTCGCTGATCTCTTTTATGTGTCTCTTGATGTTTTAGAGCCAGGTCAGACGTATGAGATCGGTAGTTCTAAATTCATGGTTTTCCCGCAGTTTAAAAAAGAGTATCCGCTCAATCGTAATGCACCGCACTTTAACTTGGGTTTAGCGATCCTGCTGGATGAATGATGAATCAGATATCTAAAAGCTTTGGCGATTTTTTCTTTGATAATGTCTTTTTGACTCCGGCAGTGATTGAGGCTGGAGTAGTTGCGCCGTCAGATGTGTTCGAGTTTGAGCTTTGGCATTCTTTTACTGCGGATCAACTTCTTACCGGAGTGAACGAGTCGGGGGGGAATGGCCTCTTACTTGACGGAGCTAAATCTGGCGTGCTGCCAAGCTTCGCATCGACTGAGTACCAAGTTTTTCTGAGCCAAAGTGGGGGCGGGATAATCACCTATGAGGCTGGCTTCGACTTCGGCGCGCGTGGCGTTTTCCCGTTTCGTCTGTCGGCAACTATGGCGACTATTATTGCTGATGGAATTGACTGGTCTACCCAGCCGGAAATGAATGTCCAGTATCTGACAGAGGTAATTGAAAGTTTCGATGGTACTGAGCAGCGCATCGCACTGAGAGATCAGTCGCGAATTTCACTAACTTATCAGTATCTGCTTGATGATAGCGCGCTGACTGAGTTTGACGTTAAGTACGGTAACTTCGGTGGTCAATTATTAGTACCGATGTGGCCGCAGGCTTGTGAGCTGACACACGATGTTGATCCTGGTGATCGCACTATCAATGTTGAGTTGAATCGGTACGTCGAGTGCTCAAATACATTAATGCTGACGGACGGAGTAAATTCGGAATTCGTTGGTGTGGCGGGCGTCGGGGCAGGGCAGGTGGTCTTATCATTTTTGGCTCAGAGACACTTCAAGATGGGCTCTCGGGTTGTACCAGTTCGCATTGGCTACAGTTCAGATGAAAGCGGTGCTGATATAAAAACAGACTCTATAGCAAGCCATAGCATCACCTTTGAGCTAGCAGAGACCTCCTTTACCAAACCGGTTCCAGCCGATAATTTCGAGAGATACAAAGGAAAGTACGTAATACCATTTAGGCCAGATCGTTCGAATGACATCACTGTTCAGTATCAGCGTCTGCGTGAGCATTTCGATCCGACAATCGGCGCGCGGAGTATCTATGAGCGAAGCCCAGGCGCTGTTCGCATATTCAGTCATAGTTTCCGGTTCTTCACTGAACAGGAGAGACAATGCTTCGAAGATTTCGCAGAGCTTCAGAACGGCGCACAGGGTGAGTTTTGGATGCAGTCAGCGGCTGTTGCAATGGAAATTGTCGAAGATATTTACGACGAAACATACAAGCTGAAAATAAAGCCGGTCGGTTACAGCAGGCTTGATAAATCAAAATCATTCCCGCCAGCGATAGCTATTCATCTGTATAATGGAGCTACGATCAAGCGATCTCTAGTGAGTGCGAAGTCCATAAGCGGTTTTGAAGAGATAACTCTCGACGAGCCGCTCAGCGACATCAAAATCGAAGACGTAGAGTCGATCAAGCCTTTGTACTTGTGTCGATTCGAGTCTGACGACTTTAGATATATCTTCGACACGACGCAAGACAGCACAATAACAAAAACAATAAGACAAATCTTGCATGCTGACACTACAAAAGATTGAAGCCGCACTATCTCTTTCTCGTCCGATTGAACTCTATCTTTTCGAACACGGGGAGAGTAAGTACGCCTATACCAGCGGCAGCAAAGCCCACATGCACGTCGACGGCCTTATCTACGCTCCTTTGGCACTGCGGCGCGGCAAGCTCCAGCGTACTAATGAAGACTACAAGAACCGACTATCTGTAGAGCTTCCAGGTGATTCGCCTATCCCGCTACTCTTCCGTTCCTCACTCCCGTCAAATCACGTAACGCTAAAAATATTCCGAACTCAACGCGACGCTAAAACACAGTTCATAAATATCTTTGCGGGTGAAGTCGTGGGCGTGACTTGGAATAACTCTGTAGCAACCTTGGATTGCTGCCCAGCAACCGCATTGCTCAGAAGGCAGATCATGCGTACCGGATATCAAAGCCAGTGCAATCACCACCTTTACGATCAACGTTGTTCACTCGAAATCCAGGACTGGCAAGAAGAAACTACAGTTAAGTCAATCTCAAATAGCGGCTACACAATCGAACTAACTAACAAAGCCCAGGAAGCCGAATATTACAAAGCCGGTTTGCTGTCAAAAGATGGATCTGACTTCAGGCAAGTCAATTCTGTCGACGGTAATTTCTTTGAGCTTATGTCACCAATTGACGGCTTGGCTGTTGGTGATGTAGTCCAGGTTGCTAAGGGGTGTGATCGATCTGCAGCTTCATGTCAGTCTTTTGGTAACTTTGATCATTTCCTCGGTTTCCTAACTATCCCGACCGATAACCCTTTCCAAGCCTAATAACAATAATAAGAGATCGATATGATTTGGCTGATGGCTGTGACGCTTCTTCTTTCGTTCGTGATGATGGCGACGATGAAGACAAAAGTTCCTTCGCCTTCGGCTGCTGGCCTTGAAGACTTCAGCTTTCCGTCAGCCGCTGAACGACCTGTACAGATTCTCGCCGGCACTAGGCGGCTAAGCGGGCCAAATGTCGTCTGGTACGGGGATCTCCGGACGTCAAAGATCGTTAAAAAAGTGAAGGGGCTTTTCTCTACGACCAAAACGACCGTTGGATATCGATACTACATGGGCGTTCAGCTTGGTATTTGCCATGGCCCTGACGTGGTCTTGCGAGAAGTTAAGTTCGGTGACCAAGTGGCTTGGAGCGGTGAGTCAACGGGCGGTGCTATCTCGATCAACAAACCGAGCTTGTTCGGTGGCGACGAGGATGGTTCAGGTGGCGTGTCGGGCACCCTGCGTTTTTACGGCGGCTCACTGGTTCAGACCGCAAACGAGTACTTGGTGCGCCTGCTTGGCGTCGACGTTGTGTCGCCAATCCGTGGGGTCGCATATGCCGTTCTCGAAGGTATGTATATCGGCAACGCCTCGACACCGGAAGCTGTCAGTTTTCTCTGCTCGAGGTTCCCGAAGTCGCCATCTACTGCCCCTGAGTCCCAGCTCTACGAGCGCATCGGCCTGGACGCTAACCCCGCTTACTTCCTGCACGAGATCATAACTCACCCATCGTTTGGCGCGGACATCGCGTTTACTACCGTCGACGTCGACTCATTCGTCCAAGCCGCGAAAACCCTTCACGCCGAAGGCCTCGGCATCTCTTGCGTGATCGACTCCGCTCGCACAGCTGCAGACGTCATTGAAGACATAAAGAAAATCATTCAGGGCTCACTCAACACCGATCCATCCAGCGGCTCGCTGAAGCTCCGGCTTATTCGCAACGATTACAACCTTGATGCGGTGCCGGAAGTCGGGCCATGGAACATCAAGAACCTGTCGGACTTTAGCCGGGGCTCGCTTGACACTGCAGTCAACGAAGTCAAGCTCAAGTACGTTAGCGCCTCGGATGACTACAACGAGCGGACGGTGATCGCTCAAAACAACGGGCTGAGAATCCACAAAGGGGACTCTGACGGCCAGACGATTTCCATGCCCATGGTTTCCAACCGAGAAACCGCTGCAAAAATCGCGCAGCGGGAGATTTCTGCGATTTCTGTCCCGCTTGCGTCATGCGTTGCTGAGTGCCATCGATCCATGGCTGATGCCGAAGTCGGGGATGTTGTGATGCTCACGTGGCCAGCGCAAAAAATCGAAAAAATCGTCATGCGTGTCACTGCGGTCGACCTTGGCGCGCCAACCGACGGAGCTGTCCGGCTTACCTTGATTCAAGACGTTTTCGGGGTTTTTGAGAGTTTTTACACAGACGGAAACGAGGCGAAGTGGCAGAAACCATCGTTCGAGCCACAGGATGTGACGCGCTACGACATCATCGAAGCACCGACAATCCTGACACCGAACCAGACAACCCGCAGCATCCTGGTTGTCGCCGAAAAACCGGGTGCTGGCCTGGACTATCGTCTGCAGACAAAGGGGGCGAGCGAAGGCGACTGGATCGATGTCGGGCTCCAGCAGTTCACCCCGCTGTGCTTCTTGACCAGTCCTTTGACAGCAAACCGCTTTGTTGAAGATCAGGTTGAGCTGGGCGGGGAGGTTGGGGAGCTCGATGTTTACACCGCCGATGAGGTGAGGCGTGGGCTCGGGTTGTTGTTGGTTTCCAGTGTCGCTGGTTTGGAGTGGGTGTCGTATGAGGCGGTTTCTGCGCACGGATCAGAGTCGGCAACTGTCGGGAAGGTGAATCGAGGGCTCTTCAACACCAAGCCGCTTGCTCACCCGGTCGGCGCGCGGGTATGGGCTGTGAGCGAGGGTTTTGCTGTCACGCCCTGGCAGTACGCTTTAGGTGAGACTGTGGGTGTGAAGATGCTTGTCGGTACACAGACGGGCCGGCAGGAGTTTGGTGATGCTGCAGAGAGATCGTTTGTAGTCGGCGCGCGGAATGATCAGCCGTGGACGCCTGGGCGGGTTCGGGTTAACGGCCAAGAGGGTGGGTTCATCAGCGGGGCGGCGACGGTGACGTGGCGGAAGAGGGATGGAGCTGTACCGGCTGTCGTGTTTGGTGGGGATGATGTGAGCTATGGCGACGCATTGGCGAGGATTGTCGTGAAGTCTGGCGGGCGGGTAGTTAAAGAAGTGGGCGGCATAGCGGGTGAGGCCTGGACGTTTGATGACGAGCCGGCGCTGAACGGCGGGGCTTGGTTTAATAATTTGGAGTTCGAGGTTCTTTCTCAAAAAATGGGGTTCTCTGACGCGGCACCCTCGTTGATTACTGTTGCGCGTTGAACGTTATGACGCTTAACCCCAAACTTTTATTGTATGCTAAATTGCCAGCCTACTGGCGCGGGCTGCCAGTAGGATAATTAGTGCTGTCAAGGCCGTTTTTACTTAGCATCGACATAGGATGAGTAATGAGAAATAGAATATTTGCAATCGTTGGTGCTGCTGCTCTAATAAGCGGTTGTGGTGGGATCTCTGATGAAGACAGGAAGATTGCTGAGGATGCCTGTGTCGATTTGATCAAGGAGCAGTTCAGGGTTGTAACTTATGACAAGGAAAATGCTCCGAAGATTTTTGATACTTATACCAAAAAAGGTAAGATTGTCGTCCAAGTGGGATATAAAATGGTTGAGTATGGGGCGGAGTCAAAGCCGTACTCTACTCGGCTGTGCGTAGTAGATATCAAAAATGGGACTGTAACCTCACCAAGCCCATTGAATGATAGTGAGTGGTCGGAATAGTACGCGACTTTCTTTGGTTGTTTGAGTTTTAGTGTTAGGCCACTATTCGTCAATAGTGGCTTATTCTGTTCGGCGAGAAATCTAATCCATTGCAGATTTCGAGTCATGCAGTTTGTGCAGTAATCCAGCCGTGGTTGGTTTTGTAAATAACCCCAAGCTCTTCGGCTTTTTTAAATGTTTGACACGCTTTGAGATTACCAACCCTGTTTTCTAGGGCAAAGTCCTTAACTTTTATCTGGCTGTGCGCAGGCAGTTCTGTAGCCTTTTTCAGTAGCACGTCTAAGAGATTGTTGTTCGACATCAGTTCATGATTCTGTTCGGTCTTTGGCACTGATTCCATGATGGGGGACGGAATTGCCACATCTCCACCTTGAACGACCTCGACCTTCGTTTTCCTCGGCAGGATTGAGAGAATCAGAGCCGGCACGAGCTCAAGAGACAATGCAAAACCAGCGCATAGCAGGGCCACCAGAAGTGCTGGAGCCGTGGAAGCCTTGACCGGAGTCGCTTGGATTTCGGCGATTTCCCGTGAATTTGCTTTGATTCGCTCCATGGCCACCTGGCGCTGAGTGTCTGTCCGTTCGTGCGCAGCAGACTCGAGTTCTTGAGCTTTTGTAACCATCCCTCTATCTCTCAAGACTGCCGATTCCGCACTTGCCTTTTTTTCAGCCTCGTCCAGACTTTTAAGGAAATTCGAGTCTTTCTTAATCAGAGTTGTGAGCTGTTCAGTCCGCGCGCCGTTCAGTGCACCGTGTAGAGCCTTACTTGCGTTGATCGATCCAGCTAACCGATCGTACGTCGCCCAGCCAGACACGGCCCCAAGTGTTACAGAGCAAAACAGCAAGCCGGCAGCAGCAAGCCGTGATTGTTCGTTTAACAATCGCATAGCTACAGGCCATGCCAGATATTTAAAGACATCTAGCAAAACAGCGGCTGCTGCAAAAATGCACCTAAGATATGGGTCATCAATTAGACTGAAAACAGTGATGGCAACAGATATTGCTGTAACTGACGAGAGTGAAAAAGCCAGGCAGCCGAGTACCGTAGACAGTCTTTTGTCCATGCTTCTTTTTCCTGCTATTCTACTGTTTTATATCTGGTAAGGCGATAAAGCCCATTAGGGTGTAATACAGCTCATCTACATGATCGATAATATTGAAATCTGCAGAAAAGCTCTCTACTTCCATAAGCTCGGTATAGCCAAATACTGTACAAACTAAATAGAGCTCGTCCCCAATAATGACGAATCCATCAAATTCGGACTTGATAGCGAATCTCTTTCTTTTGTACACATATCTGACTTCATACATGCCATCACCGATAAACCTGAAGCCTTGAAGTTTAATCGGCGAGATTCCCATCACTTCCCAGGCCCAGGCAGCCATAGCTCGCACAGCGTCTCATGCAAATGCCTATCACTTGTAGCCACTACATTTGCTATCACGTACCTGTAGCCGTCCAGTATCGCTACGAGTTCGCCCCTCTCGACATGCAAATCCATGACGAAACCACAGGCTTCTGTAACTGTCCCGTCCTGCAGCGCCGACTTTCCAGCCACATGGCCATTGGCACAAAAGCGCGCATCGCGAAGCACACGAGTCACCGGCTTCGGAAAAAGCAACCGGAAGTAGTACTTTGTAATCGTGTACGGAATCAGCACGACGTACCACGCGACGTACGCCCAATACCTAACCCTTCCCGCAAAGCCCTCGAACATTCCTAACCCTCCAGGGTAGCGCGCCGCGCTAGCTCCAGGCCACGACGACACGACGCCAACACATTACTCACGCCCTGCGGACTCGTCCCAACCCGGCGCGCGGCTTCAGTTGTAGACAACCCCTCGACGAGCACCAGGCGCGCGGCTTCCTGACTTGCTCCGCCGCGCATGCGCAGCAGTTCTGCAAGCGCGCTGAATTGATCTTCTGTCACTCGTACCCCCTATAGCCCTTTGTGGGCGGGGGAATCTTAACGCGCAAGAAGGCGTTTGCCTCTAGCTGAAGCGACAGTACACCTTTAAGGGTTACATGTGCAACCTTCATGTGTGCAAAAAACCCTGGATGATCTCTTCTCGCATCTGTCCGACTTGGTACGCGCACTCGTCGTATTCGAAATCGACGATGTGATACGTGGCGCCAGCCAGGTCTTCGACGTAGAGCTCACCGCCGTGCTCCCATAGCGCCTGTATCCGTTTCGTGTGTATGTAGTCATCGCCGTCGGGGAGAGTGAAGACGTAACCGGCTACGCATCGGCCTGTCTCGTCCTCACCGCTAACAAACTTGGCGTTATGAAGGCTGTGGATCATCGTTATCTCGCTTTAGATGTCACGTGCACTCATATTAACAGAGTGAGAGCTTGCTCTTTAGTTTGATGTCATTTTAATGGTTAATAAGAAATTAGTATTTGGTCTTGCATTTGGGTTTGCTCATAAATAATATAGAACTAATTGCGGTGCCACATAATAAGAGTGAAAGACATGAGAGATTTGGTGAGGCCGACCGTAAGTCGAGATTTCGAGATCGAAAAAATTATTGATGCGTTGGCAGAAAGGTGCAGTCAAGATCTAGAAGATCTGGTGGCTGAAAGGTTCCCAAACCGGCCAAAAGCTACTTCTTCGGAGCTGCGCAAAGATCGGGCGATCTTGAGTACATTCACTATTAATGCTGATGGCTCGATACGGCTTCACAGGTTACTGTAAAAATTAAATGTTAGCGCGATAATTGAACACCCCCGCAGGCACTCCTGCGGGGGTTTTTTATTACATCTCTAGACCAGGTTCATCGCTCTCCGGGAAGCGCAGCGGCTGGCCGGGAACGTACTCAACACACAGCCGCGATGGCCTATTTCTGCGACCTTTGTACGTCAGGCCAAATCCGAACATGGCGTCCAGAGCTTCCAGGATTATTTTAATGTCTCTGTCGAGTCTCCAGTTGTTCGATTTGACTTTGATGTGCACTGGCTTTTTGGCTCTTGTTTCGTAAACGAGGTAGAAGAATCTGAGTCGCTCAGCTCTTTGATATTCATCTTGATCTCGTCTTGCAATTTCGATCTGAAGCTCTGAAAGGGTTTCTTGGTCATACGATATTCCCTCTTGCGTTATCAGTTTCTGCCACGTAAGGCGCGAGCGTTTGAGCTGTCTACCGGAGATGTGTTTGCCGTCAAATTCGTAGCTGATGCCTTTCGGTTGGCCTTCGTCGTTGAGCGTGAGGTGGATGTAGACTTTTTGCTTTCTCAGCGCGCGGACGAAGTCGAACATGTCGCCGTTGACTGCCTTGGTGGCTTCGATTGCGCCTGCGATCTTCGCGATCATCCGGTGTTTGTGGGGCAGTTCGCCGTCTCGGATTGATGCTTTGACTTCGGCGTGAGTGAGCGCGACGCCCCAAGTGTCTTTGGGTTTTGGGGCTTTGAGTAGGCCGAAGCGGTCTTCGATTTCCGACACCGAACTCAGGCTGATTGAGCGCTCGTTGCTGTCCTTGACCATTGAGAACGTTTCGTCCAGGCGTATGCGGTTTGCGACGATGTGGACGTGCTCGTGGTCTTTGTCTCGGTGCATCACTGCGATGTACTGATTCGTCTCGTCGAAGCCCAAATCGCTCATGTACTTCTGGACTGCTGAGCGCCACTGTGGGGCCGTCAGGGACTCTCCAGGGCGGAGGGATAGCATGGCGTGGAAGACGGGCTTGATCTGTTTGTCGGAGTCGATAGACATCCTGCGCATGGCTTCTACGCTGTCGAACTCTCGAACCATCTCCAAGACGCTTGTTTCGTCTCCAGCGAGGATGCCGGGCAGGGGATCGGCACTCACACAGTTCGAATCAATCGTTCGGATACCGGTGATCTCGTGGTCGTGCTTCGTGCAGCCTAAAATGTATCTGATTCGATTTTTGAAGGAGCCTGAGGACTTGGGGAAGATTTTGCCGATCATGCGACACCCCCGACATTGATGCGAGCGATGTGCTTCACCTTTTCGAGCAGCTCACTTCCCGGTCGTTCAGCATTGATCATCGACGCCAAGTTCATGAGCTCGCGGGCGATTTGGACAACGTCTCCACTGATTTTTGGTTTGATGTTGTTGCTGATCACGAAGTCTCGGATAAATGCTCCGGCAGCTTGGTATCCCGCTTGGGCCATCTTTGATTCAAGAATTTCAAGCTCAGACTTCGAAAGCCTGATTGTGATCCTGGATTCTTTGTTCTGTTTGACCTGCTCTTTCATGCGCTCACCTTTTTATTGTTTTTATCTGAGCTTTGCTCTAACGCAACACCCGAAGGGATGTGAGTAGCCTTATTGTCTGACATAGACACAACTGGCTAGCTACTGATCTAAGCTCATTATGCAAATGGAGCTTTTAGTGTTTCAACAAGAAAATGAAAATATTTTTGTGTATGCCCGAACTTTGCAAGCAGTGTGTGCGGTTTCGTAGTAGTTGAGTGCGGTTTCACAGTGTGTCAGAGTGAATTCACAGTAGGGGAGTGTGAGTTTCGCAAGGTGTGAGAGTGAATTCGCAGTAAGTGAGTGCGTATTTGCAGTGCGTTTTGCGAGCTCTGACTAATGGCTGCTGAAATCCCTCCATGAGAGGGATTCAGAGTTTTTCGAATTTCTTTTGACCAGAAAGTTTCTGGTCGTGAGCTACGGCATTGTGAGCTTTTTCACCATGGGGCTGCCATTCCGAACAATCTGGACGTCAACCGTTTTCCCTCGTCGTGCTCGTACAAATTCAGCGGCATCTGGAATTTGGTCAACGGTCAGATTATCTGCTTTAAGAATTACATCGCCAGGAAGAAAGTCCGCCTGGTAAGCAGCTGAACCGCGCACTATCGCAGTGATCACAACAGCCCTTTGAGTGCCCAGAGCTTGAGCTTCCGCAGCAGTGGGTGCGCGGAAATGGAGCCCTAACGGCTGATTTGTCTTGACGTAGTATGTTGCAGTCTGAAAATAGGTATCACGGCTCACTGGAACCACAGTCCATTGCTGCCCTGAAATCGTTCCATAAGAAGAACCGTAAGCGGTAGCAGACCCTCCGGAATTGTTGTACGCGGTCGCTTGGCTATAACTACTTACGGTTTGTTGCGTCGGAAGTGAAAACGGTACAGCTGTTGTATCCGTGCGCTGATAAACGGGCTGATAATAGACAACCAAGTCAGCACCAACCGTCTGACCTTGTTGAACAGCTTTTTGCTGGTTCGATAATTTGTCGCTGAACATACTGAAGCCAAGTGCTTCATAGCCATTTTCATAGTATGTCTGAACATCTTGGACGGGATTTGAACCGTACGCCACTACCGGTAAGGCCGGAGCGGGAGCTGTTCGATTAGCGGCGATATATTCCGAATCAGAAAGAGATTTGTAGCTGGTGGCGTACGGATTTGCGCAGCCAGCTAGAACCAGGAGCCCACTCATGAGCAGTACGTTTCTAATCACGCCAGTTACCTTTTGAAAATGCTTGGTCGACAGCAGGTGGAGCGTAGAACGTTGCCCAGCTCAATGACAAGAAAATCCCTGCCTTAGCTGTCAGCTGGAGGCCTGCATAGGTTGGGATCTATGGGTAGTGCCAGTCGATAGTGCCAGGGCTGGGCCAGCTTTTGATCAGCGTTGAGTCCAGTCGATCAGTCCAGCCAATCCCAACGTGGGTACACGAGCGGTAGATTCAGGTGAACAGAAATTGCACATGATATCCGTTTTGATCAATGAATACGGGCTTTGTACGACCAATCCATCATCGGTGCAACGCTGAAGCGGCGTGACGGCTCAGGGCGCGTGGTTTCTGGCTTTGGGGCTAATTCTAGGGGCATTCTGGTCTACGCATTTTGGTACCATTTTTCGGGGTTTTGAGCGCTTTTTGGTTGCGCACTGGTACGATGTACCAATGCCAATCACGCTTGTACCACCGAAAACCATGGCAACTATCAGAGCAAGGAAAAAGGCTGCTGGGACGGTGAGCTATACCGTCCAGATCTGCCTCAAGAAAAAGGTGTAGTAGTCTACCAAGAAGCCCAGACGTTCGCCCGGGAGCAACTAGCTCAGGTTTGAACAAAACGACGAGAAGGGCCGGAGGGGGCTGGCCACAAACTGGCTAAAGCATGACGAGACTATCGACATCCGCCGCTAAGCGACGCGGCACTACAGCAATGAGGTCGCTCGCCTTCAGTATCCCGGAAAGCTCTGGGCCCTGATGCCGATAGTTTCCCGTAGCGATGAGGCTAGGCGAGATCGCCTTCAATGATGATCAGTTCGCGGCAGTAGGCGCGAAGCGCGAACTGTTTTGCGGCGGTGTAATCAGGATCGCTATAACAGTTCTTGGCTTGCGCGTAGCTAGGGAACTCGACCACCAGCACGCGCTGGCTGGATTGGGCCTCGACCAATGTCCCAGGCTTCAGAACCTTGACCTTGGCATTGTACTTCTCACTGATGGGTGCCCACAGTCGGCCATATTCCTGCTGTGCATCGGCGTCGTTTACCTCGGCACCGAAAATGATCCAATAGCCCTTCACGATGATTCTCCATTTGCAGCGCTATCAAAATTCTTGCTCGCAGACGCTTCGAAGGTCTGGCCAGCGCGGGGATTCCACTGGACGCCCGAACGGCAGGTATGCCTGGCTTGAGCTGTTGATGCTCGTCGTAATCCTGCCGTGGATGAAAGAACAGCGGTTGCATATCGCCCAGCCGTGACAGCCGCTCGGCATACTGCAGCAGATAATCCTCCCGTTGCTGTTGGCTGACCTGGGCGGGCATCCACGCGGCAAAGGGGGGGAGCACGGTAAAACCGGTGTACGCCAGTATGCCGTTGTGAATGGGCCAGAGAATGTGGTGGAGATCACCGTCAATGCCGTTGGGTGCGTACAAGGTGCTTGCGGTACCTGTGGTGAGGCTGAGCATTGCGCATTTGCCCTTGAGGTGTCCGGTATCGTATTTGCGTCCGGTGGAATAGGCGAAACCGCGGCTCAAGACACGATCAACCCAGCCCTTGAGCATGGCTGGCATGGAAAACCACCACATCGGAAACTGAAAAATCACCAGCTCGGCCCATGCGACCTTGTCCTGCTCGGCCTTAACCTCGCTACATACCGTCGCAGTAACCTGAGCGTGCGCCTGCTCCGTGGCGGGGTCAAAAAAGTGCCCATCGACCCGCTCGGAGAAATCCTCTGCCTGCAGTACGGCGTTCCAGCCCATGGCATAAAGGTCACTTACCCGCACTTCATGGTTTAGCCGGGTAAGCGTATGCACCGCAGTCCGGGTCATGGCGCCATTGAAGGAGCAAGGTTCGGGATGGGCATGGATAATCAGAACGTTCACGTGTTGTACCCCTCGGGCCGGCAAGATTGCTGAGGTGATTGTGGTGAGATGGCCAACCCGGTACAAATCATCTCTCGTGACGGTATGAAAGAGAAAAACTACGCTATGCGAGCCGATACCCCGATGAAGGCCATTGTCTGTTTCGACGCTGTCATGCGCACGGGCAGTGCGGTACTGGCAGCTCAGCAACTGTTCGTCACGCCTGGGGCGGTGGGACAACAGATTCGCAAGCTGGAAGACTGGCTGGGTACCTCTCTGTTCGTGCGCAGCGTGCGCAGGCTACAGCCGACCGAACAAGCACTGCGCTATTGGGCGCAAGTCAAGCCAGCGCTTCAGCAGCTTGAACACGCCAATCTTGCGCTGCAGCGCAGCGGCGAATTCGACGTGCATCTGAGCCTGCCACCCGCGTTCGCGAACACTTGGTTTGCCCGCCGGATGCCTGATCTGACCCGTTCGTATCCAGAGTTGAAGCTTCACGTGAGCGCATCCGTGGCGCCTGTCGACTTTCAGTCGGGCACTTATGATCTGGCCGTACGCCATTTCGACGGCCAAGCCCTCGACCTCCAGGTGAAGTTGCTGCTGCGTGATGAAGCTCGCGTCTATTGCAGCCCTGAATACCGCGAGCGTCTGCAACTGTCCGTCATCGAGGACATGGTACGCGCGACAGTGCTCTATACCACCTCTCACGCCAATTGGTCGCGATGGTTAGGGCAAGTCGGAATGTCCTTCGACAGGTTGAAGAGCGACTTGCGTTTCGATCAGTCGGAAATGGCCATCGATGCTGCACGGCGCAGCCAGGGCATTGTGCTGACCAGCCCTTGGTTGGTGGAGGACGACGTGGCGCAGGGCAGTTTGGTACAGCTGTTCCCCCATGTCCTGCTGACTGGGAAAAACTATTACCTGGTCCATAGTAACGACCGGCCTTTGGGCGCGGCTGCTCGGCAGTTGTTTGAGTGGCTGGCTGCTGCTGCCACCCTTGGCCCGGCCTACTTCAGCGGTACATAGATATCCGTTTCCCACTGCTCCAGTGGCGTTTCCGGATACACGCTCAGGTATTGGAAGAACAACGGATGGTCGCGCAGTTCTTCACTGCTCGACGGCAACCAGTCCCGGTACAGCGGGTAGATGGTTTCGCCAATGTAGTCAGGCGAGCCGCTATGCCGAATCACGGCACAACGGCCCGCCGGTATAACCCGTTCATGCACACCGAACTCATTGGGCTGCACGGCCTCGTTCATCTCCCCACAAACGGCGAAGCGAAAGGCGTGGGGCGGGGTAGTATCGGGGTTGTCGTAGGGGATGCCGAAGGTGCGGCTGCTGGCCACCGGCGATTGGCCGCTGTTTATGCGCCATTGGCGAAAACGCGCAACGCTTTCACCGACCAGGCTGGGCGGCCCTCGGTGTTCGAGCGCGGCCACGCGGGTTTCGGCGAACTCCACTATACGGATCTGCATGGTGATACTCCTGCAAAGGCATGGAACAACGAATACCGCACTCCAGGCCTGCCAGTTCGGCGCCTTGGCGAACACGCTCGGCGCCATGCCGAACGCACGCTTGAACGCCCTGGAAAAGGCTTCGGGGCTTTCGAAGCCGGCGCCGAATGCGGCATCCAGAACGGGTGTTGCGGGCGAGGCGACCAGTTGGTGCGCCGCACGTCGAAGCCTCATCAGTTGCACATACCGTGAAACCGGAACGCCCATGTATGCCGTGAACTGCCGGTGAAAGTGAAACGCCGAAAAGTTGGCGATGCGGCTCAAGGCATTCACCGACAGGTCACCTTCGAGGTGGCTGTCGATGTAGGCAAGCACGGCTTCGAACCGTTTTGCATAGGCAGGGCTGTGCTGTGAGTCAGTCAACGAGCGAAGTCTCCGGAGGGTGCGGTGAGCGCTAGCATCCGTTGTTCAGGCATCGAGGTGCCTAGCCGTGATTGCTCTGTTGCGGATTATCCTGACGCCACCGTGGATGGCAGCGCCGTTGCATCGAACTCAGCGGTCAACTGATCTGCTCTTGCAATCAGACGGGATGAACGGAACGCACCAAGGGGCAGCAGAGTCGACGTGCAGATGTTTCTGCTTCTTGGGCAGGAACGGTGTATCAAGCGTGCCCAGGGCTATCGAAACCCAGTCGGCAAACTCACCTTCGGAGCGTGACCAGAACAAGGTCGAGCCGCACTCCACGCAAAATTCCCGCACCACCGTCGGCGAAGACGCATAGGTCTTGATACTGGTGGCGCCACGAAGGATGCGCAGCATGCTGCGCGGAACGCTGCCGTATGAAGCGAATGCTGCCCCGTGCCCTTTGCGGCACTGGCTGCAATGGCAGTGGCTCACAGCTTTTGGAGTGGTAAGCAGCAGGTAACTGACCGCTGCGCACAAGCAGCTTCCTTGGTATGACTCTTTCACTGGCGCTTCCGTGCAGGTGGAAAACGCCAGCGTAACCGCCCCGGCGTGATCAGTCGACCGTGGCACGCCTGCTTCGCTGTCAGCACGGTATCGATAACGAGCATGCAAAATTATTGTTGAGCCGGTGCATCCAGAACGGAACCCGATGGGTAGTTCTTATCAGGCAGTCGGTGATTGCCTGACCCATGACCCCCACGGAGTTCGCCCCATGATCATCAAGCCCGCTTTCTCCCTGCTCGCCGCCTGCCTTGTACTGGCATCTGCCCCCGCCCATGCCCAGTCGGGCGTCCCGGAGGCGGTCAAGGTTCCCGATGGCCACGCCATCATGCTGGAAACCGTCGGTGTCGGTGAGATCACCTACGAATGCCGCGACAAGGCCAATGCGCCAGGCCAGACAGAGTGGATGTTCGTCGGCCCCAAGGCGGTGCTCAATGATCGCAGCGGCAAACCTGTAGGTGACTATTTTGGTCCTCCGGCCACCTGGCAGGCCAAGGACGGTTCGAAAGTGACCGGCACCCAGCTTGCCGTCGCCCCGGCGGCCAAAGGCGATATCCCGTATCAACTGGTCAAGGCCAACCCTGCCGAGGGCAAGGGCGCGATGCAAGGGGTCAGCTACATCCAGCGCCTGGCGACTCGCGGTGGCGTAGCGCCTTCTGTGGACTGTACGGCGCAGAGCAAAGGCGCGCAGCAGAGGGTCAAGTACCAGGCGGACTACGTGTTCTGGTCCGCCAAGTGACGAGGGCTTGAGCGGCACGCCAGCGATTGATCATCTACGCTGCTGGACGTGCCCCAGGCCGCTAAGCCAGGGCACCGTCCAGGTTTCATGATGAAGGAACGCCCCATTTTGAATTCGCCCGTTGTTCCATTTGATTTCGAGGGCTGTCTTGCCGCTTGTGCCCAAGGAGACCGCCACGCCTTGCAGGCGCTGTATGAGCATGAGGGGGCACGTTTGCTGGGCGTCGCACGGCGCATCGTGCGCGATCAGGCGAGCGCGGAGGACATCGTTCACGATGCCTTTGTGCGTATCTGGACACGTGCTGCCAGCTATGACCCGTCGCGCGGTTCAGCCCGGGGCTGGGTGTACAGCATCACCCGTCACCTGGCGCTGAACTTCGTGCGTGACGGCCGCTGGGAAACCGACCTGGGCGAGCCTGGCATGATCGCGGCTGTAACCCTGGCCCCGGAGCTGGACGACCTGCAACTGTGGTCAGGCTCGGCGAAAATCTATCGCTGCCTTGAGCAACTGCAACCCGCTCCCCAGCGTTGCATCCTGCATGCGTATGTGGACGGTTGCAGCAATGCCGAAATCGCAACCCTGCTGGGTGCGCCGTTGGGCACCGTGAAGGCATGGATCAAGCGAAGCCTGAAGGCCCTGCGGGAGTGCATGACATGAAGCGAACCCCAGGTGATGGCAGCGCCGAGGACCTGGACGTCCTGGCAGCCGAGTATGTGCTGGGTACCTTGAGTGGCGAGCAGCGTGCTGCCATGCAGGACCGGTTGAAAACGGAGCCGGCCGTACGAGCTGCAGTTGATGCCTGGGAGGCCCGCCTGCTCGAACTGACCACGCAAGTTGAACCCGTCACGCCAAGCCACCGCTTGTGGGGCCGGATCGAGCGCAGCCTTGAAGAGGCTTACCCGCCAGTGCATCCACGCGCTGGCTGGTGGCAGCGGCTTGGACTCTGGCAGGGCTTGAGCGCTGCGGGGCTTGCAGCGAGCTTGCTTCTGGCCTTGGCGCTGTTGACCAAGGCACCGCCTGTGACCACCTACATGGTGGTGCTCGTGGCGCCGTCGGGCCAGGCCCCGGGTTGGGTAGTGCAAGCCAACGATGCCAGCATGATCGAACTGATCCCGCTTGGCGTGGACGATGTGCCCGAAGGCATGACCTTGCAGTTCTGGACCAAGGGCGAGCAGTGGCGCGCACCTGTTTCGCTGGGGTTGGTCAAACCGGGCGAACAGTACCGCGTGCCGCTGAGGCGCTTGCCTGCGCTTGAGCCGAACCAGTTGTTCGAGCTGACCCTTGAGAAAGCGGGGGGCTCTCCTACTGGTGCTCCAACAGGCCCGGTCAAGTTCATCGGCCGCGCAGTGAAAGTAATATGACGTAAGCGGGCCCCAGGCAATACTCATTCGCTTGGCTGACCGATGACTCCAGCTTTAAAGTCAACTCGGGGTCGATAGCATTTTCAGGGTGGGTTATGAGAATTGGCGAACTGGCGAAAATCAGCGGGTTGGCACCGTCACGCATCCGGTTCTACGAGGCAAGCGGCTTGATCAGATCTGTCGAGCGCAAAGCGAATGGCTACAGGGACTACGCGCCTGAGACCCAATGGGTGCTGGAGATCATCACCGGAGCGCAGGCGGCGGGGTTTTCATTGGAAGAAATACGGCAACTGATGCCGACGAATGCCAGCGGCTGGCAGCACGACCAGTTGCTCAGTGGACTCAAGCAAAAGGTTGAGGAAATTGGTGTTCTGCAGCACCGGCTAGCGCAGAACAAAGCGCAGCTTCTTCTCGTCATCCAAGGCATCGAGGGTAAGCCCGAAGGTATGGAGTGTGCGGAAAATGCGCAAATGCTGATCAATCGTTTGCGTGAAGAAGGGGTTGGCCAAGCCTCAGGCAAGCGTGCAGTGAAATCCGCGTCCCGGCGGGCGCCGTGACAGGGCTGGCAAGACAGCTGTCGGCCAGGATCAGGGTATACATGTCGATCAGGTAGCGAGCTTGCCAGGGGCTGGTGCGATGAACCTGAAAAAGCTGTTGACCTTAAAGTTTACTTTAATCTTAAGGTGGCCTCATCTTCAGTTGAGGACTGCCCATGAACGTATTCGACACCCTGATGCTTCCCAACGGTTCGACCATCAAGAACCGAATCGCCAAAGCCGCCATGGAAGAGAACATGGCGGACGCCGATCAGGCGCCTTCCGAAGCACTGATGCGCCTCTATCAAGCATGGGCCGACGGCGGGGCCGGTCTGATCATCACCGGTAACGTGATGGTCGACGGCCGCGCCATGACCGGACCGGGCGGCGTGGTGTTGCAGGACGATCAGCAACTGCACAAGTTCAAGCGCTGGGCGCGTGTGGGGCGATCCGGCGGTGCGCAGTTCTGGTTGCAGATCAATCACCCAGGCCGGCAGATGCAGGCCAACCTTGGGCAAAAAACCTGGGCACCTTCAGCCGTGCCGCTGGAGCTTGGCAAGATGTCCAAGCATTTTGTCACGCCGTATGCAATGACCCCTGGCGTGATCGAAGAGGTTATCCAGCGCTTTGCGAATACCGCACGCCTTGGCGAGCGCGCAGGGTTCACTGGCGTGGAAATCCACGCTGCCCATGGCTATTTACTGAGCCAGTTCCTGTCGCCGTTGACCAACCAGAGGACGGACGAGTGGGGTGGGGCTCTGGAAAACAGGGCACGCCTGTTGCTCGAAATCGTCAAGGCGGTCAGGGCTGTGGTTTCTGCGGATTTTGCAGTGGCGGTCAAGCTCAACTCGGCTGACTTCCAGCGCGGTGGCTTCACCGCCGATGACGCGAAAAGGGTAGTTGGGTGGCTCAACGACCTGGGCGTGGATATGGTGGAGTTGTCGGGAGGCAGTTACGAAGTACCGGCCATGCAAGGTGAAGCGCGCGATGGCCGTACCCTGGCTCGCGAAGCATATTTCGTCGAGTTCGCCCGTGAGATCCAGACCGTCGCCAGGATGCCGGTGATGGTCACCGGCGGTATACGTCGCCGCCCGGTGGCCGAAAGCGTCGTGCAGCGTGGTGTGGACATGGTGGGCATCGGAACCGCGTTGGCCATCGACCCGCATTTGCCTCGTGACTGGCTGCAGGGCAAGGAAAATGCCCCGCAATTGCCGCCGATCACCTGGAAAAACAAAGCCCTGGCAGCCTTGGCGAACATGGCAGTAGTGAAGTACCAGTTGCGCAAACTCAGCCGAGCTAAAAAGCCCGACCCGAGTGTTTCACCAGTACGCGCGCTGATCTTGCAACAGCTCTCCATGGCCGTTCGTACTCGCCAGTATCGGAGATGGATAGAAAAGGCTTCGCATAATGGGCTGGGAGACGCAGGGTGAGCATGCCCTGGAACACTCCCCGATGACCTCAGAATGCGACTGACCTGCGGTGCTCAGCAGTTGCCACCACCCTGCCGCGCTTGAGTACCATCAGCCGTGTCGGCAGGTCGAGAATGACATCGGCCACAGCCCGGCAATCCACCATCACCAGGTCGGCATCATTGCCCACCGCCAAACCGTGGCGTTTCAAGCCCAAGGCTTTGGCAGGGTTGGTCGTGAGCATCGACAACACGGTGGCCTGATCATCCGCGCCGCCCAAGTGGCACGCGGGAATGGCCAGTTGCGCAATGTGCAGCAGGTCGCCAGTGCCATACGGTGTGAATGCGTTGCGGATGTTGTTGGTGGCCAGGCAAACCGTGACACCGCCGTCGCGCAGTGCACGCACCGGTGTCAGGGTGCGTCTTACATTGTGACTGTCACCCCGAGCCCCCAGGTGCAGGTCGGTGGCGGGCAGGCACATCACGCTGATGTCGGCCTCACGTAGCAACGCAATCACCTGTGCCTGTCGCGCTGGCGAGGCGGCGGCCAGGCTGGTCAGATGCCCAACGCAGACCCGTCCTTGGTAGCCTTCGGCAATGGTTCGACGTGCCACGTACTCGATGGTCATGTGCTCGGCGTCATCGGCGAAGTCCTGGTGCAAGTCGATGTCTTTGCCGTAGCGCTTGGCCAAGTCAAAGACGAAATCAATGTGCTCCAGCGGCGACACGTCGTTGTAGGGAATGCCGCCCACCACATCGGCGCCCATCTCCATTGCCTGGGCCATCATGGCCTGCATGCCAGGCAGCTTGAGAATGCCTTCTTGCGGAAAGGCCACGACCTGGATGTCGATCGCCTCTCGGAACTGCTCGCGCAACTCCAGCACCACTTCGAGCCCGGTGAAGCCTTGGGCGGGGTCGAACTCGGCATGGGCACGTACATGCGTGGTACCGGCCTGAACCAGTGCACGCAGCACCTGGATCGAACGTTCGCGGATATCCTCACGGGTCAGTGTGGGCTTCAGTTCGGCGGTGACGGCGATCGCTTCCTTCAAGGTGCCGGAACGGTTGGCCTTGCGGTGCATCACGTTGGCTTTTTCCAGGTGCAGGTGGCCTTCGACAAACCCGGCAACAAGCACTTTGCCGCCGCCTTGGATTTCGTGCGCTGCGGTGGTGGCGATGTGTTGCGCGATCTCGGCGATTCTGCCTGCTTGCACGGCCACATCTACCAGTGGCTGGGTGTCGTCAATGCGTACATTGCGAAAGATAAGGTCCATCAACTTCAGTCCTCATATAGAGTGCTGCCGCGCTGCGAAGGCCGGGCTCAGTTATTCGAGCAACCATTGCCCATCACGCGGTACTCAAGCACATGCTCATTGCCTTGGGAGTCTTCGTACGTCATGCGAGCGGGTACCACCTCGCAGACATCAGGTACCTGGCTCATGGAAATGACGCGAGCGATATCGAGGTGCCGGGAGTAGCTGTATTGTTCAACCGGTGCCTGCTCGACCTGTTGCTCGACGTCGGTCGCCATCGCCACGTTGCACAGCCCGCCTAGTATCAATGCGAACAACGCTTTCAATTTTGATCACCTTCAGGTTGTGGCTCGGCCGCAACATTGCGGCCGAGCCCATGTGTTGCAGCCAGATCAGAACGGTTTGGTGGGCAGGTATTTGCCATCCAGGGTGATCACCGCGCGCGAGCCACCCTCGGGGTCTTCGACTTTCTGGATGTCCAGCTTGAAATTGATGGCACTGATGATGCCGTCGCCGAACTTTTCATGAACCAGCGCCTTCAAGGTGGTGCCGTACACCTGCAACATCTCGTAAAAGCGGTAGATGGTCGGGTCGGTCGGGACGCCATTTTGAATGCTGCCGCGCAGTGGCACGGTCTGCAGCATTGCGATGCCGTCCGCGTCGAGGCCGAGCTTGTCACCTACCACCTGGGCGGCGCTCGCCGGCAACGGGTGCTGGCCCAGCAGTGCTGCGGTGACGAACGCTTCGGACAAGCCGGTGCCTTCGGTGATCTGGGAGAACGACAGGTCTTTGCGGGCTTTGGCCAGAAGGATGACTTCGCTCAGGGCAAGGCGGGCGTTCTGGCTGATTTGCGATTGGATCATGGTGTTTCTCCTTGGTTGAAAAATACTTAGGCAACACGCTTGGGTTGATGGGAAACGGCGTGTACTTCGGGGTTGTGGGCGAGGGATACGAACGTGCCTGTACCGCCATCGAAGGCCTCGATCAGCCCGCTTTCGATGTCGTAGATCCAGCCATGCAATGTCACGCGGCCTTCTTCCAGGGCCAGGCGCACCGAGGGGTGGGTCTGGATGTTGGCAAGCTGGGCGATCACGTTTTCGCGCACCATGGCCTCGACCTTGGCCTGCGGGCCGAAATGGTTGCGGGCTTCGTTTACCACTCGTGCGGAATCGGCGTAGCGCAGCCAGCCGGCCACTGCGGGCATGTGGTCCAGGCATTTGCAGGTGGCGATGGCCGTCATGGCACCGCAATCGGAATGGCCGCAGATGACGATGTCGGAAACCTGCAGGGCCGCCACAGCGTATTCCACCGAGGCCGATACGCCTCCAGGCTCGGGGCCGTAGGACGGCACGATGTTGCCTGCATTGCGGATGACGAACAGGTCTCCGGGTTCACGCTGGGTGACCAGCTCCGGCACCAGGCGGCTGTCGGAGCATGAAATGAACAGGGCACGTGGGCTTTGCTGGCTGGCCAGGTCCTTGAACAGTTTGACGCGCTCGGGGTAGGCCTCTTTCTGAAACTTCAGAAACCCGTCGATGATGTCTTTCATGGTTGACTCCTTGAATGACGCGATGTGTTGAAGCAAAGGTTACGCAGCCATTTAAATAAGGTAAAAGTCTGATTTATGATCTAGTAGATCAGTTAATCTTATAGGTGCGTCCATGCTTGCCCGACACATCCAGTACTTCATCGCAGTGGCAAACCATCTCAGTTTCACCCGCGCCGCAGCGGCGCTGCATGTGTCTCAACCGGCCTTGTCGCAGCAGGTCCGGCAGCTGGAAGAGAGCCTCGGCACAACCTTGTTCGATCGCTCCGGCCGTACCACGCGGCTGACGGATGCCGGCGAGGTGTATCTGCGCTATGCCAAGCGGGCCGCGCAAGAACTGCAGGAGGCAAAACGAGCCATTGATGACCTCGGCGATCTGAGCCGCGGGTCACTTAGGGTGGGGGTAACGCCGACATTCACCAGCTATCTCGTGGGCCCGCTGGTTGAAGCGTTCCATGGCCGCTACCCGAACATCACGCTGGTGGTGCGAGAGATCGCCCAAGAGGCGATGGAAGAATTGTTGTTGGCCGACGAGGTTGATGTGGGCATAGCGTTCGACAACGGCCATCATCTGGACCTGGACGCCCAAGCGCTCCTGGTCGAAACCCTCGCGCTGGTGGTAGGCAAGCAGCATCCCCTCGCCACGACGGCCAGTATTGGCCTGGAGGCGTTGAACTCAGAATCGCTGATACTCTTGAGCGCCGAATTTGCCACGCGTGAGCAGATCGACAGCTATTGCCGCCAGCACAACATTCGGCCTCACGTACAAGTGGAAGCCAATACCATCAGTGCGCTTATCGAAGTGGTTAGCAGGACCAAGCTCTCGACCTTGTTGCCGGCCACTATTGCCCTAGCTCACTCGCAGTTGGTCGCTATCGAGCTTGACCAGCAGCGCTTGCAGCGCACTGCTGTTCTGATGCAACGAAAAGGGGTTTATCAAACGGCTGCAGCGAGAGCCTTTGTCGAACTGGCAATGAAAGTGGCCAAGCAACTTGAGGCGCCCGGCTGATCCGCCCGGTTGATGTAGAAGGGCGCGATTGGCTGTTATCGACCCCAAGCAGACATCCGGCTGCTTCTTCAACTGGGAACCTAATAACGGAAAGCCAACACTTCTCCTGCTGCGATGCGTGAGAAAACAACGTGAGGATCTGTTTGGCACCAGTATCTAAAGAAAAAAAGGAGAGGTTCATCCTCTCCAAAAACCTGCGTCACTGGGCTCTCAATTGGTAACACCAGTTTGGGCGCCTCCCATTGCTGTGCGAGAACACCAATTGGTTGGCCTGACGCGCAGATAATCCAGGTAGCTTCATCTCCACTGATGCTGGGCAGGTAGTGCATGGTCTGTATGGCTTCTAACGCTGTACGCAATGTTGCAGTCGGATCCAGCTTGACTGAGTTGGCATGGCTGATCAGATCGTCACCCGCGTGGACGCTGTCTCGATCAATGGCAAGTATCAGCATCATCACCCCCTGAGAAAATTGTATTCAGACTAAACAGCGTATGGGGCTGAACGGGGAGCTGTCCACAGTCTGCTTTTGGCCGTTTAGCGACCGTTGCTCAGACAAGCCATCCTTTTCCTTCCACACATGGAGGATATGTCATGAGCATCATTGCTACCCGCAGCCGTCAGCCCTGGAACAAAGGAAAATTGGTCGGGCAGAAACCCCCGCTAAGACTGAGAAATATCTGGTCTATCCGGGTAAGGCTTCACATTGCAGAAAGAACTCGGGATCTGGCTCTCTTCGATCTGGCCATCGACAGCAAGCTTCGAGCTTGCGACTTAACCAAGCTCCGCGTGCGCGACGTCGCCAACGACGAGCACGTATCATCACGAGCCATGGTCATGCAGCAGAAAACGCAGCGGCCTGTGCAGTTCGAGATTACTGAACAAACACGGTCTGCTGTCGCAGCCTGGATACGTCAGGCCAAGCTACGCAGCGAGGACTGCTTATTCCCTAGCAGACTGAATACCTCTGACCATCTATCCACTCGGCAGTACGCTCGTATAGTCAAAGGCTGGGTGAAAGCCATTGACCTTGATCCAGCCATGTACGGCACTCATACGATGAGACGTACGAAGGCATCACTGATCTATCGCAGGACGAAAAACCTGAGGGCGGTTCAACTGCTGCTCGGCCATACAAAGCTGGAGAGCACCGTTCGATATTTGGGTATTGAGGTCGATGACGCTCTGGAGATGGCGGAACAGACTGAGGTTTGACAATGCATAGCGACGGTCGAGATCAGACCGTCGCTAATCGACCCAAAGCGGCCGTTGGTTCAGATCGGCTAAAAGCCAAGAGTCGCCCTTTAGGCAGTATCTGCCGAAGGGGCGATTCAAAGCGTTCTGAAACGGGCGACTGGAGACTAGTTCTCGTAGCGCAGCGTAACGGCAAAGTTGCGGGGTTCGCCGTAGTAGTTGCCAGTGTCCTGGCTGAAAATCGCGGTGTAGTACTTCTCGTCAAAAACGTTGTTGAGGTTCAGTTGCACGCTGAGGTTCTGGTCAATCCGGAAGTTGGCGTTCAAGTCCACCAGATTGTAGGCGCTCTGGGTAATATCATTCAGGTACAGCTTGCTCTGATGGTAGAGGTTGGCGCCCACTCGCCATTGGTCGAACCCACCGGGCAGTTGATAGGTGGTGGCGGCCTTGAACAGTCGCTGTGGCGAGTTCTCGGTGCCATAGGTGTCGCCCTTGCTGGCGCCGGCCACGTATTTCGGATGGCTGTAGGTGTAGCCCATCGACGCGTTCCAACCGGGCATCAATTCACCTGAAACCTCTGCATCGAACCCGCGGTTGCGCACCTTGGCACCCTCGGTGTAGCACCGCGCATCGCGCGTCGGCCCGCACACGCGCCCGGCCTCGGGCACTACCTGTGGAAGGCCGGTCTGATCCACCTGGAACACTGCAACGGCGGTATTCAAACGTCCATCGAACAGCTCGCTCTTCACGCCAACCTCGTAGTTGCTGCCGGTAGTGGGCTCCAGCAACTTGTTGTCGACACTGTAGGTGCTTTGCATCTTGTAGATCTCGGTGTAGCTGGCGTAGACCGAGGTGTTGTCCGTGAGGTCGTAGACGATGCCGCCGTAGGGAATGACCTTGCGATCTTCCTTGAACCGGTCGGTTTCCCACGGGCCTCGGGTGTCATAGTCGACCCAGCTCAAGCGGCTGCCAAGAATGACGTGCAGATCATCCAGCGGATTGAGGCGCGTGGCGACATAGACCCCCTTGTCCTTGCGCACGTGCCGGCTGGGCGTCAGGCTGCCGACTATCTGCGGCTTGGGGAACGTGGAGGTGTCGAAGTCGAGGATGTCGACGGTGGGGTTCTCACTGGCCGAGCCGGTGACGTACTGCAGCCTGTCGCGCCGCATGTTGGTCCCTATCACCACTTCATGCTTGCGCCCCAGCAGGGTGAATGCGCCGTTGAGCGCCGCGTCGAGGTTGACCTGCTCGTCATCGTAACGGGCACTGTTCGGCCAATACTGCATCGTCGAATCCGTCTCGTAGGTGTGATAGCCAACCTGGGCAAGAAAGTCGGCGTTGGACCAGATCAGGTTGGTGGCGACGGTGAGGTTCCAGTCCTCGTTGAAGCGGTGCTTGATATCGGCGAAGACGTTGCGGTTGATCTTGTCCAGATAGGCCCACTTGCCGGCGAGCGACTTCGAGCGCGAGAAGTTGTACGAGCTGCCGTCCAGGTGGGTAGGCAAACCACCCCAGTCGTAGCCGTTGTTGTTGTCCTGCTGGAAGGACGCCCCCAGCGCGACCGTGGTCGCGTCACTCAGGTCGGCTTCGCCGATGGCGTAGAACAGCTGGTTGTCCTTGCCGGCGTAGTCCTGGTAGCTGTTTTTCGTGTTGTACATCAGCACCGTGCGGCCGCGCAGGGTGCCCTCTGCGTTCAGCGGGCCGCCGACATCGAGCTGGGTGCGGTAGTTGTCCCACGAGCCGGCGCCGATTTCCGCCTTGAGCTGGTATTCACGCGTGGGTCGCTTGCGCACCATGTTGATCGCCGCAGACGGGTTACCTGCGCCTTGCATCAGGCCGTTGGCGCCGCGGACAATCTCCACCCGGTCGTACATGGCCATGTTGTTCACCGACATGACGTCCATCGAGAAACTTTCGGTGACACTGCTCGGCAGGCCATCGAACTGCAGGTCGTCGACCTGGAACCCGCGTGAGTAGTACAGCGGGCGCTCTGTGCCAAACCCTTTGACCGTGCTGATGCCCGTCGCGGCCTTGGCAACGTCTTCCAGCGACTGCATGTTCTGGTCGTCCATCTGCTGGCGCGTGACGACACTGATGGACTGAGGCGTCTCTCGCGGCGAGAGCCCCAACCGGGTTGCGGTACTGGTGAGGCCAGTGGTGTAGGAGCCAGTCCCTTCGGTAGTCGCCCCCAGCCCAAGTGCATTCACATCGGTAGCGCCCAGCTCCAGCGCTGATGAATCCGCCGCTATCTTGCGCAAGGTCAGCGTCTTGTCATTTACGTACTCGTAGCCGTAACCACTGCCTCTGAGCAGTTGCTCGAGCGCCTCGTTGATCGTGTAGGCCCCACGCAGCCCAGCGCTGCGCATTCCGCTTATCTCGTCAGAATTGAAAATGATGCGCAGGCCGGCCTGGTCGGCCAGACGGGTTAGTGCGCTGTCCAGTGGCTGGGCAACAATGGTGAAGACCTGTGTGACAGCGGAGCTTTCTGAAGCCCTGGCCTGGGCCTCGACCGGTGCCAGGAGGCCGAACAAGGCGGCGAATGCCACCGCTTGGCGCAACGACTGTGCGCGGATACGTACGCAGATATGCAGCATGACAGCAACCTTTCCCTAGAGTTGGCTGCGCGACTTTTATGTGAATGATTCGCGCTTCGTCTTTACGACGAAGCGACCTACAGGACCTTGCCAAAGAATTTTCATTTTTTTTGCAAGGCGCTGCGCGGAAGAGAGAGGGTGCGGCGTCAGTCTTTCGGCCGCACCAGGGTGATCAACGGAAACCGGGTGATACGCAGGGGCTGCGTCTGCTCCAGCACGGCCAGGGCAGCCTGTGGATCATCCACCTCGAATATTCCGCTGATGCGCCGGGCCGCCAGCGTCTTATCGGTGAGGTACACAATGCCGGGGATGTACCGGTCGAGCTCGGCGAGCACGTCACCCAGCGGGCGCGCGTTGAAGATCAATTTGCCGCGTTGCCAGGTGGCGACATTCTGCACATCGACCGCCTTGCCCGGCTGCGGCGCCACACCGCGCCGATAGGCCGAGGATTGCCCGGCCGGAAGGCGCAAGCTCTGCCCGCCCGAACTGAGCTGCACGATGCCTTCGCTCACCTGCACGGTCACCTCGTCACCGCGCTGGTTTACATCAAATCGGGTGCCCACGGCCTGCACATCTCCTTGCGCCGCGTGCACGATGAAAGGCCGCGATGGGTCCTTGGCCACCTCGAATAGCGCCTCCCCTTGATACATCGTGATACCGCGTCGGTTTTGGCTGTAGTCCACCGACAACACGGTGTCTGCGTTCATCCAGACAACGCTGCCGTCCTGCAGGCGCACTTCCCGCCGCTCGCCAGCATCGGTCACCTGATCGGCATACAGGGCCGACCAAGGCCGTAGCAGCCCTGCACTGATCATCACCAGCGCCAGGCACGCGGCCAAGCCCACCGCCCACAAGGCGCGTGCGGGTCTGCGCCGCTTGCGCGGGCTTGGGGCGACGAACTGTTGGGCTTTCGGCGTGTGCGCAAATGCCCCCCACAACGCCTCGGACTTTCTGGCGGCCAGGGCATGGGCCTCGGAGCGCTGGCACCAGCGCTCATAGGCCAGGTGGTCGGCTGCAGTAGCCCGGCCGGACTGAAGATGCACCAGCATCTCGATGGCCTGGTCTTCCAGCTCGAAAGGATCAACGGTATCGGTCATGGGTTCTGCAAGCTGAGCAGCATGAGGAGGCGTCGGAGTCTGGGGGGTGGTGTCCGAATAATGCAAGCGGTTCATATCCACTCCTTCTTGCTCAAGGAGTCGCGACAATGACGTACCGCTTGCACGATGTACTTGCCTACAGTGCTCTCGGACACGCCGAGCCTGGTGGCGATCTGGGCATGCGTCAGCCCCTCGAGACGATTGAGCAGCAGCGCCAGGCGAGCGTTGGTGGGCAACTGGTCCATCGCGACATCGAGCTGCGCCAAGGCCTCATCGGTCATCAGCGCCGACTCGGGTGAAGGGCGTGGGTCGCAGACCTCCAGGGCTTGCGACTCGTCGGCATGCAAGGCATTGAACCGCCCCTCGCGCCGCATACGGTCGATGGCCAGGTTGCCGGCGATGCGAAACAGGAACGCGCGCGGCTCCTGGATCGGTTCGCCGGCAGGGAGGTTGACCAACCGCAGGTAGGTGTCTTGCGCTACATCGGCAGCCTGCTCGACGTTGCCCAGCCGCCGAGCCAGGAACGCCATCAGTTCCGCGTAGTGCTCATGGAAGTTGGTCAGCAACTCAGAGGTGCCAATGCGCGACATGCTCAGCCCTACGTCGGTAAACCGGCTCCGCCGGAGAGCGGCGAATACTACACTAACTGAGAAGCATTATTAAATGGGCTTCGAGTGGACTTGACAATGTCGAGCATATCGCTTGGCGAGGGTGACAGGCTGCTGATCAGGCGATGATCGGACCCCACTGCTGGACCCTGATCGCCATCAATGAAGGGCAGCTTTGGGTCGATAGCAGCCCTGACCGCTAACGCCCCATAGCGCAAATCCGGTGACGTTCCATGACCTGAATGCCCTGTTCTGTCAGCGTTTGGCGCACACCCACCTGGTAGCTTTCTATCGCGCCACGCAGCCAGATTTCAAACTTTTGGCTCGCGGGGGAACTTGGCCTTTTGGGTTTGAAGAGGGTGTAGTTCTGCGCGCTAACCAGGCCGAGTGGGTAGGGCACGATCAGCTCACCTGCGCGAATGGCAGGCATGGCCAGGAAGCTGTCGCCGATGGTCAGGCCACCCCCAGATGCCGCGACGGACAGGCACAGGGTGGTTTCGTTGAACATCGTCTGCTGGCGTCGTGCGCCGCCGGGGTCGAGCCGGGTCAGGGCGCACCATTCCTCCCAGATGTCGTAGTTGGCATCGATCAGGTACGGCGCATCGCAAGGCTTGCGGCCTTCGCCTAGGTAGGTCTGGGCGAAGTCGCGGGTGCAGACCAGCAGATCGATCCAGCGGCACAGCTCGGACGCTTCCAGCCCGCCACCGACCTTGGCGCCATGCATGCCATAGAAAATACGGAAGTCGAAATCTTCGTCGAGGCGGAAGGTCGCGTTTTTTTCTGCGGTGATCTCCACGGATATTCCAGGGTTGGCGACCAGGAACTTTCCGACCTGGCCGGCCAGCCAGCTCGAGGCGAAGTCACGGCATACCAGCACCCTCAGCTGTTCGCCCTGGCGTGCCCGGCGACTGATGGTGTCAGTGGTCAGCTGGATCAGCTCGAAGGCTTGTTGCAGGGCCACGAACAGCTCGCGACCGGCCGGTGTCAGGCGGATCACATTGCCGGTACGCATCAGCAGGGAGCAGCCCATGTCGCTCTCCAGTTGCGCAACCTGCTTGGACACTGCGGGGCGTGTGACATGCAGTTCTTGTGCGGCGCACGAAATGCTGTTGAGCCGGGCAACGGCCTCGAAGGCTCGTAGCGCGGTCAGGGACTGGTGCTTTCTCAAGGAGGTGGCTCCGTAACCTGAGGTGACGCAGGCAGAAATCTTGTCACTTGTCTGCATGGAAGCCCGACCCTAGCCTGACTGTCAATCTCAACACGCAAATCCGAGGCTCCATCATGCTCCTTCCGATCCGTTTTTCTTCCACTGGTCCCGCAGGCTGGCAACAATTGCCGAACCAAGCCCTTGAGCATGCCGAGCTCATCGAAGGCCGGCCGATGGGCCTTGACCATGCCTACTTCAGCCGTGGCGAACCGCCGGTGAAATCGGGTATCTGGCGCTGCGAGCCGTATACCGAGCGCTACGAAAGCTACCCGGCCGACGAGTTCATGGTGGTGCTGGAGGGCGAGGTCACGCTGGAGGCGGAAGGCTTCTGCGAAACCTATACCCAAGGTGACTCCTTCCTGGTGCCCAAGGGCTTTCGTGGCACCTGGCGCCAACCAGTGCCGATGCTCAAGTTCTACGTGATCGTCGGCTAGCCAGCCCAGGCCACGCCGCCACGCCTTCAACCCAACCCAGACCCCGAGCCTTGGGCCGGCATTGCCGCGCGAGGTGGGCGGGTCTGTCTCCAGCTATACGACGGTGGGGATCAGTACCATGTCGAATCCTGAGCAAACAGCGTTTTCCAGCCCGCACGACGAAGGGCGCTATGACTACATCATCGTGGGCGCCGGCGCCGCCGGCTGCGTGTTGGCCAATCGCCTTGGCGAAGACCCTGGTGTGCAGATACTGGTGATCGAAGCCGGTGGCAGTGACAACTCGGTCATCGTGTCGATGCCCGCCGCGCTTTCGATCCCAATGAACACCAAGCGCTTCAACTGGGGCATGAAGACCGAGCCGGAGCCTGGCCTGGATGGCCGACAGGTGAACCTGCCCCGTGGCAAGGGGCTGGGCGGCTCCTCGTCGATCAACGGGATGTGCTGGGTGCGCGGCAACCCGATGGATTACGAACTGTGGGAAGCGCTGGGGGCCGAGGGCTGGCGCTGGTCGAACGTGCTTCCTTACTTCCAGCGGCTGGAAAACGTCGAGGGCGGTGGGCTGCTACGCGGGACCCAGGGGCCGATGCGCATCAGCCGGGGGCTTCAGACCAACCCGCTCTACCAGGCCTTCGTCGAAGCCGGCAACGAGGCGGGGTACGCCGTCAGCGACAACATGAACAGTCGCCAGCACGAGGGCTTCGGCCCGATGGAGATGAACGTCGGCGACGGACGTCGCATGAGCGCTGCGCGTGCCTATCTGCGGCCAGCCATCGCCCGCGGCAATGTGCGTGTGATCAAGGGCGGCCTGGTCGACCGGGTGATGTTCGTAGGCCAGCGCGCCAGTGGCGTGGTGTTCTCGGTGGCCGGCAAGCCCGCCAGCGCCATGGCCACGCGGGAGGTGATTCTGTCGGCGGGCGCCATCATGTCCCCGGTGATCCTCAAGCGGTCAGGCATCGGCCCGGCGCAAGAGCTGGCGCAGCATGGCATCGCGGTGATCCACGACGCGCCTGAAGTGGGCGAGAACCTGATGGACCACATGGAACTCTACCTGCAAATGGAGTGCACCCAGCCGGTCAGCCTGTTCCCTACCCAGAGCCTGCTGGGCAAGGCCAGGATCGGGATCGAGTGGCTCGCCACCCGGCGCGGGCTCGGGGCGACCAACCACTTCGAGAGCGGCGGACATATTCGCAGCCGGGCGGGCATCGTTTATCCGGACATCCAGTTTCACTTTCTTCCGTTGGCCATCTCCTATGATGGGCAGACGCTTGCCAAAGGGCATGGTTTCCAGGTGCATGTGGGCACCAAGCGCTCCAAGAGCCGGGGTTGGGTCAGGCTGCGTGACGCCCTCCCGCAGAGCATGCCGCGGGTACGCTTCAATTACATGACCCATGCCGATGATTGGGCGGAGTTCAGGGCGTGCGTGCGCCTGACACGGGAGATCTTCGCCCAGCCGGCCTTCGCGCCCTATCGGGGCCGGGAACTGGCGCCAGGCGCGGCGGTGCAGGACGATGCCGCCATCGATGCGTTTCTCAAGCAGAAGCTTGAAAGCGCCTACCACCCTTGCGGTACCTGCCGCATGGGCAGCGACGCCGCCGCGGTGACCTTCCCGGATGGCCGGGTACGCGGGGTCGACGGGCTGCGTGTGGTGGACGCCTCGCTGATGCCGGCAGCCACCGCTGGCGACTTGCAGGCACCCACCCTGGTGCTGGCCGAGCGATTGTCCGACCTGATCCGAGGTCGTCACCTGCCGGAGGCGCAAGGGGCCGCGTTGTTGGCCGATCCGCAATGGGCCACCCGGCAGCGCGGGCCTGATATCTCCCGCGACTATGCCCGTGAACGCGACCGGTTGGCCGCCGCGCTGCTGGCCAATGCCAAGGGGCAACCGCTGCCGATGGGCGCCGGTTGAGTCAAGGCACCTGGCCCATTACCGCCATCGACCTGTAAGGGAGACCAACGAGCGCTCGATAAATGCAGCATCAATGATGCACCCCTGATCAATCTCACCCAGGAAAACAAGAAAATGAGAATGACATCCAATGGGCAAAGTGCCTCGGTGAGGCCCGCGATCGCGCGGGGCCGGTCCGATGGTGCGGAACGGCGCTCCGTAGATTTCGTGCCGGTGTCTGAGCGTCACGGCAGCGTGCGACATCTCGGTGCGGTGTGGATCGTTGCCAACATCAACCTGACCGCAATGGCGACCGGCGTCACGACACTGGCGCTGGGTGGCCCCCTGTTCTGGACGTTGGTCGCGACCGTGTGCGGCTCGCTGTTCGGCACGCTTTTCATGGCGCTGCATTCCTCGCAGGGGCCGCACTTGGGCCTTCCGCAGCTGGTTCAGTCCCGGGCGCAGTTCGGCTTCTTCGGCGCCGCGATCACGGTATGGGTCTTCGCCCTCGTCAACTACTTCAACTACAACGTCGCCGACGCGATCCTGGCGGGGTCAAGCCTGCATTTTCTACTGGGGATTCCAACCGCCTGGGGGTTCCCGATCGCAGTACTGTTCGCCGGCACCCTGGCGTTGTATGGCTACCGCTGGATCCACCGGGTCAACCGTTTCCTGGTCGTTCCGCTCGGTCTGACGATCGTGGTGCTGACCTTCGCCGCGGTGGCACGCAGCACGATTCCTGCGGGTGTGTTCGAGCCTGGCCCTGTCGAATGGCATGCCTTCGCCACCACCTTCGTCATCGTGGCGGGCTTCCAGCTTGGCTGGGCGCCCTACGTGTCCGACTACTCCCGCTACCTGGCCCCCAGCGTTTCCACGCGCTCGTCGTTCCTGTGGACCTACCTGCCGTCGGCGATCTCGGCGCTCTGGGTGATCGGCCTGGGCTCCTTGCTCGCGGCGGCCACGCCCGGCGCCACAGTCATCATGGCGATCGCGCACGGTGGCGATAGCCTGTTCCCAGGGGGCGGGCACCTTGCGGTCGCGCTGCTGTTCCTCGGCTTGCTGGTGGTGATGGCGCTCAATGCCTATGGCGGCAGCCTGACCCTGATCTCGATCGTCGACTGCTTCCGCCGGGTGCGGCCGTCGCTGGCCATGCGAGCTGTCACGATCGTTGCGATGACGCTGTCGGTATGGGTTGTCGCGGCAATGGTCGGAGAGGACCGGTTCAACGTGTTCTACGGAAACGTCCTGGTATTCCTTGCCTACCTGTTCACACCCTGGACGGCCATCAACCTGGTGGACTTCTACCTCGTGCGCAAGGGGTGCTACTCGATCCGCGAACTGTTCAACCCCGCAGGGATTTATGGGCGATGGGGATGGCAAGGCAATGTCGCCTACCTCGGCGCGCTGGTGGTGATGGTCCCGTTCTTCGTCACGGCGCCCTATACCGGATGGATCGCACGGCAAATGGGGGATATCGACCTCTCGATGTTTATAGGTCTGGTGGCTGCCAGCGCATTTTATCTTCTTACTTCTCGAACCCTTGATCTGGGCAACGAACGTCGCCTGGTGGAAAAGGAACAACAGGACAGCGAGCGATGAACATGAAAACAACCGGCTGGATTTGGGACGAACGCTTTACCACTCACGATACCCGGGCCTGGAGCCTGCCTTGGCAGGAGCCGATCGACCATCCCGAGAAGGGCGATACCAAGCGCCGCTTCGCAAGTCTGGTCACGCGCAGCGGCCTTGAGCAGCAGCTTGTTTCGCTGCCCTTCAGTCCGGCGTCGCAGGCCGACCTGCTGCGGGTGCACACGCCGGCGTATGTCGATCGGATCCTGAATCCGACCGGCCCGGCCTGGAGCGATGCGGGCGATGGTGAGACGCCTGTGGGGCCTGGTTCGGCGGACGTCGCCAGGCTCGCGGCAGGTGCTGTGATCGCGGCGTGCGAAGCGGTCGTGGCGGGTACCGTGAGCAACGCCTACGCACTCATTCGCCCGCCAGGGCACCATGCGGTTGCCGACCAGGGTATGGGTTATTGCATCTTCCACAACACCGCGGTCGGCATCCGCCATCTCCAGCACACTGGCGCGGTGGCACGTGTCGCGATCATCGATTGGGATGTTCATCACGGCAACGGGACCGAGACCCTGTTCTACGACGACCCGTCGGTGTTGACGATCTCCCTTCACCAGGACGGTCTCTACCCCATCGGGCGGGGGAAGGTTGACGACATCGGCGCAGGCGCAGGCATCGGCGCCAACCTCAACATCCCGCTTCCGGCAGGATCTGGGCGAGGTGCATACGTGGGCGCGTTCGAGCGTGTGGTCATCCCTGCGATCCGCCGCTTCCGGCCGGACCTCATCGTGATCGCGAGCGGCTTCGACTCGGCGGCAATGGACCCCTTCGGGCGCCAGCTGCTGCACTCTGAGGCCTATCGTGAGCTGACGACACTGGTGATGCGCCTGGCCGATGAGGTGTGCAAATCGCGGGTTGTGGCCGTGCACGAGGGCGGCTACGACCCGCTCATGGGGCCGTTCTGCGGGCTCGCCGTGGTCGAGACTCTTGCCGGGCGACGCACGGCCGTCGAGGACCCTTGGATCGGCACGGTCGTGAACCTGCCGGAGCAAGCCTTGTTGCCCCACCATGACGCGGCAATACGCGCGTGCGAGCCACTTCTGGCGGGAGTTCCGGCTGGTTGCGAACCTGCCCGATGAGACTGAGCGTAGGTGCCTGAAGTAGGATCAACGGATGTGTCATCACCCCTGCATGAGATCATGCAGGGGTGTTGTTCCATAGCGAGGTTCCCCTCCCCAAAATCAAAATGACGCGGCGTGGCATCAGACGTTGCAACGAGTTCGCCATCGACCCTGGCGAGCACGCCTGCGCCGATGATTTCGCTGACGCTCATGGCCGACCCTCGGGACATCGAGCCTGGCACTTGAAGCGCGATGCTCAGTGCGAACGGATGGACGCCTGGGTACGTATGCTGCGCCTGATGGACAAGCCTGAAGAGATAGCGGCCCTTGCCCGCGTCTATGAGCGCGAGATTCTGTACCGCGTGTTGCAAGGCCCGCATGGCTGGATGCTGCGGGAGATAGCCGCGCCGGATACAGCCCTGGCGAGGGTAAGCCAGGCTATTCAGTTCATACGCCGTGACTTTGCGCAGGCGATCAGAGTTGAAGAGCTTGCACAGCGGGCGGCCATGAGTGTTTCAGCGTTCCACCGGCACTTCAAAGCCGTCACCAACCTGAGCCCGTTGCAGTACCAAAAGCGCGTGCGCTTGCTTCAGGCCCGCACCCTCATGGTGGCCAATGCCAAAAGTGTGATGGCGGCGGCGTTCGAGGTTGGGTATGAGAGCCCCACGCACTTCAGCCGGGACTACGTGCGCCTGTTCGGCTTACCTCCGGCCAAGGACGCGGCACGCATCATGGAAGTGAGCAGGTCTCCAGGTCATTGACCAGTGGTGGATCAGGTGGATCCCGGACGCAGCTCTCACAAAAAGTGCGCTGTGACCGTCTGCTTTGGTCGAAAGCAGCCACACGTGGCTGCTTCCAATCCCGGTCAGTGCTGCGTGCTATCTACCGCAATGCTTTCGCCGGACACTTCCTGGTACCTGGCGCTGCGATTGGCAAGGGCGTAATGAATCAACCCGCCCAAACCAGCTCCGAAGAACCAGGAGAACTGCGACAGCGTCTCGAACGCCGGCACCAGTGCCAGCACGATGGCGATCAGTGCAGCGGGTATGAACGCCGCCACGGCGCGCAGGTTGATCCCGCCGCTGTAGTGATAGGCGCCCTCTGTGCTTTCGCTGTACAGCTGCGGCAGGTTCACCCGGCTGCGCCGTACCAGGTAGTAGTCGGTGACGATGATGCCGTACAGAGGGCCGAGCAGGGCGCCCAGGCCGCCGAGGAAATACACGATCACGGACGGGCTGTTGTACAAGTGCCAGGGCAGGATTACCACCGCGATCGCGGCGCTGAGCAAGCCTGCGCGGCGGAAGTTCAGCAGGTTCGGCGCCAGGTTGGCGAGCACGTAGGCCGGGGCGACGAAGTTGGCCATGATGTTCACTGCCACGGTGACGATCAGGAAGGCCAGGCAGGCCAGTACCAGGCCGGCGGTGTTGGGGATGGCGGCGACGATTTCGGTCGGGCCCTGCACCAGCTTGCCGTCGATGCTGAACTGCGCACCGGCGAGCACTACGGCGATCAGCGCGAAGCCGAGCATGTTCACCGGCAGGCCCCAGAAGTTGCCCACGCTGATGGTGCGCCGGTCCGGGCAGTTACGGGTAAAGTCGCAGAAATTGAGAATCATGGTGCCGTACAGCGAGACCCATAACGCGGCGGCGCCGAGCACTTTCAGCCACATTGTGGAGCCGGTTGGCGCGTTGCCGCTTGACCAGGCAATCGACAGGCCGCTGCGCCAGTACATCCAGCCCGCCAGGCAGGCGAAAGCCACCAGGATGATCGGCCCGGTGATGGACTCGAAGCGGCGCACCATCTCCATGCCGTAGGCGAAGATCGCCACCTGTACGCACCAGATGCCGAGGAAGGTGAGCCAGCCCAGGGTCGACAGGCCGAGGATCGAGTTCTGGTCGTAGGCCTTGAGGTCCGGTGCGATGGCGGTCAGCAGCACGCGCAGGACAACCGAGGCGAGGTAGGTCTGGATGCCGAACCAGGCGATGGCGATCACCGCGCGGATCAGTGCCGGGATCTGCGCCCCATGAATACCGAAGCTGATCCGGCACAGGACAGGGTAGGGCAGGCCGGTCTTCTGGCCCATGTAACCGGACAGGTTCATCAGGCCGTAGATCACCAGTGCGCCGAGCGCGAAGGCGCAGAGGATCTGCGCGCCGCTCATGCCCAGGGCGAACAGGCCGATGGCGAATGAATAGTTGGCGATGTTATGCACATCGTTGGTCCACAGCGCAAACAGGCTGTAGCGCCCCCAGGTGCGATTTGCCGCGCGGGTCGGTGCAAGGTCGGCACTATACAGGCGCGGGCTCAACGCCAGCGGGCTGCGCCCAGCCGTATCGACGGGGAGAGCATCGAGCTGGTCAACATCGGAACGTGAAATCGACGCCATCGGGACTCCATGATGGTTGTGTACTTTTATTTTTGGATTTGTATACAAACAATAATCATACCAACCCATGCGTATGGCCAGATCTAGGGTTCGAGCGCCTTCATCTGGCAAGTTCCATGGCGTGCGCTGCGCTTTTAAGTGGGAATTTTGTGCACATCTACTGTGCACAGTTGTTACCTCCAGCGCCCGGTCTGATCGCGTGGTATTCCGACAGCCTGGGCCGGTGCGTTGAACGTGTGGCTTTGCGGGTCATGTTCCGACTAAGCTGGCGGCAGGGTTCTTTGGGGGGCAATAGGATGTTGCATGTAACGCTTGGACTGGGTCTGTTACTCAGCGCTGCCTTGGTCGAAGCGGCTCCACTGCAGGTGCCCACACCGGCCGCACTCAGGAGCCAGCTTGAAAGCCTCAAGCCTGGCCAGTTTCTCTGGTACCCGCAGGTTTCGCCGGTGGGGCCGGTGACCGTAGTGGTCAGCCTTACCGAGCAACGTGCCTACGTTTATCGCAATGGCATTGCCATCGGCGTCAGTACCGTGAGCAGCGGCAAGCCAGGGCGGGAAACCCCCACCGGGGTATTCAGCATTCTGCAGAAGAAGGTCGAGCACAAGTCCAGCCTCTACAACAGCGCACCGATGCCCTACATGGAGCGCCTGACGTGGGACGGCATTGCCCTGCACGCAGGCCATCTACCGGGGTACCCCGCCTCGCATGGTTGCGTGCGCCTGCCGATGGACTTTGCCAAGAAGCTGTACGAAGTCACCGGTTTCAGTTCGACCACCGTTATCGTTTCCGATACCAGCAGTGCCCCGGTGGAGGTCTACCACCCCGGCGTGCTGGCGCCCACGGTCAGCGATGGCAAGGCCCAAGGCCCGCTGATGCTGAGCAACCAGCAGTTCTGGAACGACCCAGACCCCACGGCAGGGCCCCTGTCTATCCTGATCAGCCGCGCCGACTTGCGTGCCTACGTGTATCGCGGTGGCCAGTTGGTCGGCTCGGCGCCAGCACTTTCGCCTGAAGGCAGCCAGCATCGCAGTGGTATGGCGGTGTATTCCCTGCTGCAAAAACCATCCGCCCTGGCACTCGATGGCGCGCTACCCTTACGGTGGTCGGTGGTGGGCCTGAGCAACCCGGAGTACGGGAATACCCCCTATGAACAACTGGGGCAACTGAACATCAACCCGGAGTTTCGCCGTCACTTACGCACGGCGATGGACGTCGGCACGATGTTGGTGATCACCGACTGGGCGTCGACCCGGGAGACCCGCACCGAAGGAAAATTCACGGTGATCAGCACCGAAGGCAGTGAAGAATCTAAACCATTGGTCAAGAAGTGATCGGCTTTCCTGAGGTAATCAAGCAAAGTAGCCGCTTTTGGCTGCAAACAAGGCAAGAAAAGACAGGTTTTCAACAGGGTATTCAATGTCGATGTTCGAACCATTGCGGGGAGCCTTCCGGTTCTCAGCGGCCAGTATTGGCCTGTTTTTACTCAGCGCCTGGCATGCTGCCTACGCGCAACCCCTGCCTAGCGCTGCCGAGCTGCAGCAGTTGGCGCCTAACGCCAGCCTTTCGACCCTGGCCCTGGCACTCACCGCCTACGCGTGCGCCAGTCACAGCGACGCGGACAAGTTGCTGACGGTGATCGATTACTCCAAGGCTTCGCGTGACAAACGCCTGTGGGTGTTCAACCTGCGCGCCAGGAAGCTGTTGTTCGAGGAGTGGGTCGCCCATGGCAAGAACAGCGGCGCTGATGTGCCGACCACGTTTTCCAATGTGCCGAACAGCTACCAGTCCTCCATCGGCCTGTACGAGACGGGGCAGACCTACAGCGGCAAGCATGGCCGCTCGCTGCGCCTGCAGGGGCTTGAGCCGGGGTTTAACGATAACAGCATGTCGCGGGCGATCGTGATGCATGCCGCTGCGTATGCCGACCCCAAGGTCGTACCCGGCCTCGGGCGCCTGGGGCGCAGCCAGGGCTGCCCAGCCGTGCGGCCAGCAATTGCTGGCAAGCTGATCGAAACGCTGCAACGCGGCAGCTACGTGTTTGCCTATTATCCGCAGCAAAACTGGCTGAAAACATCGCGTTTTCTTAACGCCCAGAGCTGCCCGCTGGCCAATCAGTCGGTCGCCAGTAAATAGCGCCTTCGCTGCGTGCCTCGGGTCAGGTCAGGTCGCGCTTTTGACCTGCTGGCCATCAACCCGTCGCTTGCCGCATAGGCTGGTTGTGAAGTCAGTGATGATATTATGCGTGTCGCAGCGGGACAGTGGCGGCTGGCTAGCCGGAAGGTTGTCATTGTGCTGGCGCAAGTCATTGGCCGTGGAGGGTATTGATGGAGGTCTGTTACGACGCGGAACGGATGACGCTGAGTTGTGCTCAGTTATCAACAACTTTAGGCAGTAACGAAAGCGATATGTTGCTTGCCCTGATAGCAGGCATTACTGATAAAGAGGCGATAATTTCCCAGGTATGGGGTGGCCGGGGCTTGGTTGTCTCTGACAGCAGTTATTACAAGACAGTGCATGCGCTTCGTTCGAAGCTTGTTGATGTTGGTGTGCCTCGAGACAGTTTGAAAACATTGCCTAAGCGCGGTTTGATACTTCTGTGTGAAATCACCATGGTTTCCGCGGGCGCTGCAGTTGAACGGGACATGCCATTGCACCTCGAGCAAGTCTGGCCGCCAGCATCAACAGGCGCCAGTGAGCAACCCGTTGGCAATGACAGCAAGCAAACCGGCTCAAGTGAGGCTGCATCTGGCAAGGCGGAGCTCGCTGAAGAAAGGCAGACCTCTGTTATTGCCCCCCTTCCATTGCGTGACGGATGGATAAGAAGAAATAGCCATTTGTTTTTGCCGGTCCTCGCTTTTCTAGGTGCGTTGCTCCCTGTCATCTATGCCTACCTGATGTTTCACAAGCCGCCGGACTTGGAAGCCTGGAAGCGTGTATGGGAAGGGGAAGGAGCAACGCTGTACGCCGAGCAGAGTGAAAGTATGTCTAAGGATGATGTATTAACGGCGATGGCCGGGTTCGAGCCGGCGCTGGTATTGAAAGATAGCAATTATTATGTCCGCAAGCCTCTCAGTCAATTACTCATAAGCTGTGTAAAGCCTGAAAGCCACGGGGAGGCATTGTGCGTAAATTATCTGCGCGTTGGAAAAAAGTGATTGGCCTCACGTCACTTCTATCGGTAATAATCTTTGCAGGGTTGATAAGCAAGTATGTGATATCGGTATACAGGGATATTCCTCGGGCCCCGTGCAGTGCCTCCATTGACTTTGTCCACGTGGAAGAGGGGGAGGGGCTTTGGCGCGGCGTTGGAGATATGACGATCGACCCCAATGAAGGGGCGATTTATGTCTATTACCATGTGACAACCCCGCACGGTGTGAAATATTTGTACGACAGACGCTTCGAGTTGTCGATGACGCACCTGGATACCTCGCGGTATCTCTTCAAGACTCGTTCTATTTCAACATTCGATGGCGATACGGCGGGAAGTAATATTCCATTCATGGCCCGTGGTTTTCAAGGGGGCATCATGACCTTTAATGCGTTCTCGGATTTTGAGTACTATTTTAATGTGAATAACCTGGTGGTGGGGGTGTGCCACGTGCCGCGTTAGTGAATGTCGCGCGGCTTGGGCAGGTGCTCGTCCGTTGCCCGGGGGCTGAATTATCAGGGCAGGGTGGCGGTGCACAGGCGTTTGGTAAGAAAAAGTAAGGGCCAGGCGCCTGTTGAGATGGATAAGTAAGGCCAAGTAAGGTTGAAGTAAAGCCGGTCGCGTCATCGCGAGGTACTGTGCTGCTCAGGTTGAGCATGGTGCTCGATGGTCTGTACGTTCAAGTACTCATGGCAGCGCAGGTCTTGTTGGCGTTGCTGTGCGATGTGGCAAATTTCAGGTTTACAAGGCTTTCAGGTATGCATGGGCGAAGTGTTGTTGGCAAGCATGTAGAAGGGTATCCGTACAGGAAACACGCGCTGGGTATTCGTAGCGTGGGGGTAGCGCCTTTTTTATTGGGTGTATTCGCTGTGTTTGCAGTGTGTGACCTGTCTTTGGCTGAAGATACAAAGAGCTGTGAACAGCGCAGGGACGAGATTGCTCACGAAAGGGAACAGGCAATACGGTATGGGAATATATACCAGCAGAGAGGGTTGGAAGCTGCGTTGTCTCGGGTTCAGCGGTACTGCCGTGATGATGAGCCGAGCCAAAAAGAAGAACAATTGTCTCGCGCACTGAAAGACGTTCACCGCAGGGAGGACCAGCTGGAAGCTGCGATAGAGTCCGGGTCTGCCAGAATGATTGAAAGATACAAAAGAAAACTGGAGCAAGCGCAGGAGCGACTGCGTAGCGTTTCAGGGGAAGAAAAGTAGTTGCATTTTTTTAGTGAGCGATGATCACTGGGGCGTTTGATGAAGTCATTGATGTGTATGTGCCCGCTTTTATTTTCCTTTCTTGTTTCCGGTTGTACCGCGAGTGATTGGATTGAGGTGGCGGGCGGTGTCATGCAAGGGCGTGACGATTACATTAAATCCCAGCGTGCTGAGCGCTTGAAGCGTGCTAATAATGCTGCGATGCGTATGAAGGGGAGAAACGTTGTTGAGTAATGCAATTAAATGGCTCGCGGGTGAGTGTAGTGAAGCGAAGGGTTGACGACGCTAACACTACTTCGGGTATTTTCCATTCAGGTTTAATAATGCGCTATATATTTTCCTTGTCCATCTGTTGTTTTTTGGTTTTTTCCAGTCCTGCGATGGCGATGAATGATTTCTGGGCCGAAACCCTCATCTCCAGCACGAGCACTTCAACCACCTACTTGACCTCGCGAGATAAAAAGCTGATAGCAGCAACTCGAGATGATGCCAGCAGCTTTGTTGCGAGCGATGGCAATATCAAGGGGGTTTACCTTGAAGCTGCGATGGATGAATTTCGACAATCCCATCCGGACATAGCTATCAGTGACATCGCCTTGGCTCAATTCATACTGGCCTACGAGCAGGATTACCCTTGAAGAACACCCATGTTGCATAAACCGAAGACCGCAGCAGCGCACACTGCGGCCACAGGCAATCACACGCTGCGCGTCAGGCCGCCGTCTACCTTGATGTTCTGCCCGGTGATATAGGCAGCGCCTTCGCTGGCGAGAAACGCGATGGTGGCGGCGATTTCCTCGCTGGTGCCATAGCGTTTGAGCGGCACGCTGTCGCGGCGTTGTTCGGTGCCTGGCAAGCTGTCGATCCAGCCGGGGAGGACGTTGTTGATGCGCACGTTATCCCCGGCAAAATTGTCGGCGAAGATCTTGGTGAAGGCGGCCAGGCCCGAACGGAATACAGCAGAGGTCGGGAACAGCTCATTCGGCTCGAATGCCCAGGCGGTGGAAATGTTGATGATCACGCCACCCTTCTGGCGTTGCATGTAAGGCGTTACCAGGCGAGTAGGGCGAATGACATTCAGCAGGTAGGTGTCCATGCCCTTGTGCCAGTCTTCGTCACTGATTTCCAGGATCGGCGCGCGCGGACCATGGCCGGCGCTGTTGACCAGCACGTCGACGCGGCCCCACTTTTCCACCACGGCGTCGACCAGGCGTTTCAGGTCATCAACCGACTGGTTGCTGCCGGTTACGCCAATGCCGCCAAGCTCGGCAGCCAGTGCTTCGCCCTTGCCCGAAGAGGAAAGGATGCCAACCTTGAAGCCGTCAGCGGACAGGCGCCGTGCTGCTGCCGCGCCCATACCGCTGCCACCGGCCGTGATAATCGCAACTTTTTCTACTGACATACTGCCTCCAACGTGGACGGTTGATTGCTTAGGTGCAACCACCTTAGCAGTAGCCCCAGCGGTGAGGGAGGCAGCCAAACTTTACCGTAGCAGTAGATTAACTATTGTCAGCCTGTTGCTTGAGCCAGCGCTGCACAACGCCTAGCGACTCAGGCTGCTGCAGCTTGCGTGGCCACACCAGATAGAACGACTTATCGAGCTTGAGCTGCTGACCGAAGACCTGCACCAGCCTGCCCGCAACGATTTCATCGCTGACGAACGCCAGGCTGGCCAAAGCAATACCTTGACCACTGATGGCCGCGTCGATGGCCAATGAAGTCTGATTGAACCGCAGGTTTTTCGCAGTCGGTTGGGTGTGTTGCGGGAACACTGCCGCAAGGTACTGAGGCCAGAAATTATGGGCATCGTGGAGCATGATGAATTCTTGAAGCTGGGCAAAGCTGGCAGGGGCATGAGTGCCATCAAACAGCTTTGGGCTGGCCACGGCAACGATGCGCTGCTCCATCAGCAGTTCGCTGTTCAAACCCGCGCCGATTTCAGGCTTGCCATAGCGCACTGCGATGTCCACGCCATCGGTGCTGAAGTGCGACAGCCGATCTGTGGCCAGCACACGCAGATCAATGTCTGGGTAGCTTTGCGCAAAGCTGCCCAGCCTCGGAATAAGCCATTTAGAGGCAAAGGTAGGGGTAACGCTGACCGTCAGGTGCGACGTCTGCGGCCGGAGCAGGCGGGTTGCCTCATCGATCATCGCCAAGGCGCTGCGAATGCTGGTGCTGTAACCCAGGCCCGCATCGGTCAGCGCCAGGCCCCGGGGCAGGCGCTCGAACAGGCGAAGGTTCAGGTTCGCTTCCAGCCCGCGTATCTGTTGCGCGACTGCTGCCTGGGTTACACCCAGCTCCTCGGCAGCCAGGCGGAAGTTCAGGTGGCGGGCAACCACTTCAAACACGCGTAACGCGTTAAGCGGGGGCAATTCAGGGAAACCGTTTGGCATGACGAGGGCAATGGCCGGGCTGGGAAGATTCACCGCCGAGGCTACTCCCTGAGCACCTTTAAAGAAACCCGCGGCACCGTTGCCAATCCGGATCCTTGCACCCCAAACCCTCTGTTCGCTGCTGCACAAATTCAGGGTTCGGCTTGACTCGTGAAAATTTTCATGTAATTTTTCATGAAAAATAAATCTAAAAATTTCACGGCAGCCCAATCGATGAAGATGCACGAAGAGGTTGAAGCCCTCGCGATCCTTATTCACGACCTGCGCAAATTCAAGAACCTGACCCTGGGCGAGCTGGCCGAGCGCATCAACCGCTCGGTCGGCTTCCTTTCTCAGGTCGAACGCGGTGTTTCGCGCCCTACCGTGGCGGACCTCACTGCCCTCAGCGAAGCGCTCGGCGTATCCACCGCGTACTTCTACAACCTGAGCAAGCCCCGCAGCATTGGTTGGGTCACGCGCCCCCACGAGCGGCGCACGCTGTACCTGGAGTCGGGCATTACCGATGTGCTGGCTTCGCCCACCATCGCCGGTGCCTTTGCCATGCTCGACAGCCATCTGGAGCCAGGCGCCACCAGTGGCGAGGCGTACCTGAGTGACCGTTCCGAACAAGGTTGTTTCGTGCTTGAGGGTGAACTCACGGTATGGCTGGACGACGGCGAGGCCGTGACCCTGCAGGCCAACGACTGCTTCCAGGTGCAACCCCACGCGCAGTTCCGTTACGCCAACCTGACGGCAAAACCCACCCGCGTGCTCTGGGTCTTCAATTGAATTCGTTCACCTCACAAGGATAAGAAGATGAGTGTCATCTTTGCGGATCTGCTGGCCGAAGTGCGCTCGTTCCGAGCGGAGCACCCAGAAATTCGTTATGTCGACCTGATTGCGCTGGATATCCCCGGGCACTTCTACGGCAAGCGCTACCCCATGGACATGCTGGAAAAGGTTGCAGCGGGCGCGCCGCTGAAGCTGCCGCAGAACTGCGTGTTGTTGGGTACCCAGGGTGGCCTTTACCCGATTGGCGATTACTGCTTTGCCGACGGCGACCCGGATGCTGCCCGGCGCCTGGTGCCGGGTACCCTGAAGCCGGTGCGCTGGGAAAAGGAAGTGATTGCCCAGATGCTCATCACCTCCGACGGCACCGCCAAGCCTATCGAGTTCGAGCCCCGTGAAGTGCTGGCCCGCGTGATTCAGCGCCTGGCCAAACGCGGCATACGCCCGGTGGTGGCTTTCGAGCTGGAGTTCTACCTGTTCGACCGCAAGCTCGACAACGGCCTGCCACAGTACCCGCGGGACACGGCGACCGGGGACGAGGACGACCAGCCGAACATGCACATCGAGCGGCTTTCACGCTTCTCGTCGGTGCTGCACGAGATGGTCGATGGCGCCAACGAGCAGGGCGTGCCGGCAAACGTCATCACCGCAGAGCTGGGCCCTGGCCAGTTCGAGATCAACTTCTCCCACAGCGACGATGCCCTGAGCGCGGCGGACTGGTCGGCGCTGTTCTGCCGCAGTACCCGCGGTATCGCCATGAAGCACGGCTACCGTGCCAGCTTCATGAGCAAGCCGTACCTGGACGCGCCGGGCAGCGGCATGCATGTGCACGTCAGCCTGTATGACGCTGGCGGCAACAACATCCTGGCCGGCGCTGAACAGCGCAAGCTGCGCCATGCGGTGGCGGGGTGCCTGGAGCTGCTGCCGCACTGCATGCCGATCTTCGCCCCCAACCACAATGCTTACCGGCGCTACGGCGCCATGGTGAACGCGGCGAGCAAGGCCAGCTGGGGCTTCGAAGACCGTGATGCGTGCATTCGCATCCCCGAGTCCGACCCGCGCAACCTGCGCATCGAACACCGCATCGCCGGTGCCGATGCCAACCCGTACCTGGTGTTGGCGGCGATCCTGACCGGCATGGAGCATGGCCTGGACCGCGGCGTCGAGCCCATCGCCCCGCTGAACGAAAACCGTCAGAGCGGCATCGACTTCCCCAAGGATGCCCTCAGCGCCCTGGCCGCCATGCGTCACCACCCGGTGGTCAACGAAGGCTTGGGCAGTGAGTTCGTGATGGTCTATTGCGAAAACAAATACCAGGAGCAACTGGACTTCATGCGCCACATCGATGCCCGCGAATACCGCTGGTTCCTGTAGGTGCCGAAGTTCGCACTGCGACGCTGCACCCTCCCTTTCAACACAACGCGCAATATGGATTTGCCGGAGGAAGATATGCCACGTGTGCCCGTTATCGGCATTACCGCATGCACCAGCATGATCGAGCTGCATGCAACCCAGACCATCAGCGAGAAGTACGCACGCGCGGCAGCCAAGGCAGCGTGTGGGCTGCCCATCGTGATTCCCAGCCTCGGTGAACTGATGGACAGCGCCGATATTCTCGACGTGGTGGATGGGCTGATCTTCACCGGTTCGCCGTCCAACATCGAGCCGTTCCATTACAACGGCGCGGCCAGTGCAGCGGGCACTCATCACGACCCGCTGCGTGATGCCACCACGTTGCCGCTGATGCGTGCGGCCATCGCCGCCGGCGTGCCGGTGCTCGGCATTTGCCGTGGCTTCCAGGAAATGAACGTGGCACTGGGCGGCACCCTGCACCAGAAGGTCCACGAGACCGGTGTGTTCATGGACCACCGCGAAGGCAAGGGTGAGCCCATCGACAAACAGTATGGGCCGCGCCACACCATGCATGTAGAGCCCGGTGGCCTGCTCGACCGCATGGGCTTGCCGGCGGTCTTCGACGTCAATTCCATCCATGGCCAGGGCATCGATGTACTGGCCCCCGGGCTACGGGTGGAAGCGCTGGCACCCGATGGCCTGGTGGAAGCGATTTCGGTCGAGAACGGCAAGGGGTTTGCCCTGGCCGTGCAATGGCACCCCGAGTTTCAGGTCATGGACAACCCGCATTACCTGACCATCTTCCAGTCGTTTGGCAAGGCCTGCCGGCATCGCTCGGTATTGCGCCAGAGGCTGTTGCTGTCGGCCTGAACACCGACCGTTCCCAATTATAAAAGTACCCGCGCAGCCTGGCTGCGCAACTTGATGGAGTAGAAGTCAATGAGTGAAAAGAATTCGCAGACTCTTGCCTGGCAATCGATGAGCCGCGACCACCACCTGGCCCCGTTCAGCGATGTCAAACAACTGGCCGAGAAAGGCCCGCGCATCATCACCTCGGCCAAGGGCGTGTACCTGTGGGACAGCGAGGGCAACAAGATTCTTGATGGCATGGCGGGCCTGTGGTGCGTGGCGGTCGGCTACGGTCGCGATGAGCTGGCCGAGGTTGCCAGCCAGCAGATGAAGCAGCTGCCTTACTACAACCTGTTCTTCCAGACCGCGCACCCGCCTGCGCTGGAGCTGGCCAAGGCAATCGCCGATGTGGCGCCGCAAGGCATGAACCATGTGTTCTTCACCGGCTCCGGTTCCGAAGGCAACGACACCGTGCTGCGCATGGTGCGCCATTACTGGGCGCTGAAGGGCAAGAAGAACAAGAACGTCATCATTGGCCGCATCAACGGCTACCACGGCTCGACTGTGGCGGGGGCAGCATTGGGTGGCATGAGCGGCATGCACCAGCAGGGCGGGGTGATTCCGGATATCGTGCACATCCCGCAGCCATATTGGTTCGGCGAAGGCGGCGACATGACCGAGGCCGACTTCGGCGTGTGGGCGGCCGAGCAGTTGGAGAAGAAAATCCTCGAAGTTGGCGTGGACAATGTTGCCGCCTTCATCGCCGAGCCGATCCAGGGCGCCGGTGGTGTGATCATTCCACCGCAAACCTACTGGCCGAAGGTGAAGGAAATCCTGGCCAGGTACGACATCCTGTTCGTTGCTGACGAAGTGATTTGCGGTTTTGGCCGCACCGGTGAGTGGTTCGGTACCGACTACTACGACCTCAAGCCCGACCTGATGACCATTGCCAAGGGCTTGACCTCTGGTTACATCCCCATGGGCGGGGTGATCGTGCGTGACGAAGTGGCCAAGGTCATCAGCGAAGGCGGCGACTTCAACCACGGCTTCACCTATTCTGGCCACCCGGTGGCGGCTGCGGTGGGCCTGGAGAACCTGCGCATCCTGCGTGATGAGCAGATCATCCAGCAGGTGCACGATAAAACTGCGCCTTATCTGCAACAACGCCTGCGCGAACTGGCTGACCACCCGCTGGTAGGCGAAGTGCGCGGCCTGGGCATGCTCGGCGCAATCGAGCTGGTGAAAGACAAGGCCACCCGCGCCCGGTACGAAGGCAAAGGTGTCGGCATGATCTGCCGCCAGCACTGCTTCGACAACGGCCTGATCATGCGCGCCGTGGGCGACACCATGATCATCGCGCCGCCGCTGGTGATCAGCATCGAAGAGATCGACGAGCTGGTGGAAAAAGCCCGCAAGTGCCTGGACCTGACCTATGAGGCTGTTTGCTGAATACACCGGGGCTGCTGCGCAGCCTATCGCCGGCAAGCCAGCTCCCACAGGGACCGCGCTGTTCTTGAGACATGCGCTCTACCTGTGTGGGCTTTAGCCGTGAACACCGGCAAAGCCGGTGCCATACACCGGGTTGGATTCTTCGCGGGTGAACCCGCTCCCACAGGGCCAGCGCAATGCTTGAGGTTGGCACCGTACTTGTGGGAGCCCGGCTTGCCGGCGATGGGCTGCACAGCAGCCCCGGCAATCTGGAAGGCCCCAAAGTGCTGCGCCAACTTCAAGCCAGCGCTGTACCTGTGGGAGCTGGCTTGCCGGCGATGGGCCGCAAGGCGGCCCCAGATTGCTTGCCTCACAGGCAGCAAATCCTTCAAGCAATTTGCTTTGTGAGATGAATCATGTACTTTTCAGGGCATTATTTTCCCGTCCGAAAGTCGCGATTCAACTATGAAAGTGCACGAAGAAATCGAAGGCCTGGCAGTACTGATTCGCGACCTGCGCAAGTTCAAAGGCCTGACGCTGGGCGAGCTGGCGCAGCGTATCGGCCGTTCGGTGGGATTTCTGTCCCAGGTCGAACGGGGCGTGTCGCGCCCGACCGTGGCCGACCTCACAGCCATCAGCGAAGAGCTCGGCGTCTCGACCGCTTACTTTTACAAACTGGACAAGCCCCGCGAGCTCGACTGGGTCACCCGCCCTCACGAGCGGCGCACGCTTCACCTGGCCGGTGGCATCACCGATGTGCTGGCATCCCCTACGATAACGGGCGCCTTCTCCATGCTCGATAGCCACCTGGAACCGGGCGCCAGCAGTGGCGAGGAGTACCTGGACGACAGCTCGGAGCAGGGCTGCTTCGTGCTCGAAGGCGAGCTGACTGTGTGGCTGGGTGGCGGCGAGCCGGTTACGCTGCGCGCCAGTGACAGTTTTCAACTGCAACCCCACGCCAGTTTTCGCTACGCCAACCTCACCGACAAGCCCACCCGCGTGCTCTGGGTGTTCAGCTGAGAGGCGTTTGGATGCAGTTCACATAGGTAAGCTGTTGTCCCGCTCGACAAGAAACGACCCATCGCAGACTATCAGAAGCTTCCACAAGGATGCCCAGGAACGAATGCCATGGATTGCCTGCCGACGCTGTATACCGATCGCCTTGTACTCACGCCCCTGCGGCTGCAGGATGCACCTGCAATCCAGAAATTGTTCCCGCAATGGGAAGTTGTCCGCTACCTCGATCGTCGCGTCCCATGGCCATATCCGGAAGACGGTGCGCTGGTCTATGTGCGGGATATCGCCCTGCCTGCCATGGCTGCGGGCCGTGAATGGCACTGGATGATCCGCCTGCGCAACGAGGCTGAGTGCACCATTGGCAGTATCAGTTTGCATGAGCAGCCTGGAAACAACAGAGGCTTCTGGCTTGCGCCGCAGTGGTGGGGCATGGGCTACATGCGCGAAGCCTGCAGGGTCATCAACGCCTATTGGTTCGAGGCGTTGTCACGCCCGCTCATGCAGGTTCCCAAAGCCGTTGCCAACCATGCCTCGCGCAAGGTTTCAGAGCATGAAGGCATGCGTAGGGTGAGTACCCGTGATGGATATTTTGTTTCTGGGCCAATGCAGGTCGAGGTATGGGAGATGACACGCAGTGACTGGTTCGGCGGGTCGAAAACCGGGCACTAGCATGAGCATCCTGGTCACTCGACCAAGACAAGCCATGGCCAACGCTCCCGGTAGCTGGCGGCTTTCTCCCTGAACAAGCCTGGCCGTGGGTTCAGCTCGTTCATGTTCAGCAGATCATGCTGCAGGTCATCCAGGCCATGGGTGCTGTACAACGTGCCCGTGCACACATCAACCCCAAGGCAGGTCGAGCGGATCAGGTAGCGGTCGATGCCATCCGTGACCTTGAGCAATGGCGAGTAAGCACCGCCGAATTTCCCCTGGTACCACAGGTGGACGCGGGCCTGGTTGCGCACCTCCACGTTGACGCCCAAGTGCGCGCAGGCCTGCTGCACCCTGGTGATAACCTGGTCCTCTGCCTCCCAAGACACGTCGGCGTCGAAATAGGCGATGTCATAGTCCTTGATACCCCAGCCGGCAGGCAGCCCTGCGCGGTGGTTCCAGAAGGTCTGGAACAGGGCGCCTGCCACCAGCATGCAGTGGGGGATCTCCAGCCTTGCCATCAGCGCCAGGAGTGCCCGGTTTACCGGGTTCTCGCGGATGATCGCCAGTACCTGCTCGTCAGTCAGTGAATGCATGGGTACCGTCCTTGATGGTTGCATTGCAGGGGCTGAGCTTACCTGAATGGCGCCAGGGCCATCACTGGATGCCGTACAGTGCGCCGCTACACACGGGCGGGGTCAATACTTCCAGGTCACCGAAGCCGTCAGGTTGCGGGGCGCACCGTAGCTGGCGGTTGTCGCGTTGTTGTACAGCGACAGGAGGTATTTGCGGTCGGTGACGTTGTTCAGGTTCAGCGACGTGCTCCAGTTGCTGTCAATGTCGTAGCTGGTCATCAGGTCAACCAGACCGTAGGCGTTCTGGTGGATGGCGCTGTTGGTGTCGTTCTCGACGCCGGTCTGCCAGCTGACACGGGCGCCAACCTTCATCTGTGGCAGGGTCGGCAAGCGGTAAGTGACCATGCCGCGCAAGCTGTGGGCCGGCACATATTTGCGCGCACGCTCGCCGTTGTCATCGTCAATACGTACATAGGTGTAGCCGGCGAGCAGGTCGAGCCCTGGCGCCACTTCGCCGGACGCCTGCAGCTCTACGCCGTGGCTCTTGAAGTCGCCCGGAGTGTAAACCTCCTGAACCCCGTCGAATCCGGCATCCACGGCCACGTTGCGCTGCTCGGTCTTGAACAGCGCAGCGGTCAGGTGCAGGCGCTCGTCCATCACGCTGCCTTTTACGCCCACTTCCATGCTCTTGCCTTCCAGTGGGTCGAGCAACTTGCCGTCGGTACCGACCACGTTGTATTGCGGGTTGTAGATCTTGGTCCAGCTGCCGTAGATGCTCCATGCCTCGTTCAGGTCGTAGACCAGGCCGGTGTAGGGCGTGACCTTGCCATGGGCGCGCGTGGAGTGTTCTGAACCGTAGCTCTCACCCTTACCGTCGGCGCTGAGCATGCGTGCACCGGCTATCCAGTGCAGGTTATCGGTCAGGCTGAAGCGCGCACCGGCGAATACGCTTTTTTGCGTGTCCTGGAAGTTCTGCGCCAGGTCGTCACTGGTGACGCCAAACGAGGGCATAGGCGTATTGCCCGCCAGGATGCCCGAGAACGAAGTGTTGAAGAAACTGCCATGCTCCAGGTCTTCGTCGTACTCCTGGCCTTTTTGGTGCGTGCGGCCGTACGCGGCCCCGAAGGTCAGCTGGTGCTCGCGACCGAACAGGCTGAACGGGCCTTGCACCTTGGCCTCGCCCAGCAGCTGGTGAGCCTCGCTGCGGGTGTGGTTGGCATACGCGTCGGCAACATCACCAGAGACGCCACCTACATAAAGCATGTTGGTGTTCTGCTTTTCCTGCTGCCCGGTGGCCGTGAGCGTGGCGTTCCAGTCATTGCCGAAATCATGCTTCAGCTCGACGAAGGCCCGCTGGGTGTGCAGGTTCCAGTAGGTCCACGGCTGGCCGATGCTGTTGCTGCGCCCGCTGTAGTGGATGGCATTGCCGTCGTTGTCCACCAGTGGCAGGTTGCCCCAGGTGCTGCCGTTGGAATCACTGTTGTGCTGGGAGAAGCCCACAGTCACGGTGTCGGCGTCGGACACATCGAACGCCAGCAGGCCGGCAGCAGCGTTGCGCTCGTGGCTGTAGCGGTCCATCCATGAGTTGCCCTTGTCGTGGGAGTAGATGAAGCGGCCGCGCACATTGCCGCTGTCGGTCAGCGGGCCTGCAACATCGACGTCGATACGGCGGCTGTCCCACGAGCCGACGCTGGTGTCGACCTGCGCCTGGAAGGTATCTGTCGGGCGTTTACGCACGAAGTTGACCGTAGCCGACGGGTTGCCGGCACCGCTCATCAAGCCATTGGCGCCGTGCAACACGTCGATCTGCTCGTACTCGGCCAGGTCCTGATCACCTACCAGCGTGCTGCTTACGAAGGGCATGCCCGTACCGTCGTATTCGAAGGTATTGATGTCGAAACCGCGCGAAGTGAATTCGGTACGGTCGGTTTCGGTTTGCTCGACGGTTACCGACGGTGCTGCGCGCAGTGCGTCCTTGATACCGGTGATCTTGAAATCGTCCAGCGCCTGGCGGGTGATGGTTGTCACGCCCTGCGGGGTCTGCTTGTCGGTCAGGCCCAGTTTGGTGGTGCTGGATGAAGCCCTGCCTTCGTAGCCCTGGCTCACGCCATCCACCACTTCGCTCGTGCTGTCGATCTGGGTCGCGGGCAGGGTGAGGTTGTCGGCGGCATGAACGGCAGGCATGGCGCTGCATGCGCCGACCAGCAGGAGGCGGGCAGGGAGATGACGTTTCACGGGGAATTCCTGAGGCGGGAAGCTGGTAAAAAGGTTACAGATTTTGTGCGAATGAGAATCTACGTCAAATGAGAAGATATATTGATAAATAATGTTTCATGCTTCTTCACTCTCGCGCGGTTGGGCCTCAATGGATGGCACATGGGAGTGGCGACCCCGGACCTTGCGCCGTAGCTGTGGGAGCGGGTTCACCCGCGAAGAATGCGACGCGGTGTATGACATCGGGTTGCCTAACGCATACGCGTATAGCGGCAGCCGCCAGCAAACATAAAAGCGTTGAGTCTTCGCCCGAACCTGTAGGCGTGCCGCTGGTCGCTTTGGCTTCGCAAGCGGTAGATTCCATACTGGGATGTACGATAAATTTCGTAATGGCAGCGATGATGTATGACAATTGGGTTCAGAGAAGCGCAGAGATAGCTGCGCTTGAATCAGCGGGAGTACCCAGATCATGAAGATTCTGTTCGAAGGGGATAGCGGAAAAGCACTGTGCGAGCACTGCCAGGCAGTGGTGACCACTCGCTATGCCCGCCGGGATGTACCGTTCAGCGATGGCAAGGGTATGGCCAGGGACATATTGGTGGGCGTGTGTACCCGTTGCGATGGCGTGGTCGCGCTTCCACCGCAATCCACACCAGCCATTCACGAGGCGCGCAACCAGCAGCTCAAGTCTATCGAGGCACGTTTACCAGCGGTCTACCTGGATGTGCTGGATGCGGCTATGCATGCGGTCAGTCGCGAGGCGGGCGCCAATCTGCGCAAGTTGTTTCTTGCGTACTATTTTCAGCAACTGGCGCAGGTGCAGCAGGGTGGGCAATTGCAGGCTGCGCATCAAACATTCGTCCAGGCCCTGGATGAACAGCGAGAGCAGCGTGGGCTCGCGCGTTCCAGTGCTACTCGACGGTTGTCGATGAAGGTCAACCCGCACATGGCGCAGGACATGCTTGCGCTGCAACAACGAACAGGTGTGAACCAGACCGAGTTGTTGAAGGCTGTAATCGCTCTTATCCAGGCGGATGTACTGGAAGAGCGGGACGAGGAAGTGATTCTGGCCCTGCAGCGGCTGGCGCAGTTGGCTTTGTAGTCAGGGTTTGATTGCGATCAAGGCCCTGATGGATGACGCTCACATCGGCATGCGCAAAAAACCGCTGAGCTAGTCGCAAGCGGCGATGTTGCGCAGGCAACAGTGATCCGACAGCGTGTTTGACCACATGCAGTCAACATCGCCGACTAATTCCATTAACCCGTTGAAAGTAAAGCAATCCAGCCGTTGGCATGCTTGCTGCTCCTGCCTCCTTGAACCCCAAGGATTCTCAAGGAGCCTCCCCATGAGCCACGCCCCACTCAAGTTCGCCTACTGGGTCCCCAACGTCAGCGGTGGCCTGGTGGTCAGCACCATCGAGCAGCGCACCAGCTGGGACATCGACTACAACCGCAAGCTTGCGCAAATCGCTGAAAAAGCCGGCTTCGACTACGCCCTGTCGCAAATCCGCTTCACCGCCGGCTATGGTGCCGACAACCAGCATGAGTCGGTCACCATCAGCCACGCGCTGCTGGCTGCCACGGAAAAGCTCAAGGTCATCGCCGCCATCCTGCCAGGGCCGTGGAACCCGGCGCTGGCGGCCAAGCAGTTGGCCAGCATCGACCAGTTCACCAATGGCCGCATCGCCATCAACGTGGTCTCGGGCTGGTTCAAGGGCGAGTTCCACGCCATTGGTGAGCCGTGGCTGGACCACGACGAACGCTATCGCCGTTCCGAGGAGTTCATCCGCGCGCTCAAGGGCATCTGGACGCAGGACAACTTCACCTTCAACGGCGACTTCTATCGCTTCCGTAACTACAACCTCAAACCCAAGCCACTGCAGCAACCGCACCCCGAGATCTTCCAGGGCGGCAGTTCGCGTGCGGCGCGGGACATGGCCGCGCGGGTGTCGGACTGGTACTTCACCAACGGCAACAGCGTGGAAGGGATCAAGGCCCAGGTCGATGATATCCGCGCCAAGGCCGCAGCCAACGGCCACTCGGTCAAGGTGGGGGTGAATGCCTTCATCATTGCCCGCGACACCGAGGAAGAGGCGCGGGCGGTGTTGCAGGAGATCATCGACAAGGCCAACCCCGAGGCAGTGCGGGCGTTCGGCCACGAGGTAAAGCATGCCGGGGCAGCCAGCCCTGAGGGCGAGGGCAACTGGGCCAAATCCAGCTTCGAGGACCTGGTGCAGTACAACGATGGCTTCAAGACCAACCTGATCGGCACGCCTAAGCAAATTGCCGAGCGCATCGTTGCGCTGAAGGCAGTCGGGGTGGATTTGATCCTGTCCGGCTTCCTGCATTTCCAGGAGGAGGTGGCGTACTTTGGTGAGCACGTGTTGCCGCTGGTGCGTGAGCTGGAAGCCAAGCGCAGCGTAGACAAGGCAGTGGCCTGAGGCCTGTGCCGAATTACCGGGGGCGCTTTGCGCGCCTTCCCGGCCGGTGGCGCCTAGGCAAGGCTGCTCTCGCCGGGCATTAGCCTGGGGTAGTCATCGAAGCACCTGTACTGCTCTAAAATCCCGCATACCGTGCAGGGGTCGTAACACTTGGCGTCGGTTTCAGGATGCGCCTGGTCGTTCGCACGCAACCCCCTGGCGCCACAAGTGCCATGCTTGCAGGATGCCTTCGGACCAGCGTGCGCAGATGCGCGGCCGTGGGCAAGGAGGCCGTCGACGCCGCGCAACCGTGACGTGGCCGACGCGCCGCAGCAGAACACGCCGGATACCTGCCCCCACAACAATTCAGGCGGGGTCCGTGATGCCGAGGTCCGCTGTATGCCTGATGAACTGCTCCACCTGCCCGTGATCCAGCGCATTCTGGCCCGTGACAAGGACGCACCCGGTGCCTTGTTGCCTATCCTGCATGCCATCCAGCACGACATCGGTTTCATCCCCGATGCTGCTGTCCCCGAAATTGCCCATGCCCTGAACCTCAGCCTGGCTGAAGTGCGCGGGGTGATCAGCTTCTACCACGACTTTCGTACAGCGCCACCGGCGCGCCACACCTTGCGCCTGTGCCGCGCCGAGTCGTGCCAGAGCCGTGGCGCCGAGGCCCTGGCCGCGCAACTGCGCGATCAGCTGGCACTGGACGACCATGGCACCAGCGCCGACGGTGCCATCAGCCTGCGCCCGGTGTACTGCCTGGGGGCCTGCGCCTGCTCGCCGGCCCTGGAGCTGGACGGCCAGGTGCATGCGCGGCTTACCCCTGAGCGCCTGCGTGCATTGGTAAACGCTTGCCGGGAGGACGCCGCATGCTGAAACTCTACATCCCGTGCGATTCGGTGGCCCGTGCCGTGGGGGCCGACCAGGTTGCCGAGGCCTTGCAGCGCGAGGCCGAGCGCCGCCAGTTGCCGCTGGATATCCAGCGCACCAGCGCTCGCGGGCTGTACTGGCTGGAGCCGCTGATCGAGTGCGACAGTGCGCAAGGGCGCCTGGGCTTCGGCCCGGTTACCCCACAAGACGTGCCGGCATTGCTCGACGCCCTGGCCGGTGAGCCAGGTGGCCACTCGCTGGCGTTGGGGCTGGTCGAAGAAATCCCTTACCTGAAAACCCAGCAGCGGTTGCTGTTCGCCCGCGCCGGCATCTCCCGCCCGTTGTCGCTGGACGACTATCGCGCCCATGGTGGCTTCGCCGGCCTTGAAGCGGCCGTGGCCCTGAACGGTGCCGAAGTGGTCGCGGCCGTGCTCGACTCCGGCCTGCGTGGCCGTGGCGGTGCGGCGTTCCCGGCCGGCATCAAGTGGCGCACCGTGCGCGACGCCGGGGCTGGGCAGAAGTACGTGGTATGCAACGCCGACGAGGGCGACTCAGGCACGTTCGCCGACCGCATGCTGATGGAAGGCGACCCCTTCCTGCTGATCGAAGGCATGATCATTGCAGGCCTCGCCGTGGGGGCCGACAAGGGCTACATCTATGTGCGCTCGGAATACCCGGATGCCATTCGCGTGTTGGACCAGGCCTGTGCCATCGCGCGTGAGGCCGGCTACCTCGGCACTGACGTTGCCGGCAGCGGCCAGGCGTTCGACCTTGATGTGCGGGTGGGTGCCGGCGCCTATATCTGCGGCGAAGAAACTGCGCTGCTCGAGTCCATCGAAGGCAAGCGTGGCATCGTCCGCGCCAAGCCGCCACTGCCCGCGCTGCAAGGCCTGTTCGGCCTGCCCACGCTGGTGCACAACGTGCTCACCCTGGCTTCCGTGCCCATCATCCTGGCCAAGGGCGCAGCGTTCTATCGCGATTTCGGCATGGGCCGCTCGCTGGGCACCATGCCGTTCCAGCTGGCCGGCAATATCCGCCAGGGCGGCCTGGTGGAGCGTGCGTTCGGCCTGACCCTGCGCGAGCTGGTGGAGGGCTACGGCGGCGGTACGGCCAGTGGCCGGCCGCTGAAGGCTGCGCAGGTCGGCGGCCCGCTCGGCGCCTGGGTACCCCCCAGCCACTTCGACACCCCGCTGGACTATGAAGCCTTCGCCGCCATGGGCGCGATGCTCGGCCACGGCGGTGTGGTGGTGGCCGACGACACCCTGAACATGGCCAGCATGGCGCGCTTCGCCCTGCAGTTCTGCGCCGAAGAATCCTGCGGCAAGTGCACCCCATGCCGCATCGGCTCCACCCGTGGCATGGAGGTGGTCGACCGGTTGATCGCAACGACTGATTTCACCGAGCGCCACGACCAGGCCCTGTTGCTACGCGACCTCTGCGACACCATGCAGTACGGCTCGCTGTGCGCCATGGGCGGCATGACTGCCTACCCGGTGGCCAGCGCCCTCAAGTACTTCCCCGCCGATTTTGGGCTGACCACCACGGAGGCCGCGCAGTGATCAATTTCTTCGACCCCGCTTCTGATAAAAGTAGCGACTTCGGCACCCCGGCCCGTGACAGCGAAGTGCAGGTCAGCCTGAGCATCGATGGCCGCGCGATCAGCGTACCTGCCGGCACCTCGGTAATGCGCGCTGCGGCCATGCTCGGCACCAGCATCCCCAAACTGTGTGCCACCGACAGCCTCGAAGCCTTCGGCTCATGCCGCATGTGCATGGTGGAGATCGAAGGCATGCGCGGCTACCCGGCGTCCTGTACCACGCCGGTCAGCGAAGGCATGGTGGTGCGTACCGAAACGCCACGCCTGGCCGGCCTGCGCCGCAATGTGATGGAGTTGTACATTTCTGACCACCCGCTGGACTGCCTGACGTGCTCGGCCAACGGCAACTGCGAGCTGCAGACCGTGGCCGGCCAGGTGGGCCTGCGCGAGGTGCGCTACGGCTACGACGGCGCCAACCACCTGGCCGAGAAGAAGGATGTTTCCAACCCGTATTTTGACTACGAGCCCAGCAAATGCATCGTCTGCAGCCGCTGTGTGCGCGCCTGCGAAGATATCCAGGGCACCTTCGCCCTGACCATCACCGGCCGCGGTTTCGAGTCGCGGGTGGCGGCAGCGGGCGGCGATAACTTCCTCGCTTCCGAATGCGTGTCGTGCGGCGCCTGCGTACAGGCCTGCCCAACCGCGACGCTGACGGAAAAGAGCCTGGTGCAGCTTGGTCAGCCTGAGCGTTCGGTTATCACCACCTGCGCCTACTGCGGGGTCGGTTGTTCGTTCCGCGCCGAAATGAAAGGCGACCAGCTGGTGCGTATGGTCCCGGACAAGAACGGTGGCGCCAACCACGGCCACGCCTGCGTCAAGGGCCGCTTTGCCTGGGGCTATGCCACCCACCCGGATCGCATCACCAAGCCGATGATCCGCAAGCGCCTGGAGGACCCGTGGCAGGAAGTGAGCTGGGACGAAGCGGTAACCTACGCTGCTAGCGAGTTCCGCCGCATCCAGCTCAAGTACGGGCGCGATTCCATCGGTGGCATTACCTCCAGCCGCTGCACCAACGAAGAAGCCTATCTGGTGCAAAAACTGGTGCGTACGGCGTTTGGCAACAACAACGTCGATACCTGCGCGCGGGTGTGCCACTCGCCCACCGGCTATGGCCTCAAGCAGACCCTGGGTGAGTCGGCCGGCACGCAAAGCTTCGATTCGGTGATGCAGGCAGACGTGGTGCTGGTGATTGGCGCCAACCCCACCGACGCTCACCCGGTGTTCGGCTCGCAGCTCAAGCGCCGCCTGCGTCAGGGCGCGCGGCTGATCGTGATAGACCCACGGCGCATCGACCTGGTCGACTCGCCGCACGCCCGCGCCGAGCTGCACCTGCAACTGCGCCCTGGCACCAACGTGGCCATGCTCAACGCCCTGGCCCACGTGATCGTCACCGAGGGCCTGCTGGCCCAGCGTTTCATCGATGCCCGCTGCGAAACCGAAGACTTTGCCCGCTGGCGCGACTTCGTCAGCCAGGCAGACAACGCCCCCGAGGTGCTGGGCCCGGTCTGTGGCGTGCCCGCCGAGCAGATCCGCGCCGCGGCGCGCCTGTATGCCACCGGTGGCAACGCGGCCATCTACTACGGCCTGGGCGTGACCGAGCACAGCCAGGGCAGCACTGCGGTGATGGGTATCGCCAACCTGGCCATGGCCACCGGCAATATCGGCCGTGAAGGGGTAGGGGTGAACCCGCTGCGTGGGCAGAACAACGTGCAGGGTTCGTGCGACATGGGCTCGTTCCCCCACGAGCTGCCCGGCTATCGGCATATTTCCAACGAGGGCGTGCGCGCCGAGTTCGAGCGCGCCTGGGGCGTGACCTTGCAGCCTGACCCGGGCCTGCGCATCCCCAACATGTTCGAGGCAGCGCTGGACGGCAGCTTCAAGGCCCTTTACTGCCAGGGCGAGGATATCGCCCAGAGCGACCCCAACACCCAGCACGTCACGGCGGCCTTGCGCGCCATGGAATGTGTGGTGGTGCAGGACATCTTCCTCAACGAAACGGCCAAATTCGCCCATGTGTTCCTGCCGGGCAGCTCGTTCCTGGAAAAGGACGGTACCTTCACCAACGCCGAGCGGCGCATTTCGAGGGTGCGCAAGGTGATGGAGCCGCTGGCCGGCAAGGCTGACTGGGAAGGGACCGTAGCCCTGGCCAACGCCTTGGGCTACCCGATGAACTACCGCCACCCGTCCGAGATCATGGACGAGATTGCCCGCCTGACGCCGACCTTCCGCCGCGTCAGCTACGCCGAAATCGACCGCCATGGCAGCCTGCAGTGGCCGTGCAACGACGCCGCGCCGGATGGCACGCCGACCATGCATATCGACCAGTTCGTGCGTGGCAAGGGCCGCTTCATGCTCACCGGCTATGTGCCCACCGACGAAAAGGTCAACAACCGTTACCCGTTGCTGCTCACCACCGGGCGCATCCTCAGCCAGTACAACGTCGGTGCCCAGACCCGGCGTACCGGCAACGTTGCCTGGCATGACGCCGACCGCCTGGAAATCCACCCGACCGACGCCGAAAGCCGCGGTATCCAGGACGGTGACTGGGTGGGCATCGGCAGCCGCGCGGGGCAGACCGTGCTGCGTGCCAAGGTCAGTGCGCGGGTAGCGCCGGGGGTGGTGTACACCACGTTCCACTTCCCCGAGTCGGGGGCCAACGTGATCACCACGGACAACTCCGACTGGGCCACCAACTGCCCCGAATACAAGGTGACGGCAGTGGAGGTGGTGAAAGTGTTCCAGCCATCGGAGTGGCAAAAGCGCTATCAGGATTTCAGTGACGAACAGCGGCGCCTGCTGAAGGAACGCCGTACATCGGAGAAAGCCGAGGTGCGCCGATGAGCAGCGATAACCTGGTCAAGATGGCCAACCAGATTGCCCATTACTTCGACAGCGAGCCAAACCGGGCGCTGGCGGTGCAAGGGGTGCGCCAGCATTTGCAAAGCTTCTGGACGCCGGCCATGCGCCGGCAGCTGGCAGAATGGATCGAGGCCAATGCAGGAGAGGGGCTGGACCCGAAGGTGCTGGAGGCGATGCTGTAGCGGATTGGCGCGGTCCTACAGGGACCGCGCCGATTGTGGAACTTGCGTCAGCCGCGGGCTAGTTCGGCCTGGTAGGCGATGGCTTCTTCGCTCTTGAGCACCAGCACATCCCCCTCAAGCGCATCCAGTACCACCTCCGAAGTATTGCCAATCAACGCCCCGGAAATCCCCGTGCGGCACACCGTACCAATCACCGTCACCACCGCCTCGAGCTTCTTCTCGGTATGCGGAATCAGCACATCCGCCGGCCCTTCGGCCACATGCAGGCATTCTTCGCTGATGCCGTACTCGGCCTGGAACGCCTTGCACGCTTCGCGGTAGCGCTGTTCGATGGTCTCGCTCAGCTGGTAGGTCGGGTCGGAGGCCGACAGCATTGGCGACGGGTGGGCGCTGATGACATGCAGTTCGCCCTTGGCCAGTTTGGCAATCTCGAAGCCATGGTCGATGATGCTGGCATGCAGGCGGCGATGGTCTTCGTCCTGGTTGCCCACGTCCACCGCGGCCAGAATCTTGCCACCAGTCCACGGCCGTTCGCTCTTGACCATCAGCACGGTACACGGGCACTGGCGCAGCAGCTTCCAGTCACTGGGGGTGAGCAAGGCTTTTTTCAGCGGGTTGTCCGGGCGGTGTTCCTTGATCACCAGCTCGCAGCCCTCGGCCTGCTGTACATAGATGATGGTGTCGTGCAGGTTGTCGCGCCAGGCCTCCTCGTGGGTGACGTTGTCGTACCCGTCATCGTGCAACTGGCTACTCAGCAGGCTAAGCAGTGCAGTGTGGTCATGCTTTTTGTCGCACATCAGCAGGTGCAGGCGTGCGCCAGTGACGCCGGCAATCAGCTTGGCCCGGGTCAGCGCCCGGCTGTGGGCGTGCTCGGGGTCGAGGACGACGAGAATGCTGCGGACGGCTTGCATGGGCGTTAGCTCCCTTCAAAGGTGGCGACCAATGCCTGACTATAGACGGCGCGCCCCCCGTTGGCGCTTGATGTACATCAACAAGCATAGTCACTGGCGCCGCCCGCCGCCGCCGGTATAATCGCCGGCCCTGCCTGTTCTGTGTGGTTGCACGCTTATGTCTCTGATCCCCGAAATCGATGCCTTTCTTGGCTGCCCGACGCCAGACGCCTGGATCGAAGCGGCGCTCGCCGACCAGGAAACCCTGCTGATCGACCATAAGAACTGCGAATTCAAGGCCGCGAGCACGGCCTTGAGCCTGATGGCCAAGTACAACACCCACCTCGACCTGATCAACATGATGTCGCGCCTTGCCCGCGAGGAGCTGGTGCACCACGAACAGGTGCTGCGCCTGATGAAGCGCCGTGGCGTGCCACTGCGGCCGGTGTCGGCGGGCCGCTATGCCTCGGGGCTGCGCCGCCTGGTGCGCGCCCACGAGCCGGTCAAGCTGGTGGACACGCTGGTGGTGGGGGCGTTCATCGAGGCACGCAGTTGCGAGCGCTTTGCCGCGCTGGTGCCGCACCTGGACGAAGAATTGGGCCGCTTCTATCACGGCTTGCTGAAAAGCGAAGCGCGCCATTACCAGGGCTACCTGAAACTGGCGCACAACTACGGTGATGAGGCGGACATCGCCCGCCGGATTGAACTGGTGCGCGTTGCAGAAATGGAGCTGATCCAGTCTCCGGACCAGGAACTGCGCTTCCACAGCGGTATCCCGCAAGCGCTGGCCGCCTGATTCGCACCAGGCGGCCCAGGCTTCAGTTGCGCCGCCCCAGCAGCAGGCCCACCACCAGCCCCAGGCCGGCGGAAATGGCGACGGTCTGCCAAGGGTGGCCGCCGATGTAGTCCTGGGTGGCGTCCACCACCGGTTGCGCTTTGTCGCGCATAGTGCCAGCGGCCTGGCGTGCCTGTTTCAGTTTCAGGCTGACCTGCGCTCGCAGGGTTTCTGCTTCTTCGCCGACCAGGGCGGCGCTGTCGTTCAGCAGCTTTTCCGATTCTTCGATCAGCGATTGCAGTTCGCTGAATACCTGGTCCTTGATCTGATCGCTGTCCGCCAGTGTGGCGTTTTTACGGGCCATGAACTCGTCCTCGTTGATGGGGTGGTGTGAACAATGGATGCCGCTGCGTCGGGAAAGTTGCGGTGGCTTTCCGATGTTGCGTTGCCTGGGTGTAAGATAGCGGCCATTTTCAAACTTGCAGGTACCTTCATGAGTTTCAATCTGGCCAACATGAGCTTCGAGGAACGGGCGCAGATCGAGGCAGAGAAGGCGCGGCTGTTCGAGATGTGGCAGAGCAGCCTAGGCAAGGCCAAGGGCGATGCGGCCCGGCTTATCGCCGAAAAGCCCCGGCGCAAGGGTAAATGGGCCGAGTGGGTGCGCGCCGAATTGGAGGGCATGTCGCCGCCCGAATACGCCAGCATGGTGCGCAGCGAAGTCAACAAGCTGATGGCCGCCGCCAGCGCCAGCCGCTGAATACCCCTGGCGGGTGTTTACCAGGTCGCGCCTTTTGGCAGGTCCAGCTTGCCCTCGTCAGTAAAGCGCACGGTTCCCAGCAACCCGCCCGCCAGCTTGCCGCGCAGCTTGTAGGGCAAACCCTTCAGTGAGTCCACCGTGCCCAGCCCATAGGCCTGGCGCAGGAAGGAAAACGCCGTGATGCTCACCGGCACCACGATCACCGCTTCGTCATAGCGGCCAATGTGCCCCTGCTGGTCGCTGACCCCGGCGGCCAGCGGCTGGCCGTTCACTTCCAGGTTCAGGGCAATGCCGTTGTAGTCGATCGGCGACTCGTTAGGGTTTTGCACGCGCATTTTTACCGCCATGCGCAGTTCCAGTTCTTGGCCGGGCAGCGGCTCGATGCCGATCACGCTGATGTTGACCGGGTCGCGTGGCTGGAACAGTGCGCAGGCACCCAGGCCATACGCCATCAGCAGGACGAGAAACAGGCGGCTACAGCGGTGCAGGCGGGCAGTCATTGCGGGCGACCTTGCCAGAGTGAGCGAACCGCCAGTGTGGCAAATGCGCGTCGGCGTTGAAAGTCTCCTTGCAGATGAAAGATACTGTTTCTCATTAACGCCCGATAACTCATCCTGCTGGCAGTGCCCAAACCCATGCTGACGTCACCCGTGTCGGGCCTGCTGGCGACTTTCCAGGAGCACTACGACGACCTGCTGCAGTTCCTGACGCGGCGCATGAGCGACCGCCAGCGCGCAGCCGACGTGGCGCAGGAAACCTACCTGAAGCTGGTGAAAGTCGATGAACAGACGGTGCCGGTGCTGCACGCCCGCAGCTTCATCTTCCGCGTGGCCGGTAACCTGGCAATTGATGCCTTGCGCCGTGAGCAGCGCCTGGCTGCCAGCCATGACGACTGTGACGGGACCGGTGAACTGACCTGCCCGGCGCCAGCGCCTGAGGCGACGTTGCTGGCCCGTGAGCGCCTGCAAATCCTTGACGATGCGCTGCTGAAACTGCCCGACAATGCCCGCCAGGCGTTGTTGCTGAACCGCGTCGAAGGCCTGACCCAGGCGCAGATTGCACAGCGGCTGGGGGTTTCCGAGAGCATGGTGGCCAAATATATCGGCCAGGCCCTGCGTCATTGTCGCGACTGGCTCAAGCAGGCCGGTGTGGCGGCCTCCGTGGTGTTGCTGGTCGCCGCTGTGGCGGGTTGGCAGCAGGCACCGGTGTTGTTGGCGGACTACCACACCGCTGTGGGTGAACGGCAGGTGATTACCCTGGCGGACGGCACGCGGGTGACGCTGAACAGCGCCAGTGCGCTGAGTGTGGTGTTCAGTGAGCACGAACGCCGTGTGGTGCTGGCTGCCGGTGAGGCCTTGTTCGAGGCCACGGATGATCCGCGGCCGTTTGTGGTCGATACGGCAGGCGAGCGGGTGCAGGGTGGTGCCGCCACCTTCAGCGTGCGTCGCGATGGCCGCGTGGTGTTGGCACGCGGTGAAGCCAAGGTCGGCGAACATGAACTGGCGGTGGCGGCCGATGCCGGTGCGCAGATGGCCTGGCAGCGCGGCAAGCTGATCTTCAACGGCAAGCCGCTGGGTCAGGTGCTGATGGAGCTTGAGCGTTACCGGCATGGGCGCATCGTGCTGTCCGACAGCAAGCTGGCGGCGATGGAGGTGAGCGGGGTGTTTGACCTGGACGAGCCGGAGGCACTGCTGCGCACGCTTGAGCAGCGGTATGGGCTGAAGGTTACTTATCTGCCGTGGTTGGCTGTGGTTCATTGATCAGCCTGTGCCGGCCTCTTCGCAGCACAAGGCTGCTCCTATGTATGGACTCGCCCACATTGTCTAGCTGCTTTTGAACATAGGAACCCGGTTGCATCTATGTATCAGGCCTATTCGAGGAAGCTTTTCGCTTCTGGCCAACATCGTGGTGAGCTCGCAGTGTGCCGTTTACATTAAGGCCATTACGTCAGGCCTGTAGGAGCAGAGGCATCTGTCTGCGACGGTCTTACCTAGGGTCAATGTTCACTAGCAGGGGTTGGAGCGCTCAGCGCTCCGGTGGCATTGCTCGGTTAGTCAGAGGCTCATAGCAGCCTCCGGATTGTTGTTCGGTTTGCGTTGGTAGACCTGATTGCTCTGTAACAGAGCCCAGATAATGCGCAGATTTCGATTAGCCAGTCTGATCGCCGCCTCCTTGCGTCCAAGGCGGGATAGCCAGCGCAAGAGGCGGCGATCGTCTGGCTGATCGGAATCAGGTCTTAGCTGACTCAAGACAGCATGCGCGCCCTGGATCATCAGGCTGCGTATGTAGCCGTCACCTCGCTTGCTCATTCGGCCCAACCTGATTTTGTTTCCGCTACTGTGCTGGTCCGGCACGATACCGAAGAAGGCGGAATACATTCGGCCACTCGCGAAGCGGCTGGGTTCGGTCTGTTTTGCCACGATCGCCGTGGCGATGATTGGACCAACGCCACGAATGGTGATCAGCCGCTGTGCCACCTTATCTTGCTGGGCTGTCACTTCGAGCCGTCCACTCAGCGCCGCAATGCGTTCACCTAAAGACAGCCAGTCAGTCAGCAGCTCATCAAGCAACTCGCGCAATAAGTCGGGCAGAGGCAAGGAGGCATCCTCAAGCGCCCGCGGTACCTGCTGACTGATCGCGGCATCGCCTTGAGGCATGGATACGCCATGCTCAAGCAGCAGACCACGTATCTGATTGCCCAGCGCTGTATGCCGCTTGATGTTGCCGCGCCGGATGCGATGCAGTGCTTGAATAGCCAGCGCAGTGGTGCTCTTGATCGGTACGGAGGCAATGCTGGTATCGCGACCTGCACGCAGAATGGCATGGGCATCGTTACGGTCGTTCTTCGCGCCGCTGCGGTGTTCGGCGACGCGTTGCGCAGGCAGGATGCGAACCGGATTACCTTTGGTCTGCAGCAGCCTGGCCCAGGCTTGTGCGCCTGGACCGCACTCCATCAAGACAGCCACTGTCGTTGGCAGCCTGGTCAAGAAGTCATGGAATGCTTGACGGGATTTGATGCGCTCTTCGTAGATCACCCGACCAGTAGCGTCCTCGCCTGCCAACTGGAAGACCTGTTTGGCCAGGTCTACGCAGATGGTTGTGCAAAGTTCCACATCGGTGGAAGACAGGGAATCGTGCTTCGAACTATGCTTTTTCATGGTCTCGCCCTCGCTGCCGTTGGCTTCTTCGAACGCCACCGTGGCACTGTGATGCCTCGGCGGGGGCGAGTCCATCGATTACAGGCATGTGCGATTCCTGTAGGAGCAGCCTTGTGCTGCGAAGAGGCCGGCACAGAAATAAAAATATTTTCCATTTGGCACTGCAAGTTCCTGCAAGCCAGATCGTCGTAGTGGGACTGATCAGCAACCCATTCTCATTTACGACTTGTCAGGAAGCTCATTCGTGCCTCTGATGCTCAAGCCCTTTCACCGCAGTCGCGGTCCTCTTCACCATGCCCTGATGTCCTGTAGCGCCCTGGCCATGCTGGTCGGCCCGTTGCATGCGTCGGCCGCAACCACTGCCGAACAAACCCAGATGCAGGCTCGCCAGGTTCAGCTCGACCTACCAGCGCAGCCGCTGGACCAGGCCCTGACCACCTTTGCCGACCAGGCCGGCGTGCACTTGCTGTACACCACAGGGGATGCAGCAGGCTTTGCCAGCCCGGCCATGCACGGCAGCTACAGCGTCGAGCAGGCCCTGCAGCAGTTGCTGGCCGGCAGCGGCATGAGCTGGCACTTCAGTGACGCGCGCACCGTGACCCTGCGCAAGGCCCAGGCAGCGCCACAGGCGGTCAACCTCAAGCCGATCGAAGTCAGCGTGGCCTCGCGTACCAGCACCGCAATCAGCGAAATTCCCGGCACTGTGTGGGTAGTCGACCAGCAGCAGCTGCGCGAGCAGATCGACAGCGGCGTCAGCCTGAAAGAAGCCATCGGCAAGCTGGTACCCGGCCTCGACCTGGCGCCGGAAGGGCGTACCAACTATGGCCAGAACATGCGCGGGCGCAACGTGCTGGTGATGATCGACGGGGTCAGCCAGAACAGCTCGCGCGGCCTGTCGCGCCAGTTCGACAGCATTTCACCGTTCAACGTCGAGCGTGTCGAAGTGCTGTCTGGCGCCAGCGCCATCTACGGCGGTGGTGCCACTGGCGGCATCATCAACATCGTCACCAAGAAGGGCGAACCCGGCCCGGCGCGCTTCGAGACCCAGCTTGGCGCCAGCAGCGGGTTCAACAACAGCGATGACCTGGCCACCCGCTTCGCCCAGTCGATCAGCGGCGGCAACGAGCGGGTCAATGCCCGGCTGGGTATTTCCGGCGAGCAGAACGAAGCCTTCTACGACGGTGCCGGCGACCAGATCTTCATCGACAACACCCAGACCGACCTGCAATACAACCGCACAATCGACGTGCTCGGCACCCTGGGCTTGCAGCTGAACGACCAGCAGAGCCTCGACCTGCTGGCCCAGTACTACGATTCGGGCAACCACGGCAGCACGGGGATCTACTTTCCCAACCTCAACTACAATGCGTCATCCGACCTGGAAGACGCTGAGCTGCGCAGCGGCTATTCGTCCGACCTGGAGCCGCGTACCCGGCGCTTGTTGCTGAACGCCAATTACCACCACAGCGATGTGCTGGGCCAGGATTTCTACCTGCAGGCCTCGTACCGCAAGGAAGAGGACAACTTCTACCCGTTCCCGTACTACAACCGCGCCACGCCCACCGGCTCGCGCGGGGTGTACTTTGCTGCCTCGCAGCAGAACTTCGAGGTCACCAGCCTCAAGGGCCTGTTCGCCAAACAGTGGGACACGTTGAAGCTGACCTATGGCCTCGACCTGGATCGCGAGCGCTTCAATGCCGAGCAGACCACCTTCAACGCCCTGACCTCGTCCGAGTCGGGCGGCCTGGAGATGGAAAAGGACAGCAAGGCCGCGCGCTACCCCAGCTACCGGGTCGATGGCGTGTCGGTGTACGCCCAGCTGGACTGGCATGCCACCGACAACCTGACGTTCTCCGGCGGTGCCCGTCGCCAGCAGATGGACGTCGACGTCAGCGACTTCAAGGGCGTGCCGGGCGGCAGCAACGATTATCAGGTCAACCTGTTTAACGTAGGCGCCATCTACGACTTCAAGAACGGCCACCAGGTATGGAGCAACTATGGCGAAGGTTTCGACCTGCCAGACCCTGCCAAGTATTACGGCAAGCCGGGCCTGAGCGTGGCCGACAACCCGCTGGCCGGCATCAAGAGCCGCCAGGTGGAACTGGGCTGGCGCTATGCCGACCTGGACTGGGATGCCCAGGCGGCGCTGTACTACATCTGGTCGGACAAGATCATCAACGTCGATTCGCAAACGCTGACGATCAACGTGGAAGAGCAGAAGAGCCGCGACTTCGGCTTTGAAGGTGCGCTGACCCGGCACTTCCAGACGGGCTGGGAAGCGGGCGGTACCCTGCACCTGACCCGCTCCGAGGAAGAGGCTGCCGACGGCGGTTGGAAGAAGCGTGATGCCCGCTATGCATCCTTGTCCAAGGCCACTGCATTTGTTGGCTGGAAGGGCGATGGCCGCAGTGCGCGGCTGCAAGCCAACCATGCATTCAGCCTGAAGGACGATGCCGACCACGAGATCGACGGTTACACCACCTTCGACCTGCTGGGCAGCCAGGACACCGGCTTCGGCACCTTCAGTGCCGGCATCCAGAACCTGCTGGACAAGCAGTACAGCACGGTCTGGGGCCAACGCGCGACGCTGTTCTATTCGCCGACCTACGGCCCGGCGTACCTGTATGACTACCAAGGGCGCGGGCGTACCTACACCCTGACCTGGAGCATGGCTTACTAACCCTTCTCCAAAGCGTGCCCGGCCCTTGTAGGAGCGCATCAGGCGAACGCTGCGAGCAAATCCTCGGCAAACGCCTGTTGCGCTTCACCCGTCACCTGCGCCCGATGCCTGGCCAGGGTAAACGGCACCACAAAATCCAGCCCTGGGTTCAGCGCCCACAACAATCCCTCCGCCTCCCAGGCGTGGGCGCAATGGCAGGGCAGGTAGCCAATATGCCGCCCTGACAGAATGAACGTCAGCACGCTCTCGATCTGCTCCGCCACAGCCATGCTGTGCCGGCTCTGGAACGGCTCACCGCCTTTGAGAAACCGGTATGGATGGCGCACCTGGTCCATCTCCAGCAACCGCTCAAGTTCAACACCCGATTCGCCGAACAGCACATGCCCCTTGCCGCAATACAGCCGTTGCGGTTCCTCGAACAATGGCTGGTAATCAAAGGCCGCCTGGTTGCCGGAGAAGTAGCTGATGGCGTAATCCAGCCGCTGCTCCAGCAACAACCGCTCCAGCTCCGCCGGCGGTGCACTGATCAGCTCCAGCTGCACTGATTCCTCTCGTGTGCGGAATGCGGCAATGGCCGCCGCCAGTTTCAGGCTCACGGTTTTGTCCTGGTTTTCTGCCATGCCGATGCGCACGGTCCCCAGCAACCGCCCGGCAACACCGGTGGCCTGCTGGCGAAACTGCTCGATGTTCAGCAGCAGCCCGCGCGCTGCATCCAACAGCAACGCGCCTTTCTCCGTCAGGTGAAAGCCACCCTTGCCTCGGCTGCACAGGCGGTAGCCAAGGCGTGTTTCCAGCTGCGCCATGCGCTGGCTGATGGTGGGCTGGCTCAGGCCCAGCACGCCTTGCGCGGCGCTGAAGCCCCCGGCCTCGACTACAGTGACGAACAGCCGCAGCAGGTGCAGGTCGGGGTCGTGCACTTGTCCGAGCATTACATTGCTCCTGATGAATGTCAGCTTTGCAAACTTGCCATTCCTGCAATGTAACCCGGCTGGCATGCTCGCGGCATCCACCCATTTGCCGAGGTGTCCGTCATGCGTCGATCGTTGTGCCTGTTGTCCCTGGTTCTGGCCCTGCCGCTGCAGGCCGAAGAAAAGGTCGTCAACCTCTACAGCTGGGCCGACTACGTCGCCCCGCAAACCCTTCAGCGTTTCGAACAGGAAACCGGCTACAAAGTGCGGTATGACACCTTCGACACCACCGAAGTGCTGGAGACCAAGTTACTCACCGGTGGCAGTGGTTACGATGTGGTGGTGCCATCCTCGACCGTGCTGGCCCGGGCGCTGAAGGCCAATGCCCTGCAAGCGCTCGACCCCCAGGCCATGCCCGGCTATAGCAACCTCGACAAGGACCTGCTGGCCAAGCTCGCCGAGGCCGACCCCGGCAACCGCCATGCCGTGCCGTACACCTGGGGTACGCTGGGCCTTGGGGTGAATGTGGAGGCGGTGCGCCAGCGCTTGGGCGACGTGCCGCTGGACAGCCTCGACCTGCTGTTCAAGCCTGAATACGCCAGCCGGTTGAAGGACTGTGGCATCGCCATGCCCGATTCGCCGCAGGAAGTGATTGGCGTGGCCCTGAACTACCTCGGCAAGGACCCTTACAGCCAGGACAAGGATGACCTGGCCGCCGCGCAGCAGCTGCTGAGCCAGCTGCAACCCTCGATCAGCTACGTCGCCAATGGCCGGCAGATCAGCGACCTGGCCAACGGTAGCGTGTGCCTGGCGCTGACCTACAACGGCGATGCAGCGATGGCTGCCGACCAGGCCCGTCGTGCCAACAAGCCTTTTGAGCTGATCTACCGCATACCGCGCGAAGGCACGCTGGTGTGGCAGGACAACCTGGTCATCCCCAAGGACGCCCCGCACCCCGAAGCCGCGCGGGCGTTCATCGCCTTCATGCTCAAGCCCGAGTCGGTGGCTGCGCTGACCAACACACTGTTCTTTGCCAACGCCAACCAGGCTGCCACGCCGTTGGTGGACGAGGCGGTGCGTAACGACCCAGACATCTACCCGCCTGCCGAGGTGCGCCAGCGGCTGTTTGCCGACCGCAGCATGGCCCTGGCCGACCTGCGCCAGCGCAACCGCCTGTGGACGGCCTTCCGCAGCCGCCAGTGACTGATAACAACCAAGGAGCCCGACCGTGGAGCAAGCCGCAAGCAACGACCAGGCGATGACCCGCGACAGCCTGTATGGCACTGCCGCAGAAAGTACCTACGCCGGCATTACCAGTTTCTCCCGCCGCCGCTACAGCCGCGATTTGCGCGGTGTGGATGTGGTGGTCAGTGGAGTGCCGTTCGATACCGCCACCAGCAACCGCCCAGGGGCGCGTTTCGGCCCACGGGCGATTCGCGCCGCCTCGGTGCAACAGGCCTGGGCCCGGCACTGGCCGTGGGCGTTCGACCCGTTCGACCACCTGGCCGTGATCGACTATGGCGACTGCGCTTTCGACAGTGGCACGCCGCAGTCGGTGCCAGACAGTATCGAGGCCCATGCCGCGCATATCCTTGAAGCAGGCTGCGCCATGCTTACCCTGGGCGGCGACCACTTCATCAGCTACCCGCTGCTCAAGGCCCACGCCCGCCGGCATGGCCCGCTGGCGCTGATCCACTTCGATGCCCACAGCGACACCTGGCCGGACGAGGAGGGCAAGCGTATCGACCATGGCACCATGTTCTGGCATGCCGCCCGTGAGGGCTTGGTGGACCCTGCCTGCTCGGTGCAGATCGGCCTGCGCACCACCAATGACGACAGCCAGGGCTTTGCCATCCTTGACGCCCGCCAAGTGCACCGTCAGGGCACCGAGGCGGTGATTGCGGCGATTCGCCAGCGCGTGGGCGAGCGGCCGGTGTACCTGACCTTCGATATCGACTGCCTCGACCCGGCCTATGCGCCTGGCACCGGTACCCCGGTGTGTGGCGGGTTGAGCACGGTGCAGGCGCTGGAAATTCTGGGCGGGCTGCGGGGTATCAACTTGGTGGGCATGGACCTGGTGGAGGTGGCACCGGCATATGACCATGCTGACATCACGGCGCTGGCGGGGGCGACTTTGGCGATGGAGATGCTGTGCCTGTATGCGGCGCGGCACAAGGTAGACAAGGGCCAGTGATCCGGGGCCGCTTTGCGGCCCATTCGCAGCACAAGGCTGCTCCTACAGGGCCTTGCGTCGCAATGGACTGCAAAGCAGCCCCACGAGCACATACTGAAACATCAGGAATCATCTCCGCCCAAATTCACACTTTTGTCTCGAACCCCTCGCGCCTTAGGCTATCAAACCCACCAGGCGCGGCATTTTCGTACAGGAGGTGAAGCATGAACCCGACATTGCCCATCCTGGCCCTTGGCCTGGCCTTGTGCCTGCCTGCGCACGCTGCCCCGCAACAGCCTTTGCAGCTTGCCGCTGGCAACAACAACCCCTACAACAGCCCGATCCAGCGCGCCAACCCCAACAGCCGTCAGGGCAGCATGCCGGCAACGCCCCCGGTGCGCGGCCCGTCCACCGACCCGTACCAGCGCACGCCAAGCCTGGACAACCGCGGCATCGGCAACGGCGACAACCTGCGTCGGCAGCAACAAACCCCAAACCTGGAACCGACCCGGCCGCCCCGCGACAGCACGCGTGCGCCGTGAGCCCATACGAAAGGAATCCTGCATGCCCAGAGCAACCTGGCTAGCCACCCTGACTGCCGCTGCACTCATGCCCCTGCTGGCACAGGCGGCGGCAGAGCAACAGTTTCGCAGCGAAGAAGGCACGTTGACCGTCAGCACCCTGGCGGACGGCTTGCGCAACCCCTGGGCCCTGGCGTTTCTGCCGGGCGGCAAGGACATGCTGGTCACCGAGCGCGCTGGCAACCTGCGGGTGGTCAACGCTGAAGGCAAGGTCGGCCCGCCGATCAGCGGCGTGCCCAAGGTGTGGGCCGAGGGCCAGGGCGGCCTGCTGGATGTGGTGTTGTCGCCGGCGTTCGACAAGGACCATACCGTGTACCTGTCCTACGCCGAGGAGGGCAGTGACGGCAAGGCCGGCACCGCCGTCGGCCGTGGCCAGTTGTCCGAAGACCGCGCCCGGCTGGATAACTTCAGCGTGATCTTCCGCCAGCAACCCAAGCTGTCGGTGGGCAACCACTTCGGCTCGCGCCTGGTATTCGACCGCGACGGCTATCTGTTCATCGCCTTGGGCGAGAACAACCAGCGCCCCACGGCCCAGGACCTGGACAAGCTGCAAGGCAAGATCGTGCGCATCTTGCCCGATGGCGAAGTGCCCAAGGACAACCCCTTCGTCGGCAAGGACAACGTGCGGCCGGAGATCTGGTCGTTCGGCCACCGCAACCAACAAGGTGCCGCGCTCAACCCCTGGACCGGCAAGCTGTGGACCCACGAACACGGCCCGCGCGGTGGTGACGAAATCAACATCCCCGAGCCCGGCAAGAACTACGGCTGGCCGATTGCGACCCATGGCATCAACTACTCGCTGCTGCCGATCCCCGAGGCCAAGGGCAAGCATGTGGACGGCATGGTCGACCCGCACCATGTGTGGGAGAAGTCGCCAGGCATCAGCGGCATGGCGTTCTACGACAGCCCGACATTCAAGGCCTGGGACCACAACCTGTTCATTGGTGCACTGGCGACACAGGAGCTGATCCGTTTGCAGCTGAAGGGCGACAAGGTGGTGCATGAGGAGCGTTTGCTCGGTGACTTGAAGGCGCGTATCCGCGATGTGCGGGTTGGGCCGGATGGCTACATCTATGTGCTGACCGATGACAAGGACGGCGCACTACTCAAGGTAGGCCTGGCCGACGAAGCCTGACGCGGCCTCTTTGTGGGAGCGGCCTTGCGTCGCGAAAGGGCTGCAGAGC